>CAZGIL010000027.1:0-10111 GCA_964526265.1 Candidatus Woesearchaeota archaeon
CCGTGTCTGATAGAAAAGTTACCCCAAGGATAACAGGCTTGTCGCCCCCGATAGTTCGTATTGACGGGGCGGTTTGGTACTTCGCTGTCGGCTCTTCCTATCCTGCGCGTGCAGAAGCGTGCAAGGGTGCTGGAGTTCACATATTAAAAGGGATCGTTAGCTGGGTTAAGAACGTCAACGGAATTTTACCCCTTTTTAAGCGGCGTTGCGTGTTCGTAAGGACACGAAAAATAAAATCGACTCATATCGGTGAAACCTAAAATTATTTGTCCTTGTTTGATTAAAACAAGGAAATAAAAAGCAAATAACTATGGTAATACCGAGGGAAGATGATTTTGACAGATTTAGAAATTGCATATATTGCTGGTTTTTTGGATGGAGATGGAAGCATCTTTTTCCAGATAATTAAAAGACCGGATTATAAACAGAAATTTCAAATTAGAACTTCTATAGCTTTTTATCAAGATACAACCAACAGAAGTATTCTTGAATGGCTAAAGAGAAAATTTGAATCTGGTTATATAAGAGATAGAAAAACCGGAATTAGTGATTATACAATAGTTGAATCTAAGGAAGTGAAAAAAATACTAACACTTCTAAAACCATACGTGAAACTGAAACAAAGACATATTGTTTTGGGGCTTGAGATAATTGATAAATTAGAAAATAAAAAATCTGACAAAGATTTTTTAGAAATTTGTAAACTCGTAGATGAGTTTAAAAAAATTAATTATTCCAAGAAGAGAAAAATCACGCATGAGTTTGTAAGTCAAATTTTATCCCCGTAGAGACTGAAGCTTTATGCTGAGAGTTTTGTTAATTAAAAGAACAAAGCTAATACGTCGATCTCCTTTTCGCAAGAGAAGGATGATGGTATAGTCCACCCTATTTCGAAAGAATAGAATTGGTACGCGAGACAGTTTGTATAATATCTACTAGGTGTGTTGTTGTCTGAGTGGAACGATCGTATAGTACGAGAGGAACTACGGTCGGATGCCTCTAGTGAGCAGTTGTCAAATGGCAGGCTGCATAGCCACGCATTGTATGGATAAGAGCTGAATGCATCTAAGCTCGAAACCATCCGCAAAACGAGACAACTAAGGCCGTCAAAGAAGATGACGTTGATAGAGTTATTGTGTAAGATAGAAGCTTCGGCGACTATTTCAGCATATAACTACTAAAAGCCTTATTGATGTTTTTTAAAAGATTATCCTACTGCTTGTTTCGAGTGAAAAATTATTTCTTTGAAGATAACTTTTTTAAGTTAGTTAAACGTATTAATTTTAATGTATCTTTTATTTACTGCAAATTCAAAAACTGAAAAGAGATTAAAAGAGTATATCTCTACAAGGGAAGGAATTAAAGAGAAATTAGATAGTTTAAAAGAAGAGCCATACAGAGCGAATGGGGCTCACAAATTACATGGGAGATTGGACGGAAAGTATGCGTGTTGGTTGGGTTCAAATATTAGAGTTATCTATATAATTGATGAGATAAAAAAACAAATAATTATCGAAGCTGTTGGGACTCATAAAATATACTAATATTTCAACGCTTTTATTTTTCCCTTTTTTATATTTTTTTCGCTCGCAAGAATCTGGTTCATCATATCTCTGTCTTCAACTATCTCTCTCTCTTCCAACTTTCTTATTTTATCACGAATTGATTCCCGAATAAATTCCGTTTTGGTTACGTAATTGTGCTTTTTCATAATTTCCTCTATTGCATGCAAAAAGTTTTTTTCCAACTTTAAACTAACATTTTCCATTGTAGTATTAGGTAATACCAAGTAGTATTTAAATTTTTGGGTTAACTTTATGTTTTAATTTGAGTAAATACTTTTTACTACATTTCTTCTTAGTTTATAAGAATTAGCCCATTTTGAATAAGCATTCCATCCTTGAAAACTCTCGAGAAGTTTTTCTTTACTTAAATCTCCTGCCTTACAATCTCTTATCTTAAACAACATTCTTATCAAATTTCTCCTTCTTAATAGCCTAAAATGGTAAAAGTTTCTAAAGCCAACAAAATCAATACCTTTGGAAAGAGGAATTATCTTAGATTTTTGCGGATGAAGTTCTATTTTCAATCTTTCTCTAAGAAAAATATCAATTTCTCTTTTCCAAAGTTCCAATTGTTTTTCAGACTTACTTAAAATAACAAAATCGTCAACATATCGAATATAATATTTTACCTTCAATTGGTGCTTAATAAAATAATCAAGTTCATTAAGATAAACATTCGCAAAAAACTGTGAGGTTAAGTTGCCAAGGGGCATCCCTTTAGTACAAAAAGTCGTTCGCCCCCCCCCCCAACGAATTCGCAGAATTATCCAAAATCTGTTTAACCAACCAAATGACTTGTTTATCTTTAATCTTCTTCTCAAGGAGAGCAATCAAGACGAGATGATTAACTTCCTGAAAATAATGTTTTATGTCTGCTTTAAAACAGAAAGCCTTACCGGTAAAATTATGTGTTACCCTTTTTCTAAAAAACTCAAATCGCTTAATCGCAAATAAGGTTCCCTTCTCTTTCCTATTTGCACAAGAATCACAAATAAAACTTTTATCAAAAAAAGGTTCAATTAATTGAATTACAGCATGATGAACAATCCGGTCTCTAAAATCAGACTTAGAAATTTTACGAGTTTTTGGGTCTCGTAAAATAAATGTTACTAGGGGTTTTGGTTTGTATGTTTGGGTTTTTAACTCCTCCTGCAACTGAAGTAAATTTTGTTTTAAATTTTCTTCAAATTCCTTAACATATCTCTTTTTAGTTTTACCTTTTCTTGCATTTTTGTAAGCAAGGGTAATATTTTCTAAACAAATAATTTTATCATAAAGTCTTTTGTAAGTTTTCACTATAATCCTAGCTGACTGAGTCATTCGACCATTATCGTTGGAATTCGCCAAGTTGTCGTTGTTCGAATTCAAGTTACCATTGCTGTTCAGGTAAACCCTCGACAATGAAAGTAGCCCCTTTACCAATTAGCACCGCCTTTTCATAGTTCACATAGCTACTAAATGTTAAGGTTGTATTTTACTGGCTTACGAATAAGCACTAATAAAAGAGCGTGTGGCCCAGCCACTCTGCGAGAGTTAGCTAGGAATTTTTTAAATAAAAGTGTCTTTTTATATTTTTTCTAAAGCGGACAAGGCACCATCCCTTACACTTTCTGCCTTTTTAACTTTGGCTTTAAATGCTTCCAAAACTTGTTTCGAATATTTGTCTACTGAAAATTTTGACGCGACGCCTTCGGCGTCCACGAACGCCACCCGACCAGTATCGTAGGAATCCGCCAAGTTGACGTAGTCCGAACCCAAGTAACCACCGCCGCTCAGGCAAACCCTCGACACGCTATTATCTAAAGCATACAAAGTGAAACCCTTATTCGAAGGAACAATCATTCCATTCTCATCTAATTCTTTAAACTTTGTTTCGGTTGGTAAACTTAATCTTTCATCTTCAATAACTCTGAAATTTTTAGCGGGTTCTATTCCTGCTTCATAACCTTTTTTAGTTTCATCTGGAACACAATAAAATCCCTGAACTCTGAACGGGAATTGCGGACTTCTACCTAAGCTCTGCTCTGCTAATTCGATAACCCTATTCCAAATTTCAACATTTTCTTTACGAACGGGTTTCTTTGCTCTTACATCTAAAGCATTAAAATCGGTATAAAATTTATCTTTAATTAAAGGAAAAATCTCTTCGTAAGCTCTGTCAGTTGGAACTGCGACTCTAAACCCAGAATCTTCTAAAACTTTATTAACCAATCCTGTAATAAAAACATTTGAACCTCTCCCATTAAATCTAAAATTAGCATTACTTCCTGCAAGCTCTTGATATTTTCTTAGAACCGCTTCTGCAAAAGCTCCGTCTGTTATTAAACCCGGAACTCTTACTAAAGTTTCAGGCATTTCTCTTGCTGGTTGAAAATCTTTAACTTCTACCATGCTTTTTATATAAAACTACTATTTATAAATCTTTTTATTATGCTGTATCTTATTAGTAGTTACAAAATATGTGTATCGAAACCCTTAAAAACCTCCAATTCTCGTTAATATTGTAAGTTGGGTAGTTAACTTCGGAACTTTGATATTAAATTATCAAGAAATCGAAATAAATGATTTCTAGGTTTTGAGGAAGGTCCGCCCATCACATTAAAGGTTGTTTGGTGAAAACCAAATTGTCGCGAGGCAAAGCTCTGTTACAGAAACGACACAGCTTTCGTTGAGTTATGAAACTTGCGTGGAACTGCGAGACGAAAGATTTGATGAAACGAGCATCTCAACCGATGCAACCCTTTAAGGGGCTTAGTTGAATGTTAACACGTTCCGTCCGTCCTTAGGGAAACGGGGAACGACAGAAGGTGGCCTATTCCCAACTTACAAATTTTTTTAATATACATAAATAAACACAAATTCTTAAATAGGCAATTTTATATAAAAAAACATGGATGCAACGGTAATAATCTTTAAAGGATTAACCGCAAAACAATACAACAGACTGATTGAGTATGTAGATAATTATTCTAACAAACATGGTCTTGTCAGGACGAATGAGGGGGGTTTTGGAGATTTAGTTCAAATATTTCAAAGAGACTTACTTCCTCCTTCAGGAAGGAAAGGAGAGTACAGCGTTGAAGTTACTGTGAGAACAGATATATTAGTAGAAAGAAAGGCAAGAAAGGCGATAGACGGATTGGCGAGGGTAGTTCTTCAAACTGCAAATTAAGTTTATATATTTTTAATAACATTTAAAAGTGCATATCAATAATTATCTCTTAGGGGGATGTAGCTCATTGGGAGAGCACATGACTGAAGATCATGGTGTAGGGGGTTCGATTCCCCCCATCCCCATAACTTTTATAAAGACAATTTTACTAAACAGAATATGGCAGATAAAAAAGAGGCTAGCGGTGGGAACAGGATAATCACTTCTTATTTTTTAGGAATAATTAGTTTGATTTTTGTATGTATGGGTTTAACTCAACTAATTTCTATCCTAATTAATAATTTTGTTATCTCGGGAATTAGTAGTGATATCCAAGGAGTCATGATGGTTCTTTATGGTTTATTTGGTGCAGCAAGCATAATGTTTTATGGTTTAATCTTAGGAATAATTGGCTTATTCTTTCAAAAAAAGATATCGGAAGAAACAGTCCGTAAGAAGATTAAAAAAATTAGTTCATTTGCTGTATGGATTAGTGGTCTGGGAATTCTAGTTGCTATTACCCTTGCTATTAGAACCGCAATAATTTTAAATAATTTGGGAGGAATTAATTAAATGGAATTTAGCGATTTTATGGGTACGGGGAAATATATTCTTGGGGTGTTTAGCATAATCAGTGCTTTTTTCAGTCCAATACAGGGAATTTTGTTTGGATTGTTTGGATTAATGATTGAGAGAGAGAATAATTCCTATACAAAAAAAGGTAAAAAATTAAATATAATTGGTATAGTGTTAAGTATTATTGTGTGGGGAGTAACTTGGTTAGTGTATGGTACTATATTAAAGGGCTTGGTACCAGCATAATAACAAAATGAATTTCACCAAAGAAAAAAAGGCGGCGATGGAAATGTCTATTGGGACAATTGTAACGATAGTTCTGCTGGTAACTGTTTTAATTCTTGGATTGATTTTGGTTAGGAGTATCTTTACTGCTGGAACAAATAGCGTTGATAAAATTGGGGAAAAAGTAAATAGTCAAATTGATGAACTCTTTTCCAACGACGAAAATCTAAGGATGGCGATTTACCCTTCCGATTATAAATTAAAGATAAAACAAGGAACCCAAGGGCAAGGATTTGCAATCTCTCTACAAAATGTTAACCTAGAGGCGAAAGCGTTTACTTATGAACTCTCTGTTGATGGATTATTTGATATACAAGATAAATGTAAAATAAGCAAAACTTCTGCTGAGGCCTGGCTTTTAGCTAAGAGGGGAGAAATTAATCTGGCAGGAAGCCAGAGAATGCAAATTCCGGAGTTAATATTATTCACAATCCCAGAAGCCGCTCCAAAATGTACCATTCCCTACAAAATAGACGTTTATGATGCTGGAACATTATATACTTCTGGAAAAGTCTTTGTAACCATCGTTTAAAGAAGTTTTTTAAATTGGTTTTTCTTGGGATAATCATGCCTTTGAAATTGTATAATACGTTAACAAGAAAGAAAGAAATCTTTAAACCGATTAAAGAGGGGCAAGGGGGGATGTATTCCTGTGGGCCCACTGTGTATTGGTATCAACACATTGGAAATCTTAGAACCTATCTTTTTTCAGATATTCTTAGAAGGATTTTAGAATATAATGGTTACAAAGTGAAGCAAGTTATGAATGTTACAGATGTTGGACACCTAACCTCAGATGCGGATGAAGGAGAAGATAAAATGGAAAAGGCGGCCGCGAAAGAAGGAAAAAAGGCAGAAGACATTGCAAACTACTATTGGAAGATTTTTAGAGATGATTTTAAAAAATTAAATATTGGAGAACCTAGCATCTGGTGTAAGGCAACTGAGCACATAAAAGAGCAGATTACTTTAATAAAGAAACTTGAGGAGAAGGGTTACACTTACAAAACCTCTGATGGAATCTACTTTGATACCTCCAAATTTAAAAATTATGGGAAACTGGCTAAGCTGAATGTTGAAGGACTTCAAGCAGGGAAGAGGATAGATGTGGGGGATAAAAAGAATAAAACCGATTTTGCTCTATGGAAATTCTCTGAATCTCCAGGAAAAAGACAGCAAGAATGGAACTCTCCGTGGGGAGTTGGATTCCCGGGATGGCATATTGAATGTTCCGCGATGTCTTCAAAATATCTTGGGAAACAATTTGATATTCACACTGGAGGAATAGACCATATCCCAATTCATCATACAAATGAAATTGCCCAAAGCGAGTGTGCATTTGGTAAAAAGCCCTGGGTTAAATTTTGGATGCACGGAAACTTTTTAACAAACAAAGAAGGAGAGAAAATTTCTAAATCTAAAGGGGGGTTGTTTACAATCTCGGAATTGGAAAAGAAAGGATTTAATCCCCTTGTTTTTAGATATTTCAATCTAACAACCCATTATAGAAAACAACTGATATTTTCTTTGGAAAATCTTGAAGCTGCAAAAAATACTTATCAAAGGTTAAAGAAGATAATCTCGGAACTTAAAGAAGACGAGGATGCAAACGACAAATATTTAATCGAATTCGAAAAAGCTATCAATGACGATTTGAATATGCCCAAGGCACTGCAGGTATTATGGAATTTGGTTAGAGATGAAAAAGCCGAGGGAAAAATTGGAACGATTGCAAAGATGGACGAGGTTTTAGGATTAGATTTATTTAAGAAAGAAGAAATTAAAATTCCTGCCGAGGTTAAAAAGTTAGTTGATGAAAGAGAAACTGCAAGATTAAAAAAAGAGTGGAAAAGAGCGGATGAGTTGAGGGATAAGATAAAGGGGAAGGGATTTGGTGTTGAAGATACTGAAAAAGGGGCTAGGATAAGCAAGGTTTAAATAAACTCAAATAATTATAATAAAAAGAGATGGCAAAAAAAAGTTCTATGAAGGAGGAAAGTTCAAAACTTAAAAAACTTATTTCAAGTTTGAACGATAAGCAAAAAGCGTATGTTAATTTAAACCTCAAAGACCCAAAAAACGGGGAGTATCTCCTATGTGTATTCCACTTGCTTCCCGGAGGAAACCTAAATATTCTTCAGGCGGCTTCTGAAGTTGCAGCAGAATCCTCAACAGGAACAAACTTTAAGGTTAATACCGAAACGCCTTTTTCAAGAAAATTGAATGCGCTGGTTTATGAAGTTGATTTGAAAAAAAATCTTGTTTGGATTGCATATCCGTGGAGAATTTTTGACAGAGGAGGAAATGTGCAGAATATTCTTACATTTATTGTTGGAAATGTCCTTGGAATGAAGGAAGTAAATGCGCTGAAATTGCTTGATGTTTGGTTCCCCCCTACAATGCTTGAGCACTACGATGGTCCGGGTTACACCATAGAAGATATGAGGAATTACCTTGGTGTTTACGGCAGGCCGATACTCGGAACAATTATAAAACCAAAAATAGGTTTGACTGCAGCAGAATATGCAGAAGTTTGTTACGATTTCTGGGCGGGGGGAGGTGATTTTGTCAAAAACGACGAGCCACAAGCAGACCAGGATTTTTGCGAATATAAGAAAATGGTTCGGTTTGTAAAAGAAGCCATGGACAAGGCAGTTAAAAAAACAGGAAACAAAAAAGTTCATTCATTTAATGTCTCTGCTCCTGATTTTGACACTATGATTGAAAGATGCGAAATGATAATTAACGAAGGGTTTGAAAAAGGCAGTTATGCTTTTTTAATTGATGGGATTACTGCAGGATGGATGGCAGTCCAGACATTAAGGAGAAAATATCCAAATGTTTTCATACATTTTCACAGGGCTGCTCACGGGGCTTTTACCCGTCCTGAAAATCCGTTTGGGTTTTCTGTTTTGGTTCTCTCTAAATTTGCTCGTTTAGCGGGTGCTTCTGGAATTCATACAGGAACTGCAGGAGTTGGAAAAATGAAAGGCTCGCCTAAAGAAGATGTTACAGCAGCAAATAATATTCTGCATCTTGCTGCAAAGGGGCATTTTTTCAACCAGTCATGGGCAAGAATCCCAGAAAAAGATGAAGATGTTTTAAGAATGGTAAAAGAAGATATTGCCCATCACACTATTTTGGAGGATGACAACTGGAGAGGCATGAAAAAATGCTGCCCGATTATTTCGGGAGGGTTAAATCCAACTTTATTAAAACCATTTATCGATGTAATGGGAAGTATTAATTTCATAACCACAATGGGTGCGGGATGCCATGCTCATCCTAAGGGAACACGAGCTGGAGCAACTGCTTTAGTTCAGGCATGTGAAGCTTATCTCAAAAAAATAGATATTAAAGAATATGCCAAAACTCACAAGGAGCTTGCGGAAGCAATAGAATTCTTCACAAAAAATAAAACAAAAATACAGCAAGCTGAAAATACTGAAAGGAGTTAATTATGGAAAAAGCTTATAGAAAAGCGGTTTTTGTTGTTGTTTACGCCAAAACAAAAAATGGAATAGAGTATCTTCTTCTGAAAAGAAAACTGCACTGGATTGGGTGGGAATTTCCAAAGGGAGGAATTGAGAAAGGTGAAAGAATTATTGATACAATCAAGAGAGAAGTAAAAGAAGAGACGGGATTAAAGGCATTAAAGATAAGAAAATTTAACAAAGCAGGAAAATATCTTTATAAAAAAAGATTCTCAGACAGGGCACCATTTATAGGGCAGACATGGAGGTTATTTGCTGTTGAAGTAGAAAAGGGCAAAGTAAAACTGGATAAAAGAGAACATTCTGCGTACAAGTGGGAAGGAATAAAGAAAGCTCTCCGAACCCTTAGATGGGGGGACCAAAAGAGATGCCTGAGGGTTGTTGATGAATGGTTTGCAAAGAAATAAAAAGAGGGTTTTTCTTTTCTTGATATGAAATTCCGCACATTTACAACAAGTTCGAGAAAAGAAGTTCTAGCAGGGAAATCGGCAGAGAACAATGAGAAACTTGTCGCACAGGTTGAAAAGAATGAAGTTGTTTTGCACTCGGCAAAACCGGGCAGTCCCTTTGTTAACATAAAGGGAAAAACGACACACAAGGATATAAAAGAATCCGCGGTTTTTTGCGCTCGTTACAGCAAGGATTGGAGAGATAATAAACGGGATGTTGTTGTTCACTATTTTTTGGGTAGCGATATCTTTAAATTAAAATTAATGAAAGCCGGAACTTTTGGTGTTAAAAAGTTTAAAGAGATAAGAGTTAAAAAGAAAGAAATTGAGGAATTCTTATGCCAGAAAAACAATCAATAGGAAGGGTTCAACTTGGAAGACAGGGAGTAACCGAGAATTTTATAATTACTTTAAAAAATCATTTTGAAAAGTATAGAAATGTTAAGATTTCCGTAATGAAATCTGCGGGCAGAGATAGAAAAACAGTAAAAGAATCCTCGGAGAAAATACTGGAAAAGCTCGGAGATCATTTTACCACAAGAGTAATTGGTTTTACAATTGTTGTAAAGAAGTGGCGTAAACCTCAGAGAT
>CAZGIL010000028.1:0-2677 GCA_964526265.1 Candidatus Woesearchaeota archaeon
AATTTGTTTTTATCTATCCCGTTTGGAATAACTGCAAATTTACCTTCTTTTGTTATTTCTTTAATTTTGTTTTGTAAAAATTTAGAAGGAGTAATTACAATTTTTGCTTCTTTTACTATTTCTTTCCATTTACTTTTTATGAATGGATAAATATACTTGAAACTTCTTTTATTATTATAACCTAAAACATCACTCCCGTGACTGGTTACAATATATGGCAGGTTATATTTCTTTTTTAGCCAGAGGCTGATAATTCCTGTTGGGATTATGAAATGAGTGTGATTTATGTCGTAAGTATGAGTTTTCATATGTTCTCTAAGAAACTTTTTTGCTGAGAGAATATAGGTTAACTGTTCCCAAGGATGACAAATTTCTTTTTTTGTTCTCCAGCAGGGAACTCTGTAAATATTTATTCCATCTTTCTTTTCAAACTCTTTCAGCCCCTTAAAACCCATTGTAACAACATCAACTTTATGCCCTAACTTAACATAACCTTTTGCAATTTCATAAGAAACAGGAGATGCTCCACCCCCCAACGGCGGAAACTCATAATTTAACATAAGAATTCTTAACTTCTTATTTCTAGGTTTCATTTTAACTCAAGAAGCCACTTCCATAAGGGGATAACTTTTATGGATTTTCCTTTTAGTTCAAAATGGTCGTCTTGGTTGTAGGTTAAGATTAAACCTTCTTTTAATTTAAATTTATCCAGAGCTTCAAGAAGCCCATTAAACTCTCTTTCTTTATTTTCATCTGTTAAATCGTAACATACTTGAATAGCCTGAGTAATTTTTGTGCCTTCTTTTATGACAAAATCGCATTCGCCCTTTTCTTGAAAATAAAATATCTCCCTGCCTCTTCTCTTTAGCTCTATCGCAACAAGATTTTCAAGCATTTTTCCTTTATTTTCGGAGGTTCGAAATCCCAGTGTTGAAATAAAACCATTATCAATGCAATAGACTTTTCTAGGATTTTGCGTCTGTTTTCTGATTGAATAATCAAACTTGTTTATAAAAAAGAATAAAAAAGCACCTTCAAATGAATCTAAAATTGATTTTACAGTAGAAATATTCTTTATTTCTGCCATTTTAGACAATGCTCTTATTCCAATTAGGCTAGAAGGATTTGACAATAAATAAGCAGAAATCTCTTTTATGGACTTTATAAGATTTTTATTAAATCTTGAGATAATATCTCTGTAAAGTATATTCTCATACAGCTCTGAAAGAATTACGCTCTGTTCAGACACAACTCTTTTTGGAAAACCTCCAATTTCCAAGAACTCTTTTAATTCTGTTCTTATTTTTGATTGAACTTTTGAATCTAATTTCCACTTATCAAGATTTATACTTCTAGCTGTTAAAAATTCTCTAAACCCAAAGGGGGTAAGACCCAGATTTACAGAACGACCAGTAAGAATTGTTGATATTTCCTTGCTTAATAATTTGGAGTTTGAACCAGTAATAAAAATCACATGCCTCTGCTTTATCCTGTCTATCCACTTTTCCCAGCCAGTTGCTTCTTGGATTTCATCGATAAACAAAAAACATTTTTCTGAATATTCATTCTCATCTAAAAAATCGAGTATTTTCTGAAAATCTTCAATTAAAAAGTTGGTAAGCATTTCATCATTAAAATTCACATATAAGTAAGATTTTTCTTTTAATTTTAATTCATCTTTAATTAATTTTAAAAGTGTTGATTTACCACATCTTCTCACTCCTGTTATTATTACTGGGAGTTTTAATGGAGTTAACTTTAATGCTTTGCTTAACAATTCTCTTTTTACTAAAGAAGCGTCTTCTTCTTCAAATTCTTTCTGCTGCCTAAACAACACCATATATAGGTCTTCTCTTCTCATGCTTTCTTAAGGAAAATGGGGTTTTTAAATATTTCTAAAGTGATACAATTTTTGTTACACTTATCGTCTAAAGTGATACAATTTTTGTTACACTTTTCACACCCGCCTGCTCTTTCTATTGGCTTAAAGGTTTTTATTAGTAATGCACAATATCTTTCATTAGTAATGCATACCTCTATCTTTTTAAAGTGATACAATTGTTGTTACACCTATTAGATTTTCTACACTCTTTTTTATTATCCTTTATCTCTCAATTATCTCTTTAATGTAATATCTTTTGTCAAATTGGGAGGTGTTTAAGTATATCTTAATTAATAAGTCCATTAAAATTCCAAAACTGAAAAGCATTAATGCCCCCAACATAAAAAAGATTCCTAAGAAGAACCAACCATTTCTATTTAATCCTAAACCCTGAAACACTTTTTGATAAATAGAGTATCCCCCACTAAAACACCCCAAAACGAAGGAAACTATCGATAGGTAACCAAAAGCATGCAGAGGTCTCTGATAATACTTTTGTATGAAAGACATATACATTAAATCCAAAAATCCTCTTATTGATTTGCTATAACCATATTTTGTTTTTTCATGTATCCTTGGCCTATGATTAACTTCTAATTCTCCAATTCTAAACCCTTTCCATTTTAATAAAGCAAGAATATACCTATGCATCTCTCCCTGCAAATCAAGGGTCTTAATTGCCTCTTTTTTGTAAACTCTAAGCATACAACCAGAATCATGGATTGGGTCTTTGAGAATTATACTTCTTAATAACTTTCCAGTTCTAGATAATAAGTTAATTCCAACTCCATCCTT
>CAZGIL010000028.1:2777-9375 GCA_964526265.1 Candidatus Woesearchaeota archaeon
AATCTGCTTAATTTCTTTATCCAACTGAGGAATATTCCCCTCCTCGTTATAAACCGGAACAACAATTGAATATTCAATCTTGCCTTTCATCCCGTCAAAAGCAAATATCTATATTTAAACCCTACGAAAATGTGGAATTTAGACACAAAATTTGATGTATACTTTTTTCTTATATGGTAAGAAAAAGTTCAGAAAACAGGGGATTTTTCTTACTTGGTAATAAAGTCTACCTGGTAAGAAAAGATTTATAAATTAAGAGGTTATTCTTATCTGGTATGAACGAAGAAAAAAAGGGGATTTTAGAGAATAATGCTAAAGAGTATTTTAGCTCTGGAAACGATGAACTAAAAAAAGGAAAATATAACTCTGCAGTTGTTTTGTTTTTTAAAAGTTTAATTGCCCTCGTTGATGTTTATATACTAAAAAAGACAGGAGTGGCTCCTTCATCTCATAATAACAGGTTTAGAACTTTGCAACAGAAGTTCCCCGAGATTTATAATTTAGTTGACAAAGATTTTCCTTTTTATCAAGATAGTTATATCCAATCTTTAACCAAAGAGCTTGCGGAGGTAATTCAAGATGATGCAAAAATTATGGCTGAAAAAGCTGAAATTAAATTATAGCGAGAATGTTTTAGATATTATTCAATTTGGCTCTTCTGTTTTAGAGGAAAGTGAACCAAATGATATAGATATTGCTGTAATTTTTTATCAAATTCCATTAAAACAACAGCTTGAAGAAAGGCAGGATATTAAGAATCAAATTAAAAAGCAAGTTGAATTACCCATCCATATAGAATCTTTTGATTTTTACTCTTTTTTTGACAAAGGAAATTTTGCACGCCAGGGGATTTTATTTAACGGAAAAAGCCTAATTAATGAAAAAAATTTCGCAGAAAATTTCGGATTAATCCCAAAACTGAGAATTTCCTATATTTTAAGAAATTTAAAGAAGAAAGATAAGGTAAGATTTAATTATTTATTGTCGGGAAAACAGGGGAATTATGGGTTATTAAAGAAGTATGGGGGAGAGCTACTTTATCCCGGGTTTATCGAAACACTGCCTGAGAATGAAAATATTTTTTTAAAAGAAATGAAAAAAATTACAGATAAGCTCTCAATCGAGAGAGTTTTTGTTCCTAAATAGTTTTTCCATGTTGTTATTTTGGAGTAACACAGAAATAGTAACATTTAAAAGGAGAGTTGTCTGAAAGAGTACAACTTCATAAAGTTTATAAAGACAAAATGAATAATAAAAATATGGTAAGATTGAAGGAAGTCGGGAAGAAGCATTCTACCAAGATTATTGCAGGAATTGTAACGACTTTTGTTCTTGGATTGCTAATCCTTGCCGGACCCGCAAACGCTTTTAGCATTAATTTTGATGGCTTTAGTTCTAGTGTAACAAAGGGGGATAGTGTTTCTACTACTGCTACAATAAACATAAGAACGAACGAGAGAATGCCCTTGCCTAACCCGGTTGGTATTTTTGTTGATGGTGTCTTGTTATGCGGATTTTCCATTGATGCTTCAAGCTCTGATTGTTCAGCTAAGGGGGTGGAAGTTGAGTTAATCTCTAATACAAATTCTTACGGTTACGGCTATGGTTATGGATACGGGTACGGATACCAGAACGGATACTCAAACGGAGTTTTCACTTACAACATTACTTTTGATACAAATCAGTTTGACATTGGAGAGTATATGATAATGCTAAGTGTAGATGCAGGAGACAACCACGGTTACTCTTCTGATGAGAAATCTTTGAAGATTTTACCTACAGGCGCGGATGATGTCAGCACAAACAATAATGTAGTTCCTGGAACAGAAACAAGTATTGGAGGTCTTTCAGTTAATCTGGGTGGAAGCACTTCTGGAAGAGTTTCAGTTGCTAACTTCGCAAGTCAGCCTTCAGGAACATCTGCATTTGGCTCTGCTCTTGGAAAGTGGTTTAGTATTGAAGCGGACTCTGCAGTTGATGCGGGTATGGCAGGCACGCTGATTAAGGTTTTTTACACCGATGCGGAGGTAACCGCAGCGGGATTGGTTGAATCAAGTTTAAGATTATATTACTACAACACCGCAACAAGTGCGTGGGAAATTTATGATGGAAATGATGGAACAGCTCCCGATGGAGGGGTAAACACAACCGACAATTATATTTGGGCATTAACAGACCACTTCTCATTGTGGGGGGTTGGAGGAGATACCGTTAGTGTAAATGTGAGAAATAGTAATAATAATAGAAATAGGGTTGTGGCGTCATCCGGCTCTGCCGAAGTTCCCACTATTCCCGGATTGCCCACCGAACCACCAACACCAACAGAAGAGGCAAGTCAGGGATTCCTTTCAAGAATAACTGGTGCAGTTATTGGAGCAATAGGAGCAACCTGGACAATAGTAGTTGGAGTTATAGTAATCCTTGGACTTATGGGTATTGCTGTAACAATCCCGTTAGTGAGAAGGGCGAGAAAAGCAAGAAAGAAATAATTCTAAAATTCTTTAAAAAAGGATAGGAGTAATAAATATTTCTATTAGTGCTGCAAGTGCTAACAAAACAATCCCTACAAGCAGGAATACTGCAGAACGCTGAATAATCTTAAGCAAATTATCCATAGATAGTTTTTTCTTTACGAACCCCATAACAGCGAAGCTGGTCATCCCCGCTGCCAGCGTGGCAATGAAATACCCCGCCATTTCAGGCAATCCGTGAACCATAAATCTAAGCAAACCTAGATGAAGATTTGAGAGCTGAAATTTTATTGAGAGGCTGATTACTGCAGAGATTATGCTCGCATTCCACGCAATAATAAATATTGAACCAGCTCCGAAGATAAGTGAAAAGATAATTACCAAGAACATAACATAAACGTTATTAAAAAAGATTGAAAGAAAGTTACCTTTCGGAATTGTGCTTATCTCTGCCAAGGTGTCTGTGAGGTTCGCACTGCTACTTATACAACTGCTGAACTGGAGAGGATTATTCAGGACACAATAAGTTTCTGTTTGGGAGTTGAAATTTGCTACCGAGGGGATTACAATCTGCCAGAACGAGAACGCAATAACAAAGCCAAGAAACAACCAGAGGAACATCGAAAGAATCTTCCAATCGTGCAAGATTGCTTTTATCTCACTCTTGTCCTTCAAATTCTCCCTTTCATCCAACTTAATTGAGTGATAAACAAAAATAATAGAGAACAGCGAGGCAAACATCGCCATTAAGAGCCCAGAATATCTTGAAAGGATAACATCCCTCGAAAAGAAAAAATTGACTATAAGAAAAGAAAGGGAAGCGTAGAGGATACCCACAAATAATAACAACCAGGGTTTCTCCTGGGCTTTTTTCGGATTAACCAACACCTCAAACATAGAAGCATAAGGAGAAATCTGTTTTTAATCCTTTCTAGACATCCCCCAAAACTTTTGAATTCAAAAGTTTTAAAACAAGCGATTTCTTAGTTAAATTATGCCAGAAAAGGTGAAACTTATATCTAATAAAATCCAGTATAAAGGGGATTTTGAAATAACCAAGGTTTATGATTTTGTGAGAGATTGGTTAAAAGACAGAGGCTACTTAATTATTGAAGAAAAAAATATTATGGAACCCCTAACAAAAACCGAAGTTGTAAGAGTTGAGTGGGCAGCAACAAGGGAGATTACGGATTATTTCAAGGCAGAGATAAAATTGAAATTTTTTGTTGACCCTTCGGAAACAATAAAACAAAATGGGGAGCGAATTGTTAAGGGTTCTTTTAGTTTGAGTGTGTCCGGATATTTAGTTTATGATTATAGGAAACAGTATAAAGATAAAAAAGTTTCGACCTTCAGAACTTTTTGGAGAGCGGCATATGATAAATTTGTTATTGGGGATAGAAGAGAAAAGGTAGAAAAAATGATTAGAGAAGATTCTGAAGAACTACTTTCACAAACAAGGGCCTTCTTAGGTATGGAACGGTGAAAAGTAAAAAAATAATATTTATAACAGCCATAATAATTGTTATAATACTACTTGCGGGGTATATGATGATGGGAAAAAATAATGTTAGAGTTAAACTTGAAACAAGTAAAGGAGAAATAGTTATCGAATTATATTCTGAGATGCCTGTGACTGCGGGTAATTTTGAGAAACTTGTTGGGAAGGGGTTTTACGATGGAGTTATCTTCCATAGGGTTATTGATGGCTTTATGATTCAGGGAGGGGATCCTACTGGAACCGGGAGCGGTGGTCCAGGATACAACATAAAAGATGAGTTTACGAAAACTGGGATTGATAAAAACAATAGGGGAACAATCAGCATGGCAAATGCGGGACCTAACACTGGCGGGAGCCAGTTTTTTATAAATTTGGTGGATAACAATTTCTTAGATGGAAAACATCCTGTTTTTGGAAAGGTAGTGGAGGGGATGGAAGTTGTTGATGCAATTGCAAAGGTTCAAACAGATGGATCTGATAGGCCTGTTGAAGAAGTCAAGATAATCAAGGCGAGTGTTTTAAAATAAAAAATAAAAAAAATAAATTAAGTTATTTCTTTTTTCCCCAAGCAAGGAATCCGATTAATACTAGGTATAAGATTCCTCCAACTTTTGGAATAACTAATGCAAGGCTGTAAAATCCAGGATATTTTCTTCTGACACAAATTCTCCATGTTGCGATAATCAGTAAGATGAATAATACTATCCATCCTAAAACTGGTATCAACAATAGGAAAATCCAACCCCACGCAATTCCTCCAAGCTGAAGTATCAACGCGATGTTTACTAATGGTATCCAGGCGAGCCAAGGATTTTTGTGCTTCATCTTTCTGGCAATAGCTTGCCACGAGAGAGCAAAGTATACATAGATTGCTAATCCAAATACGATGGTTAGGAAAACTCCTAAAGCCACGAAAGCTCCCATCACTCCTCCTGCAAAAGCCGATGCTCCAGGACACTGAGACATAATCTCTGTCATGTTTCCTCCTTCAAAAAGTTCAGCACACTTACTAAAAATTTCTGCTGTCATATCTACCTCCTTTCATAATTTCCTAACGAGAGGAGAGTTTATATTCTTTTTCGTAAGTTATAAAAACCATTATCCTTTAATAAGAATAGACTAAAAAGGTTGAAAAGTAAATATAAAATTTACATAGTTAAATTTTAATAATAAAATTCAAAAGGAGGTAAAGGGTTACCTCCGTGGTCCTCGCTTCGCTGCGGTTCCAATTCATAGAATTGAAAAAGGAGGTAAAAAAATGACATTTACATCGATAGAGATAATTGCTTTGGTGGTGATTATTGTAGCGACAGTAAAGATGCTCATACTTTTGGTTAATCCTGGGGTATGGATGAATTTTGCTAAGAGTTTCTACAAGAAGCCAGCCTTGGCTCAACTTGTCGGCTTAATTTTAGCGGCGGTTGTTCTTTACTATCTAATCGGAGCGGGAATGACTATCGTTGAAATTCTGGCGGTAACGGCATTTGTCATGGCTCTTTTACTTATAGGGCTTGCTCCTTACGTGGGAGATTTTATAAAGAAAATAGAGGGAGCAATTAAGAGAGGCAGAATCTGGGAAGAGAGCTGGCTTTATACCCTTGTCTGGATTGTTCTGCTTGCTTGGGCACTAAAAGAACTATTTATGTAGTTCTATAAATTTTTATTTTTTATTTATTAATTTCTAGAGAAAATAAAAGGGCGAAAATCCGAAGACCAACACCCTTACTTAACCGAAGTTAAGCAATAATAGGTATACTTTAGATTATTTAAATGTTTTTATTTGATTCCACTCAGAAAAACTTTATAAACTACATATATATCTAATATATATGCCTAAAAAGAGGGTTGAAATAATTATTAAACTATCTGGAGACAACATTCTAGAGAAAATTGCCTCTAAATTTGGGACTGGAGCACATATTATTGTTTCTAAGAAATATTCTGGCAAGAAAGTTAAAATAATCGCTGTTGGAGAAATTCTTGAGAGAGTTATTTCTGATTTTGGAACTGGGGCACATGTCATTATTCCCAGAGAATATGTGGGCAAAAGAATTAAAATTGTTATTGGAGGAAAATATGGGTAACCTAATAACCCAAGGGTCACAACCTAAAGTTCGTAAACAAGAGGTCAGAAGGAATAAATATCTTTTTGCTTTAATTGGAATTTTATTAATTGGTTTAATTTATGCTATTCCTTTAATTGATTTTGTTCCTCCAACACTTAATGATAGCTCGATAATTTCGAATACTTCCGTAGAAATAAATATCTCAATAACAGAGGCGACTTTAGGGCAAGTGAAATATAATTGGGCACCAGATGGTGTGCAAGGCAACGGAACAAATTACACGATGTATAATGACTCTCTTGTATTGATGATGAACTTTGATAATAGAAGTGAACTGGATGAATGCACAACACAGGGGGCTTCTTGTGTTAAAGATTTAAGTTTGTATGGAAATAATGGTACTTTAGGAAATGCAACTGCGGGGACAATGCCGACCTGGAATGCAACAGGGAAGTATGGTGGAGCTTTCACATTCGACGCAATTACGGACTATATAACTCTGGGGGATAAAGCAGACATCTTAAGTGGAGGATTGACTGTATCCGCATGGATTAAACCGA
>CAZGIL010000029.1:0-8211 GCA_964526265.1 Candidatus Woesearchaeota archaeon
GGTTTCTTTGATTTATATTTATAATATAGGGGATTCTGTTCCAAAAGAGAAGTTTCACCGTGCCCTCCCGGACGAAGTAAAAGGACTTTATCGATAAGGAAAAAAACTAAAAAGGGAACAACCAAATTAAATAAAATTAGAACGTGATACCATTGTATCATTCCCTGAAGCATAGCTGAAGCAAGAGGCAAAAGTGCAAGCGCAAGGGTAGGAAGAACAACTCCCAACATGTAAACATTTGTTAAAGGACTTTTAACATCGTGAACGAATTTAAGCATTTTATCGTAAACACCGTCCAAAACAACCTGAAGACTTTTCTCTAAAATAGAAATTCTTCTCATTTCTCCCGGCTCAAATAAACTACTTTGAATTAAGTGAAATGCCTCAATAAATTCGGTAGAATAATCTCTCCACGTATCCAAATAATTATCCAAACTTTCCTTTATCGTAGAAAACTTTCCAACCTCAACATCGTAAAATACTTTTTTAAAATCCAATGCAAGCGGATTTTGAAGATGCCTCGAAGCAAACTCTACCGCTTTCTCTAAATTCGGGGTGTGTCTCATATAAACAACAATATACAAAATAGCCGGAACCATCTGAGAAGAAGCCTTCAGTCTCCACCTATTTGCTAATCTTTCGGGATATCCATTCATAAAATAAAAAAGAAACAAAGAAAGCATAATCATCAACACAAAAAAAATCCACGGAAAACTTCCAATATCTCCTTTTATTAAAACAACCGCAACAGAAATAATAAGTCCAATAAAAAAAACAGAAAGAAAAGACATAACCGAAAGAGTTAACGCCTGCCAGGGTTCAGTATCCAGATGTGCAATTTTCAGATGTTTCTTTACTCTTTCTTCATCTTTTTTTGAAACCCTAAGTTGAATAATACTTCCAAGACTTCTGCACCATTTTTCATATCTTGAAAGAGATGGAGCCATTTCTGATTTAAAAATTTGATAACTTCTACTAAAGCCCGCATCGCTCTCAAACTCCCCCATTTGCGCCTCTATTCTTCCTGCATGCTTGTTAAGAATCTCGTTTACATCAGTCATCTTTTAATAAATTACAAAAACAAAACCAATTAATAAATCTAACTAAATAACTCTTTTTTTAATTTCCGTATTCAACCACTTCTGCCATTCTGGAAAAACCCTCTCGGATAAAGGCAATCCAATTTCTTCTCTTATTTCGCTAGAAATTTTATGAAACATGTGATTTGAAAGCGTATTAAACTCGGCTTCCAAAAGTTTTTCGTCTCCAACCTTGGAAGAAATATCAACCAACTCTTTTTTAATTTTAGCTCTCAAAAGAATATTATCATAAACCGCATCCCAGTTTCCTGCCCATCCTTTTACATTAGAAGCAATATCTTTTATTACCTCACTATCTCCGTTGATTAAATCCTCACTTGGCTCAAGCTCATCCTTTTCTACATTATACCTAACTAAATCAACAAAGCCCTTTTCAGCAAGAGGGTCAACCCTCCAATGTTTCCTTATCTCTGCAATTTGCAAGACTCTTCTTTTTGAAGATAAACCATCCGCAGTTTTTATCGGATTAGCAACAGTAATTATATCCGTTGCCTTAAAACTAGTTGCAGGAACTCCCAAATCATTTACAACTCTATCAAAAACTCCATAAGGCGAGGCTCCGTGAATTGTACCCGCAACAACATTCGCCAGAGCACCAATCCTCATCGCTTCGTAAAGAGCCTTAGCCTCGACACTTCTTACCTCACCGATTATTAAACAACTATCTCCCAACCTCAAACTTGTTCTTATCCCATCATCTGCAGAAACCTCTGTTGTTGTTTTTAACAAAGCACTTCTAACCTTCATTCTTAAAATATCATAATTCAACTTTCTAAGACTTTCAACAGGAAGTTCAAGAGAATCTTCTATAACAATAATTCTAAACTTAGGAATAATCTCGAGCATTAGACTTCCAAGAAGAGATGTCTTTCCACTTGAACGAGTTCCAGCAACCAAAATTGTTCTTGCACCGTCAATCAAAAAACTATAAAGCCCCGCAGAAAACGGATTAATCATTTTATTCTTAATAAAAAGTGGAAGAGTCCAAGGATCCTCTCTATGTCTTCTTATAGCATATGCTAAACCATCTGGGGAAAGGGGTTGCTGGATTATAGCAATTCTCGCTCTCACATTACCAATTCCCAGCTGAGTATCAAGTATTGGATTTGCCTCGTCTAAGGGCCTTCCAGAAATCATTCTGAACTTTGCCGCCCAAGAATCAACATCTTCCTGGCTTGGGAGGATATTGGTAGAACACTCCCCATAATCCTGATGCCTCAAAAAAATACGTGTCATGGAGATTGGAGCATTCAAAACTATATCCTGAATTTTTTTATCCTGCAATAAAACCTCCACCATCCCAAAACCAATAGTATGCCTTACCAAAATTGTAGCCAACTGATTAAGTATATCATAATCCAGAGGGATTCCCTTACTCTGAGCCAAATCCTGCAATAAATCTTTTGAGATATTAAAAAAAACCTGTCTTGTTCTTTCAGTATCTGTAAATTCTTCAGCTTTTGGTTGATGCTCTATCATAACTCCTTTTGCCAGATTAAGCAAAAGTTGATGGTCTTCTCTTAAGGAGTTCTCCGGAGGACTCAGATGATAAACTAATTTGGATTCCCCTTTTAATCTTAATAAAGTAACCAACGACTCATCAAAACTCTCTTGTGCAATTTTATACTGATCCACTATCTCTGCGTCATCAGGCAAATCATAAACCAAACGAGTAAAAGTAAAATTAGGAATAACATCCGGACGAAATATCTTGTGATATATCTCTCTATCTCCTATTTTATAACCTTCCATGTGCCCCTTAGAAAGCTGAATTATCTTGGATTTTTCCAAGAGCAAGAAAATTTTTTCTAAAAAAGAGGTATAATTTTTCTGGTCAAATTTATACTGCTGATCAATTTTTTCTGAGAGAATTTTTGAACTGATGATAATATTTTTTAATTCATTATGGGCTGCAATAGGATCCTGTCTCAATAAGAAAAGTACAGAAAAAACCTCGTTATATCTCTGAGAAAAAAATTCGGTAAATTCCGGGGCAAGTTTATCTTGAGAAAGAACCTTCTCTTGTTTGATTAAATGAATATAAATTTGGGAAATTTCAAGAAGTAAAGAAGTTTCTTTAAAATCATAATTATAATTCTTTTGTTGAACAAAAACAACCCTTGAAACGTTGGGATTTTCAATTAATGCATCAACCGTTTTCTCCATAACCTCTGAGTGGTCTGCAAGACTAGGAACAAAGGGGGCTCCCAAATAATTAACATAGAGAATATCCTCTTCCCCCTCTCTCTGCATCTCATAAGAGTAAAGAGGGGTTCCCGCTTTAAACTGCATAAAAATTTACCTCCATTTTGATTATAAGAAATAGTTAACTTAGTTTAAAATGTTTTGTGTACAAAACATTTTATTTAATACTCTCCAAACCCCCCCAACTTTAAACCAAATCCTTTTAACATTCTTCTCGTAATTTAACTATATTAATAAACATAGAGAGCCCGTTTCAAATTAATTATAAGGGCGGGTTATAGGACAACCAAGAGCCTCGGGTAAAAAGAAAACACAACAAATTTAAACCCACTCCGCCTAATTCATTTATGGAGGGTGAACAACTGGATTATAATCAAGCCTATGGCGACTTCAATGTTAAATTAAGAGAAATTGAAGAAAGGCAAAGAAACCTAAAAGACCAATTAGTTTTAATAAGTCAAAATCTTATAGAAACAAAAGAAGAAACAAGTAAAAAATTTTTAGAAATAAAAAAAGATGTCGAGATACTCAATCAGGGTATGAAAAAGGTTAAAACCTTTTTAGAAATGATTTCGGAAGAACTTTCGAAATTTGCAAGGAGAGAAGACTTGGAAATTTTGTCAAAACAAGCCAAGATGTTTCAACCCTTAAAATAACATGGGACTCATTGAAGAAATAAGCGCAATGGGAAATCAGGGTCTTACAAATGACCAAATAGTTTCCGCTCTTGAAGAAAGAGGTATTTCCCCGAAACAAATTGAAGATGCAATGAGCCAAGCACAGATAAAAAGAGCGGTAACCGGAGAAGAAAATATAATGGAACCACCACAAGCAAACCAACAAACACAAGAAATCTCGGATCAGAATTACGATCCTCAGCAGCAACAAGAATACTACTCTCAACCTGCAGAGGGAGGCTATTCTTCGGGAGGAACCGAAACAATGATAGATGTAGCAGAGCAAGTATTCACAGAAAAAATGCAGAAAATACAAAAGCAACTCGAAAGTCAAAATGAATTTAAGACGATAGCAGAACTAAAGTTAAAGGATATTGATGAAAGACTCCAAAGAATGGAAAAGATGTTTGACCATCTCCAGATGTCCATCTTAGATAAAGTTGGTTCCTACGGAAAAGGTTTAGATAACACAAAAAAAGAAATGGATATGATGCAAGACTCCTTTAGAAAAGTTGTTGGTGGAAGAACACATAAATCTAAGAAATAAATTCTTTTCTAAAATTATTTGCCTGTGCCCCTTAGTGCTTGAGCTAATACCGAGTTGGAAGGTGTAGATGGCTTATCCGAAGATGCCCCCACAATTATTCCAATTATAACAAGTATAAATACCGCTCCAGCTACAACAGGCCAGTTCGCCGACCACCAATATCCAGACGACCATCCTACCGCCCCAGCTGTCTGAACCAAAATCACGACAATGATAACTCCCCCAATCCCCAAAAGAGAATACATCATCCCATTGCTATCCGGGTCTATAAACATTCCTGCAAGGATAAGAATAATCAGCAAGATAGCTAATCCAATTCCCAATCTGGGAAAAATTTCAGAAAAGAACTGCGGAACAAAAGAAAACTGCAAAGCCATTAAACCAACCGCAAATGCAATTATTCCATTAATAAATTTATTTTCTTTAAAGAGATGTATTCTTGAGAGTATTCCAAAAATCAAAGCGAAGATTAATAAGAAAGGTAAAAGATAAGCGAAAAAACCTGCTTCTTGCCATACCAAAAGCATATCCCCAATTGCTCCGCCTGAATACCCGTAAAACGCAAAATTAATCACACTCTCTATCATTGTAATAGTCTACCAAATATTATTTATAAACATTTCGTACTTTAATCTTTCTTCTCTTTTCTTATAACCAGCGCGATAGCTGCAGCAATAATAATTATGAAGATGACGTTAGTCCAGAAAGTCTTACTCCACCCCTGACTGAAAAAGAAATTAAATATCTTGAAATCAACTCCGGTTGCCCAGATAACTGCTACCGCAACCGCAAGAACGATTACAATACCAATAACCCACTTGAGCCACTTCTCTGCATCCTTTGGAACTCTTCCTTCTTCACCCATAACAAATCCCCAAAGCACCAAAACCACGAATGTAATAACCAATGCCACAGTAAGGAACAAAATCATATTACCAATGACTTGTTTAGGGTAAGCAACTCCAACAAGAATCAAACCAATAACAAAAGAGGTTATAGCATTAAGTTGTTTTTTATCACTTCCAAAAATTTTTGTCTTTTCCAATACTGCAAATACAATAAAGAAAACTAAAAGAAATGGCAGAATAAACTCTTTAAAAATGAAATTCTGAAAGATTGTTTCTTGTATTGCCATTTATCACTCTTTTTTTTATTTAAATAAGGTCTTCCGGAACCTCGTCAACACCTGCTGGTTCCTGGCTTGGTAAAGCCGCCTTATTAATTATGACTATGTCGCTTATTGCCTTAACAAAATGGTGCGGAAT
The DNA here is from genome assembly GCA_964526265.1 of Candidatus Woesearchaeota archaeon. Taxonomy (GTDB): domain Archaea; phylum Nanobdellota; class Nanobdellia; order Pacearchaeales; family GW2011-AR1; genus CAZGIL01. The sequence continues at coordinate 5,795 of CAZGIL010000029.1, forward strand.
TATAACTCCCCTAGCGCCCCCAATAAGAGAGATGACACTTCCACCAACTTTAATTCTCCATCCATCTATTTTATTATCCTGTAAATTGGCTTCTTCAACCTCCCCGAAAAAATCTCCAGAGTCGGTATACACCTTAGAACCAATAACTTCGCTAACTTTTTTTATTCTCATACTCTAAAAGGAACCAGGATTATTTAAATACTTTTCCGTTCGGCTGAATATCCTTTCGGGAATAGGTTTTTTAGTAAATAAGTCCACTACAACAAGCTTTATAAAAAAAACTATTCTAAATTATGCATGCTAAATAGGAAAGAGGTTATCGCTTTAACAATAATAATCCTTATCTTTACCCTAGCAATAAGCCTCGTTAGAAGCACCAAGGTTTTTCTCTTTACTTTACTCTCATTTTTTTTAATAATTCTTATTAATGTTTCTGCAAAAAAGATAGCCGCAAGCTACTACGATTCAGAAATAGAAATGAGAATATGGGAAATAAAAAGATACGGATTTTCTCCAAGAAAACATTTCTCCAACCCTCTTCTTGCGGGAGCAATCTTTCCTCTTATCTCTGTTGTTTTCTTGCAGGGATATTTAGTTTGGATGGCTTCCCTAGTTTTTGATATAAAACCAAAAATATCGCGAGCAGTAAAGCGACATGGACTCTATTCCTTCTCTGAAATGACTGAAGGACATATCGGTTTAATTGCGGCTGCGGGAATAGTCGCTAATCTTTTTTTCGCTTTGGTAGGATATCTCATAGGACTTCCTTCAATAATGAACTTTACTTTCCTCAGTATATGGTTTGTTTTGTTCAATATGCTCCCGCTCTCAGACTTAGATGGAAACAAAATATTTTTTGGAAGCTTTGCCCTTTGGATTTTCCTAACAGCAATCATAGCAATTTCAGCACTATTCACAATAATCACAATCTAAAATGGAAACAAATAATTGGCTAAAAACAAAGAAGGCTACCGGACTTTTTGCTGTAATTGCTTTTATTGGTGGCTTCTTTTTTCTTAACCAGGGAATAACCGGAAATACGATAAGCAACGAAAGCATTTCAGCATTTAATCCAGTTTTTTTGGTTGGAATGTTATTAATTTTTTGTTCTGTCGTTTTAGCAATATACGCAGTAAAAAAGAAATAAAAAATGGACTATCTTAAAAACATCTCGCCTAGGGAGTACCAGCAAAAAATTCTTGAGACGTGCATGAAAAAGAATTGCCTAGTTGTCCTCCCAACCGGATTGGGAAAAACTCTTATTGCATTAATGTTAACAATTGAAAGAATGAAAGAGTTTCCAGGGGAAAAGGTTGTTTTCCTCGCTCCTACAAAACCCCTTGCAGAACAACATTTAGTTTCATTCACAAAATTCCTTCCAGAACTATTCGGAGATATGCAGTTATTTACGGGAGCAATCAATGCACAAAAGAGAAAAAAGATATGGCAAACCGCAGATATAATTTTTTCAACCCCTCAATGTGTAGCAAATGATTTGAGAAAAAATCTCTATGATTTAAATGATGTTTGTCTTCTTATCGAAGATGAAGCTCACAGATGTGTAAAAAACTACGATTATAACTTTGTCTCCCAAAAGTATCAATCGCAATCCCTTCATCCCAGAATCTTGGGACTAACCGCCTCTCCCGGAAGCGAAGCAGAGCAAATAAAAAAAATATGTAAAAATTTAAACATAGAAGAGGTTGAATTAAGAACGAGAGAAAGCGAAGATGTTAAACAATATCTTCATGAAAGAGAATTTGAAAAAGTTGAAGTGGAATTTCCTCCAGTAATGCAAGAAATGCATCACGTCTTAACCGAACTTCTCAATCGTTATATAGAGGAATTAAGAGTTAAGGGGGTTCTTTACGGACCCTCAACAAAAATAGGACTAATAAAACTTCAAAAAAGTATTATGGGAACACTCGCAAGGGGAAATAAAAATTTCAATTATATGTTGGGAGCAAGTGCGTGTGCCCAAGCATTAAAACTCCAGCACGCCATAGAATTATTAGAAACACAAACTCTTGGAGGATTCAATTCTTATTTAAGGGCACTATTCGAACAGGCCGCAAAAAAACAAAGCAGGGGCGTTGTAAAACTCGTAGCCAAACCCGAATTTAATTATGTTTACACAAATTCTCTTGAGTTGCTTGCAAAGGGATTCGAACACCCAAAACTAGGAAAATTAGTCGAGATAGTTCAGAAAGAAATAAAAAATAACAATAAAACAAAAATAATAATCTTTTCTCAATTTAGGGAAACAGGCTCGATAATTGCTAAAAAGCTAAACAAGTTAGAAGAGATAAATGCAAAAGTCTTCGTAGGGCAAGCAAATAAATCAAAAGGAGGATTGAGTCAAAAAGAACAGAAAGAGATAATTGAAGAATTCTCTGAAGGAAAGATAAATATTTTGT
>CAZGIL010000030.1:0-5189 GCA_964526265.1 Candidatus Woesearchaeota archaeon
GGGATGTTCTTCGAGGGCGACGTGCTGGACCGCCACATCGGGCAGTACTGCAAGCCGCCCATCCACCAGGGCCGGCTTGAGTTCGACCCTGTGACCTTGAAGCCGACACGGTTCATCCCCGACTCGAACGGGCATCTGCGGCTCTGGTGCGAGTTGACCACGAGCGAGGTTGCTGGCGGCTCGCCTCCCAAGCACGGGCTGTACGTGGCCGCCCAGGACGTGGCGCAGGGCATCGGGCAGAGCAACAGCGTGTCGAGCATCGGGGACGCCCTGATTCGGGCGAAGGTGGCCGAGTTCGCCGACTCCCGCATCATGCCGCACGACTTCGCGGCCATGTGCATCGTGATCAACCGCTGGTTCGGGGGCATCGAGGGAGAGCCCGAGGACATCTGGGAGGCGAACGGCCCGGGGGTCATCTTCGGCAAGACGCTGGTGGAGAAGGGCTACACGCGGGTCTACCACCGTGTGACACAGGACGCCCGCCGCAGGGCGATGAACGCCTACGGCTGGTTCAACACGGGGGAAGTGAAGCTCGCCCTGCTGGGCGAGTATCGCCGGGCATTGGCGGGGTTCGACCTGGTGAACCCCTCCGCCGAGGCGATCAACGAGTGCCGCGAGTACGTCTTCATTGACGGGGGAGGCGTGGCACACAGCAAGGCCGTGGACTCCGACGACCCGAGCGGGGCGAAGGAGAGCCACGGGGACCGCGTGATCGCCGACGCCCTGCTGTGGAACCGGATGCGCGACCTGCACCGGGCACGGAAGGCCGAGCAGGCCCGGCAGATCCCAGAGCACTGCATCTACAGCCGCCGGAAGCGGGCCGAACGCCTGGCGATGGCCGGGAAGGAATGGTAGGCATGGCCGACGAGAAGCAGCAGTCCAAGGATGGAGTGCGGCGGCGCAGCCAAGAGGAGCTTGACAAGGCCCTCTACGACGCCATCCGCGACGCCCGCAAGAAGCAGGCGTTCCAGCGTCAGACGATGGACAGGATGGTCAAGCAGTTCGTGGGCGCCAACTACTCCGCGGACGGCGCGGACGACAAGGTGCCACTCGACATGCTCGCCTTGGCTACCAGCGTCATCCGCCGCCACCTGGTCAGCGACATGCCCGCCGTCTTCCTCTCGACCCGCGACCCCGAACTCGTGCCCGATGCCTACACCTTCGAGCTGGCGACGAACCACATCTTGCAGAAGATGCGGTTCGGCTTCGAGACGCGGAAGTGCGTTACGTCGGCCATCTTCTCGGTCGGTTTCATGATGACTGCCCTGGAGCAGAGCAAGGTCTTCGAGCGCGAAGGCCGCAACTACGTCTACGGCCGCCCCTTCTGCTCCAACGTCAGCCTGCAAAACAGGTTCCACGACCCATACGTGGGCGACCTGCGGGACGCGACGTTCGAGGGGCACCTCTTCCGCCTGCCCTACGATGCCGTCATGGACAGCGACTCCTTCAAGCACAAGGGGAAACTCAAGCCCAACCGACGCTCCGAACTCGACAAGAGCTTGCAGAAGGAGGGCGAGAAGGAGAAGTTTGACGACGAGTACGTGGACTTCGTGGAGTTGATGGCCGTGCTGCTGCCCCTGGAGGGCCGCTACATCACCATCCCCACGGATGAGGCCCAGTATGGCGGGAAGCCCCTCAACGAGTTGGAGTGGAACGACGAGTCGCCCTACTACATGCTCGGCCTGATCGACGTGCCCGACCAGGTGTTCCCCCTCTCGCCCATGCAGAACCTCGTGGACCTGCACGATCTGGCGAACCGGCTGTTCACCAAGCTTGGGCGGCAGGCGCACAAGGAGCGGACGATCCTCGCCTACCAGTCGAGCGCCCAGGCGGAGGCCGAGGAAATCAGGGAGGCCCCCGACCAGTCCCTCGTGCGGGTGGACCACATTGACGCCCTCAAGGAAATGAAGCTCGGCGGGGTCAGCCGCGAGACGCTGGCCTTCCTCCTCCACATCTACGAGCGCTTCAGCTACATGGCGGGGAACCTCGACAGCATCGGCGGCCTGGGCTCCAACGCGGACACGCTCGGCCAGGAGGAGTTGATGGCGTCGAGCGCGAGCCGGATGATTTCCGAGTATCAAGACCTCGTGTACGTGTGGCTCAAAGCCGTGACCACACGGATCGCCCGCTACGTTTGGGACGATCCCATTGGCACGGTCAAGATCGCCAAGCGGGTGCCCGGCACGGACATCATCGTGCCCGAGACGTTCGGGCCGATGAGCAAGCGGGGGACGTGGGACGACTACAGCATCGACGTCCTGCCCTGTGCGAGCCAGCGGCACACGCCGACGAGCCGCTTGAAGGCCATCCAGGGCTTCCTCTTGGAAGTCGTGCAGCCCCTGATGCCCGTGCTGCAGGCCCAGGGACACCAGATCAACTTCGAGGCCATCTGCCGCTACTTCGAGCGGTACGCCGACCTGCCCGAGTTGGCGGAGATCGTGACTCTGGCGGGCGGCGAGGGCATGGAGGCCCCGCAGCTTTCCGATTCGGCTCCGAAGCCGAGCGTGACGAATCGAACCTACACGCGGCGGAACGAGGGCAGCGGGCGGCCGATTTCGGCCAACCGCGAGCTGATGAACAGCCTCTTGTCCGCACCAACAGGAAGATGAGGAGAACACGGCGATGGCAGTCGATCAGGCAGCGTTGGACAACTGGTTCACCTACCACAAGCCGGAGGCCGACCAGCCGGCCCGGTACGAGGAATTGCGTGCCGCTGGCAAGACACTCGCGGAGACCATCGTGCGGCTGACGCCAGCGTGCGCCGACCAGACCGTGGCGATTCGTCATGTGCGGGATGCCGTCTTCAATGCGAATGCCGCCATCGCGTGCGGCGGGAAGTAGGTAGACAGGTCATGCCGATCTACTCGTACCGCGACGCCGATGGGAGGATTCACGAGCGAGTCTACCCGCTCGGGAAGGCTCCGCGCCGTATCGGCCTCAAGGGGGGCGGATTTGCCAAGCGAGACATCCCGGCCGACTTCCGCTTGCGTCCCCCACAGGCGAGTACGGGCGATCAGGCATGGCCTATCCACTCCGACGCCGTTGGGGTGCTGCCGTCGCAACGTGAGGAGGCGATTGCCGAGGCGGCCCGGGTCGGCGTCCCAACCGACTTCGACCACCAGGGCAGGGCGATCCTGCGGTCGCGCGAGCACCGCAAGAGGTACTGCGAGGCCCTCGGATTCTACGATAGGAACGGCGGTTACGGCGACCCCCAACGCGGGGAGCGCTGCAAGATCGATCTCGGAGACAGGCGGAGAGCCACGAGTCCCTTCGTGCCCGCCGAACTCCAGGAATCTATAGGCACTTTGGCAGGAGAATGAGAAATGCCGGACGACGTGCAGGTGGTCGAACCGACCGCAGAAGAGGCACTCGCTGAGGAGTATGCCGTCGAGCCTGATGAGGACGAACCCCAGGCCCACGACGAGGAAGCTCCGGCTGAGGAGCCCAAGGACGACGCCAAGCCTTCTGACGAGAAGGTAGACGACGCCCCAGCGGCCGAGGCGGCGGAACTGAAGCAGCGGGGTCTGGACGTGGGCTTGACCGAGAAGCAGCTTGAGGCCCTTGGCGACGATGCCGATGGCCTGATCCTACGCCTCGAAGCCCGCGACGCCGCGAACCTCGTGCAGCCCGTGAAGCCCTCCGAAGAGCCAAAGCCCGGAGAGCAAGACGAGCAGCCGAAGGACATCCAGGACATCTTCCAGGCCAAGATCGAGGCGATGGAGGATGAGGGCGTTCACCCCGCCATCGTGGAGTCGGTCAAGTCGGTCATGGAGTTGGTGTCGAAAGCCCTCAAGGGTGCCCCTGCCGAGCAGCCGAAAGGCGGCGGGCAGGATGGCCCGACGACCGAGGAGATCGACGCCATCTTCGACGGCTTCGACCCTGCATGGGAGTCCAAGTTCGGCAAGGGCGGACTCGTCGGCATCAGCGACGAGGCGCACAAGGGCAACCGAGTTGCCCTGTTCACGACCGCGAGGCACCTGCAAAGCGCCCACAACCAGGGCGTGGCGAAGGGCGTCATTCGCGGCAAGGTGTGGACGCTCAAGGACGCCTTCGACAGGGCATTGATCCACAATCACCTGGACGACTACCAGAAGGTGGTCGAGGGCAAGGTCCTCGACAAGCTCGACAAGTCCAGCAAGCCAGTGACACATCGGCCAAGCTCGACGCGCCCCCGCGACACTCGGAATCCCGAGGAGCGGGCAATCGCACACAGCAAGGCATTCGACAAGGAACACGAGGACGAGTTCTAGCAAGGCTCGTCCCTGAAGGAGCCATAGCATGCAAGACCAAGACATTGCCGATCTCGTAACCACGACACTGAAGGATCTGGGCCGCGGCTCCTTTGAGCAGATCGCCCAGGACCTTCAGCAGTACGAAGTCATGTCGAAGTGGCTGAAGAAGGACCGCGTCACCTTCGACACCGGCATCGGCATCCAGAAGACGCTCATGGACAAGATGGCCACCTCGGCGCAGCACGTCGGCCTCTTCGAGGAAGACGTGGTGAACATCGAGGATGTGCTGACCACGATGAACATCACCTGGCGCCAGGCGCAGACCTACTGGGCCTACGAGCGCAGGGAAATGCTGAGGAACAAGGGCTCGGCCCGCATCCTCAACATCATCACGCCGCGCCGTCTCGCCGCCATGCTCGGCCTGGCCGCCACGCTTGAGGACAAGGCATGGGCCTCTCCGGCGGCTGACAACGAGGTCGATCCCTACGGCATCCCGTACTGGATCGTGAAGAACGCCTCCGACGGCTTCAACGGCGGGGCGCCCGCTGGCCACACCACGGTCGCGGGGGTCAACCTGACCACGCACCCGAACTTCAAGAACTACGCCTTCACCTTCACCGCCATCTCGAAGGCGTCGGCCATCGCCAAGATGCGGATCGCGGCTCTGACGACGAACTTCGTGAGCCCCGTGTCCAGCCCCGAGAATCGCAACCAGATCTCGGACAAGTACCGCATCTACACCGACATGACCAACTACCTCGCCTTCTCGGACATCGGCGAGGGGCAGAACGAGAACCTGGGCCGCGACATCGCCTCGATGGACGGCACGGTCATGTTCCACCGCAACCCGATCGTGTGGATTCCGAAGCTGGACGCGGACACCACGCATCCGATCTACATGATCAACCACGGGACGTTCTACCCGGTCGTCTACAAGGGCGACTACATGTACGAGCA
>CAZGIL010000030.1:5289-7138 GCA_964526265.1 Candidatus Woesearchaeota archaeon
TTCGATGGCAAACTTTGCGATTCACGAGGACCAGTTCAAGGAGATCCCGGAGCGCGTGTTCTTCTCCGGGACCACGGCGGTCCGCAGGGGCATGGGCCTCTGCTACGATCCCACCTACGGGACCGTGACCGACGCGGACGGCAAGCGTGGCAAGGTGGTCGAGGTGCCCGACTCCAGCAACTGCATGTGCTTCGCTGGGGTCTCGCGCCGCGACTACGGGGCGGACGCAAGCGGGCAGTGGATTGACATCCTGCGGCCCGGGAGCTTCTGCCTGATCGAGGTCGGGGCGGCTGCGACGAACAACAGCGGCTTCCTCACGTTCTCGAAGCTCTCCGCCGACGCGGGGCGCTTCACCGCGGCTGGCTTCAACGGCCGCGGCTCGGCCAAGCTGCGTCAGACCGAGGCGGGTGGGGTGCTCCTCGCCAGCCTTGCGGGCGTGGCGACCGTCAACGCGGACGCCGTGACCGTGGCCTCGGGGCTGACCGCCTCGGGTGCGGCTGCGGGCGACATCTGCGTGATCGTCGCGGGCGCCTACGGCGTCACCATCGGCGAGTACGAGATCGAGTCGGTGGGCAGCGACACCGCCCTGACCCTCGTGGACGACGGCGCCAGCGCCTCCTCGCTCAACTGCGCCATCTACATCCGGCCCGCCGTGCCACAACTCGTCTACGCCGAACTCATGGACGGCCCGGAGTCGGGCGGGCAGACGTGGATCAGCCCCATCGCAGGGACCGCCGTGGACTGCGAGGAGTGGGGCTTCACCCGCATTTTCGGCGGGATCACCCTCGGCACCGCCTCGACCGCCACGCTGGCGAACGGGACGGAGATGGGCCAGCGGGTCGGCTTCCTCGGCATGGGGACGCTGACCACGGCCGGCTACGCGATCACCTGCACGACCGCCCTGAAGCAGGACGACGCGACCGACCTGAACACGCTCACCATCGACGCCGCCGCCGAAATCGCCCTGCTCGAGTGGCAGAGCGACCAGTGGAAGACCATCCACAGCGTCGGCGCCACCCTGGCCTAGCCTACACTCACGCCGGGGGCCGACGGGTACGCCGTCGGCCCCCGGTAGGAGGCCGACCCGATGGCCGAATCCTCACTGACCCTGGGCTTCCCCGAGTTCCTCCAGCGCGTAGGACACCTGCTGGGCTGGCCGTGGGACACCTCGACGTGGACCGCAGAGCAGCTCGCGCAGGGCGCCGCCGTCGTGAACGACGGATACCGGCGGTTCCTCACCTGTTCGCCCTTCCAGGGCGACAGGATCGCCCATCGTTGGAGCTTCTTCGAGGCGACAGGGACGCTCTCCGTGGCGGCGGCAGACGCGGATTTCGACTACGACGCCCCGGACGACTTCGCGGCCATCGCCAGGCCCTTCCGGTTCACCGAGGCAGGGGGAGGCAACAAGCCCCTCGTTCAAGTCAACGAGGCCAACATCGAGGCTCGCAGAGCCTTGACCACACAGAGCGGGGTGCCCCGGCTGTTCGCCGTGCGCAACAAGGCGCACACGGGCACGGGGGGCCAGCGATGGGAGTTCCTCATCTGGCCCGACGCGGATGGCTCCTACGCGCTCGAATACCGCTACGAAGTCCTGGACAACGCTCTTTCCGCCGTGCGGCCCTACGCGCTCGGGGGGATGCAGCACAGCGACACGATCTTGGAGTTCTGCCTGGGGGCCGCGGAACTGTTCCAGCGGCAGCCAGGAACGCACTACGCCGAGTCGATCAATCGGCTGCGGGCAAGCATCTCGGCCGACCTTCGGGTGGCCTCGACGCCGAGCCTGGGCATGATGCGCGACGCGGATGGGGAGGATGAGGGCCGCTACGGCAGCGAACGTCGCTCCACGGTC
>CAZGIL010000031.1:0-1343 GCA_964526265.1 Candidatus Woesearchaeota archaeon
ACATGGTCGTGATCTCCGTCGCGCTCTCGGATGAGCTGAACAGGCTGAACTGGATAATGCCGCTTTTCCCCCTGTCCGTGAAAGTCCGCTCCGGCCCGTCCGTCACGACAAAGAAGATGCAATAGGGAAACTCGACCCCTTCCGGGGCCTGATCCAGATACACCCGCCCGCCGACATAAGATAACAGGCTGGACCCGGTAAGTTTCCCATAGACTGCTGTGAGCAGATTATTCATGCGCTTTCCTTCACCATGATGTCGAGTATCCTTCCTTCAGCATTCGGGTTGATGATGGAAACGATATTGAAATATCTATTCCCGAACTGGATGCGCCACGAGGCTTTCATCACGCTTCGATACCTGATCCGGATGCGGTGACTGACGACCATGACAGGGGCATTCGCCCGGACAACCTCATTCGCGCTTACAGGCCAGATTGCGGCCCAAACCGTCGCGGCTGTTACATAAACCGTGGAAGTACCGCCCATTCCGTCCGGTACTCGTGTTGGATATTGTAGCTCGATTCTTTTATTGAGTTCGCCCGCCCTCATCAAAACTCCCCCCATAGTCTCGCGCTCGCAAGCAGTCGCTCAACTGCCTTGTTCTCAAAGTATATCTGCGCCGATCCGATACTTTGATGCTCACGGTTTTCATAAAGATCAGCGCAGATCATCTTGATCGCCGCCTTGATCTTGTAGGGAACCAGTGCCGCCGTTGTCCAGCCACAGGCAAATTCAATCGTGATCGGATTTGAGGGATACAGCGTCCCGGAAGGCCATGCCCCGCCATAGGGCAGAACGATCCTGCCTATCCCTTCGCCATTCGTTTCGATCAGATAGTCGGTAGTCAGGGTCAAGGTCGTGATTGTCCCGTCTGTATCCTTCCACGTGATCACCAGCCCTCCGCTTTGAAGGTTCCCAAAGGGTAGCTTGATAAAGTTCGCAGAGGGCCAGCCATCAAGGTAGTAATACCAAGTCTGAGTCAATAAGGCGCGTCGCGTCACGTCTTCAACATACTCCCTCGCCGAGGTGATGATCGCCGTCAGAAGATCGTCTTCGGCCGTGGTCGCTTCATTCACGAGGATTGAAGTCCCGAACTCGCAGGCCGCCAGCAGCACCTTTGAGGCGGTCCGGATATACTGTTTCGTTCCGGTGTATTGAATCTTGTAGTCGGCGTTATCCGGTTCCGTTGCTCCGGCGCCGTCCGTCGTGATCTGCGCGAACGCCCCCCCGGTCCAGGCTGTGTAGGGTCCGGCCAATACGTCAGCTTCCTCAATCCGGGTGTCATTCGTCCCGGTGGCGCCATTCTCTCCAGCGCTCAGAATCACAACGGCCTCATGGCCCAA
>CAZGIL010000031.1:1443-6683 GCA_964526265.1 Candidatus Woesearchaeota archaeon
GTCGCCCCGCCGATGGTCAACTGAATCTTTTTCGTCGCTGCCGATACTCGCGGTCCTCTGAATACGTGGTAGAAGTTACCCGTCAGATTCGCCTTCGCACCCGCTGCCGCCGACAGAATTTCAATAGGAGCCACATCATCGGTCTGGACAGTGATCCCGGTAAATACGGCAACCGCCGAAAGGTTATCAGGAACATGAACAACCACGGCGTCAATAAACAAGCCTTGCGCCGTCGCGGTCATGATATCATAGGTCGCAGTCGCCTGATTCAAGCTCATCTGTTTGTAATTGACAGTCGAATCCGGCATGAAGTTTTTAGGCACCCATGTGAACCCATTATAAATCCACATGAAGCCGGTGTTCGCTTCAAGGAAGGTTGACCCGGTAGGGGCGTCTGTGGCCTTCGTGTCCGTTGATAAACCTATGAATCTTTTGATTGTTGTGATAAGATATTGAGCCATTGCAAGACCTCCTTTTTTGGTCTTAAAGGCGGGCTGCCAGCAGAAGCCAGCCCGCCGAGAAGGGGTTGATTAAATGCTCGTCGGAAGTGCATACGCCTCAACATACGCACCGTCGGACAATGGTGCCCAGCAACAGACTGCCTGAGCAGTTCCACTTGCCAAGGTCGCCGTAGCCGTCAGCATCCCGATGTACCCCACGCCGTCTTTCGTACCGATGTAGTGAGGATTCCCCGGAGGCGTATAGTCGGAGACTCCACCCGTCGCCGCAACCGTGATGGTTGCCAAGGTTGCAACAATACCGCCGGGCCACACAATTCTGCCGCCCCGAGGAAGGGCCGCAATAGAAGCGCAGGCATCGCAGATTTCCTGCACCGCAATGACCGGAGTGGCGCTGGTGAAGGTGAACGAAACAACCGCTGCACCCGCACCGAATACCGTAATGGCTTCGATAAACAGGTGCTTGAGGAGAATCCGACCATTGACCTTGAAAAGCTCCCATTGCCCGGTATGTGTCGTATGATTGATATAGGTCGCCGCCGCGAATACTCCCGTTTCGGACCGAAGCCCGCAATGAAGATCGCCAATGACATCAATCGTTGAAGGTGCATAATTTCTTGACATTTTATTTCCTCCTTAAAGGTGGAGCGGGCCGACGCCCGCCCCAGTTAAAGGTTAGACCACCAGCGACACGGCCGTCGCTCCCTTGTCAGCGTACCGCGCCCCAGAGAGGATGGCGATAGCCGAACCCACTGAAGCCGCACCCGGATCGGCAATGCACATCCTGAACCCGACATGCCCCGCGACAAGCTCCTCGGCATCCAGTTCGATGACGTACATGGCGGGAACCCCAACCGCCACCGGGATCAGCCCCGCTGCCGCCGTGGTTGTCCAGGTCAGAGCGCCGTGAACCCCACCAGCCTCAAGTAGCTGGCTCGACTCATAGCGGTAATACCGGAACATGATCTGCGTTGACGTGACCGGCGTGGGGTAAGCGTCCACCGATTCGATAGTTATCACCCCCGCCGCCAGAGGGTTGACGCCAATGCTGTATATGATCGTCGCATGCGCCCAGTTCCTCATCGGCACGATCATAATTGACTTCGCGCCCGCCAGTGTATCGATGTCCACCGGACGATACAGTGTAGCAATTGCCCCGTCTTCTACGATATTCCATCTGCTTGCACTCATTTCTTCCTCCTTTTCTTGCCGGGGATACATCTACCCGGCTGCTATGGGATTATTCCCGGTTATGTGTTAGGCTCTGGCCGCTGTCACAACGAAATGTGAAAGCGTATCAGAACCCTTGTAAGGTGTGAGGGCTGCCGCTCTTACAGGCTGCCCGTCCACACGAAGCACGAAGCGAAAAACGCTTTCGTCATAGATGAACCGCACATGGATGCTCATATCGCTCTGGATTCCACCCTTTTCCGCGAGAATGTAGCCGCCCGCGAGGTCTGCGAAGATGATGTCGCCCGCGTCACCCAGAGTCGCTGCCTGTTCGATAGCGATAACCGGACGCGAAAACAGCGTGTTGTACGGCTGCCCGCTGATTCCGCCGGCGGGCATGAACACCGGGATGCCGCCCGTCCCGATGGAAAGGGACATCGTGAACAACTGCGGGATGATATTCGCGTTGATGTACCACTCTGCCCTTGCGAGGGAGGTCGGGAACATCCGCGAATACATCTTGATCACATTTTCCGTGACCACCGTATCGGCCTTCTGCCCGACTTCCTTTGTTACGGGAACGAGACATCCGCTATTCAGAATGCCCAGGGGCTGGCCGGCGCCGGTTCCGTTGATGATCGCGTCGTCAAGCAGGAATCCGAACTCCGAAATGAAGCCCTGGCGGATCACGCCTTCAAGCGCCGAGGCATCCTGCAGCAGTTCATCCGTTGCGTAGCAGAGGCCGATCAGCTTTTTGAGGTTCAACTCGATCTTGCGGAACTTCGGTTTGGACTTGGTTTTGAGGTCGGCCTCATCTTCCCAGTATCCAACGATCCCGCCGTAACGGGTCGAGGCCCTTGAAGTCTCATCAATCCCGTTGATCTTGAGACTGTTGGAGTTTCCGCTGATCGGAATCCGGCGACACTTGGACGCGAGAATCCCCGTTGCGAAGGTTTCCTGCAAAATCTCTGCGGCGAAATCCTGCTGGACAAGGAACCCACCATCCGAAGGGACTGTCTCAGACAGGCCGGATGCGGCGGCATTGTAAAGACGCGGGTCAATCTGGCCGCCGGGGCGACTGGCATTCATAACCGCTGCCATCTGTTGCCCAAAACTTCCGAATCGCTCTTTGTCCTCTGCCGTCCTTGCGGTGGTGTTCCTCTGCACAGTAACCGCGCCCGCCGTTGCGCTCAGGGACGTATTGATCCGATCCTGCCGCTCCAGGGTGGAAACTATCTTGTTAAGATCCTCGACGGTGTCAAGAATCTCGTTTTTCAGGGCAAGTTCCGCCTCTGCCAATTCGCGGTTTTCTGCTGTTGCCTTCGCGTCGATGTCAGTGCTCTTCTTCATGAGGTTTTTGACATCTTCTTTATACTGCCCAATCGTCTTCATATCTTTTCTCCTTTTTTTCGTTTTAATGTGATGGTGCTGCTATCTCCGCCCTTGTCAGCAAATCAGATACGCGGTCTTTCTTTGGTTCGGCATCACGCAGAACCTCCGGTTCATCTGCATCACGCAGATCGCCGGGATAACCCTTTGCAAGAATTTCCTTTGCCTGCTTACGGGAATACCCTGCATCACGCAGTGCCTTCTCCGCATCCTTTGCTGTTGGCTTCTCTTTCTTCGCTGCAATACTTTCCGGGATATGCTTGAATCCCGCCTTCGCCATAACCGGAACAAACTTCGCGCACGCGGCCATATCCATTTCGCCGGAGATTTCATCAACAAAACCCATTTCAAGGGCTTCATCCGCCGTCATCCATGTTTCGGCATCGAGTAAAGTCTTAATTTCATCATCCGTTTTGCCTGTCTTTGAAGTATAGGCCTTGATTGTCGATCCCTCGACTTTATCAAGTCGATCCGCAAAGCCGCGCATATCGTTTGCCGTTCCAACACATCCACCATAGACATTATGGACCATGAACAATCCGTTATCGGCCATAACTACCTTATCGCCAGCCAATGCGATCACCGAGGCAATGGAAGCCGCCAAACCATCAATGTAGGTCGTCACGTTCGCGGGATGCTGTTTTAAAAGATTATAAATTGTGATGCCTTCAAATACGAGGCCACCCGGAGAATTGATATGCAAGTCGATCTGCCCGGCCTTGATTTCGGCCAGTTCCTTTTGAAAACTCTTTGCCGTGATTCCGCCCCCCGTCCAGAAATCCTCTCCGATTTCTTCATAAATCCAGATCTCGGCCTTATCCGCCTTGTTTTTAATTTCATACCATTGCTTCATGGCCGTCCCTCCTGTTGATTGTCTTTATCTTTCCCATTGCCCTTCTTTGGAATCTGCTCCGGGGCAACTATAAGTTTGGGTTCTGGTTTCGGCTCCTGCGGCTTGCCCGCGTTTTCCAACGTGGTCATGTTCATCGGAACCAAGTGGATATCGCCGCCATTCACCGGGTCCATGTCCTCTTTTTCGCGGACTTCGTTGATCGACATGACGCCCTTATCCAGCATAACGGTATAAAATGCCGACCGGGAAGCCGCATCGCCCCTTAACAGTCCCTCGACAATATGCTTGAAATAAAGGCGGCCATATCCTGACAATGATTTATCGCTGTCCGTCAAAAGCTGCATGAGGTAATTTTGTTCAAGCCTGACCAGCCACGGCAGGATGGAGTCGGTCACAAAGGAAATCTGCTCGGATTCGATATTTGAGAATGATGAACGGGTAAGGTCTTTCAGCTTATGCGGCGGGAGGTTGAACCATCGGGCAATCTCTGGAATCTGAAACTGCCTGGATTCAAGGAACTGGCAATCGTTCGGCGGGATGCCGTACTTCTCCAACTTCATCCCCTCTTCCATTAGGAGGAGCTTGTGGGCTTTGCCGAGGCCGCTATGCGCCGCGACTAAAGAGCTTTGAAGGTTATCATGGCCCTGCGCTGAAAGTTTGCCTGGGTGCGACACAATGACGCCAGGGTTCGTTCCCTGTCCGAAGAACTGTGACCCAAAGGTCTCCATCGCCATGCCGAGGCCGATTGACTTCCGGGCCATCGCAATGACCGAATACCCCTGAAATCCATCAAAGCCTAACCCCGGAACATGTAGTATGTTATCGCGGGAAAGCGTGACGTTCGGACCAATCGGCATGGTAATTCTATAAACGAGTTCGCCGTCCTGCATGAACGGCGTGACGCGGTTCGGGGTTATGGGCCAGAGTTCCATGATCTCCCCGTAACCATTCCTGACCTTTTCAGCATAGCCGTTGCCCCATGTAAGGACGTGGGCCATTAAAGCCTCACGCCCGGCCATAGCGGTCATGTAAGGGTTCCACTGGTCATGCATGACGCGGTACAGCTTGCGGTCATCAACGATCTGTTTCGTCTTGCCTTTGCGCTGCATGAGGTGAAGGGGGAGAGCGCCGATGGTACCGGAGATAAGGGAAACGGCGTTCCAGACGGCACTGTACGTTAACGCGGTTTGTTCTGTGACGTTTTCACCGGAGAGGGATTGACTGCCGTATAAATTCCACAGTCCCCTGTCCCATGCCTTCGGGTCGGTCAAGGAAAGATTGCGGATGTCCGTGGTTAGGATTTTCTTAATTCTTGCGAATAGAGTCACATATACCACCAAAGTTTAAAGTTTCAGCTTTGGCAATATTAT
>CAZGIL010000032.1:0-6663 GCA_964526265.1 Candidatus Woesearchaeota archaeon
AAACTAAGTTTTATCGTATTGCCTGAAAATGAACTTCGACAGAAAGTCACTCAGGATGTTGCTCTCGGTGCAGGAAAATTTGATATTGTAACCATTGGCACGTATGATACCCCATTCTGGGCTGTAAACAAATGGATTGTCTCGTTAGAGCCATATTTTAAAAAAATGTCAGCAACCGAACTGAAAGAATATGACCGTGATGATTTTCTTTCACCAGTTATCAGTGCACTTTCACTAAATGGTGAACAGTTTGCTATTCCATTTTATGGTGAGAGTAGTATGGTCTTCTACAGAAAGGATCTTTTTGAAAAACATGGTTTGACGATGCCAAAGGCTCCAACATGGGAAGAAATCTATCAGTTTGCAAAAGCCCTCCATGACCCTGCTAACAATAACTACGGTATTGTGCTTCGTGGTCTTCCGGGCTGGGGTCAGAATATGGCTGTTTTCGGAACCATGATTAATGCTTTTGGAGCTAGGTGGTTTGATGAAAAATGGCATCCACAGTTTGATACACAGGAAATGCGAAATGCTTTTCAATTTTACAAAAATATTACAACCGAAGTAGGTGAGCCAGGTCCTACAAGTGTTGGTTTTACCGAAGCTCTTGCTCTGATGTCAAGTGGACGAACTGGTATGTGGTATGATGCAACTGTAGCTGCAGGATTTCTTGAAGGTGCCGACTCAAAAGTGAAAGGTAAAGTTGCGTATGCTCTAGCCCCCTCTGCAAAGAAAGAGAATACTGGATGGCTTTGGGCTTGGTCACTTGCCATCGAGTCAGCTTCTAAAAATAAAGATGCTGCATTTAAGTTTATAACATGGACTACAAGTAAAAATTATATCAAGTTGGTAGGGGAGACTCTTGGCTGGCAGCAAGCTCCTCCAGGAACACGTATCTCTACCTATGAAAATTCCAGTTATCAGGCTGCAGCTCCTTTTGCTACTCTTACACTTGATTCCATGAAGAATGCAGATTACGACAAACCAACATATGATCCTGTACCATATAAAGGTGTACAATATGTTTCAATTCCTGAATTCCAGGGACTTGGAGAACAAGTGGGACAAGAACTTGCTGCATATCTTTCAGGTACTAAAGACCTTGAATCGGTAATTCAAGCTTGTCAAAAAGCCGCACTTGAGGTATCAAAAGATGGAGGATACTATAAAGAGTAACAATGTTAACTATTTAAAATTGTTTTTCTATTAGTGAGGTAGTAATGAGAGATATCAACAGATATCAAATCTGCTGATATCTCTCATTCTATAAATGCATGGAGCCATAATAAACTATGAAATTAAAAATTAATTCGTTACTTACTTTACCAGCAGTTGTTTCTGTTGCGGTAGTAACTCAGATCCTATTTCTTGCTACTATTTTCTTGAGTTTTGTTAAATGGATCGTAATTCGTCCAGATTTGGGAAAGTCTTTTGCAGGTATAAAGAACTATGTGTGGGTTTTTAAGACGCCGGAGACCTATCGGATTATTGGTAACACCATCCTAATAACTGCACTTTCCCTAATCTTGTGCCTTATTCTTGGGTTTTGCTTTTCTCTGTTGTTAAACAGAAGATTTCCATTACGAAAACTGTGCAGGACCTGTATTCTTATCCCATTTTTTATGATGGATGCAGTAATCGGTATTATCTGGAAAACTCTATTACTTCATCCATCTTTTGGTATTGCTGGTTATATTTCACAAATGTCTAATTCAGTTCCAATTGACTTCTTTGGTCAACACGCGTTTATTTCGATTATTATAATGATTGTATGGCAGTGGACTCCATTCTTTGTATTAATTATACTGGCGGGATTGCAAGGAATAGATCAAGAAATGGTTGAAAGTGCTATGATTGATGGAGCCAGTAGTATACGTATTCTGTTTCAGATAAAAATTCCTGCATTGCGTTATCATATTCAAGTTGTAACTATGTTGGGGATGATCTTTATACTTAAAGTTTTTGGTCTTATTTATGTTACTACTCGTGGAGGGCCTGGATTTACTACAACGAATCTTCCATATCAGGTATATAAAATCAGTTATTATAAGTGGGATATTGGTCAGGCTGCGAGTTATGCAACTATTATGGTAGTGATGTCTCTTATTATCATTATGTTTATGTTCAATTTTATTCAAAAACAAATCAAAAGATTGGAGATATGATTATGATACGGGCAACCAATAAGAAAGCAGGAGACTATATGGTCACCTTTCTGACCTATATTCTTTGCTTTGCATGGGTGTTTCCAGTTTACTATATGGTTGTAACCAGTTTTAAGGTCGAAGAAAGTGTTATTCCACCCTCATTATTTATCGATAAATTTACTTTAGATAATTATGCTATCATTTTTAATAAAACGATTTTTTCTCATATTGCTAACTCTGCGTCGGTAACCGTTATTTCAGTTTTGCTTTGTCTTGCTATTGGCTTACCAGCAGCCTATAGAATTGTATTTGGAAAGATGAAAAACCCAGCCAACCTCTATTTTTGGTTTGTTTCAACACAGTTGCTACCACCTTGTGCGGTTCTCGTTCCCGCATTTCTTATCATGCGTTGGATGAATCTATTGGATACGAGAACCGGACTTATCCTGTTATATGTGGGCATTCACACACCATTGATTATATGGATGGTAACATCATTTTTTAAAGATATTCCTATTGAAATTTTGGAAGCAGCAGATATTGATGGGTGTTCTAAATGGAAGGCTTTTTTTAAAATAATTTTCCCTCTCTCAAAGTCGGGAATAATATCATCAGCACTACTTACTTTTGTATTTATCTGGAACGAATTTTTCTTTGCAGTCAATCTTACGGCAATAAAAGCAAATACCTTGCCGGTATATATGGCCTCATTTATGACGCAAGAAGGACTGTTCTGGGCTAAGCTAAGTGCGATATCGACCATAACGATCTTGATACCAGTAATTTTTGGAATTATATCTCAAAAAGCATTGGTTGAAGGACTTACTATGGGTGCGGTGAAAGGATAAATTCTATTCTTCAATGGAAATACATACAATGATATGTCACAGATGAATAACTCAAAGGGAGGTTATGAAGTATGAAAATGAATATATTTGATCTGAGGAATACTTGTGCAATAGTGACAGGAGGAGCAAGAGGAATAGGGAAAATAGGAGCCGAAGCGTTTATTGCAGCAGGATCGAATGTAATTATAGCGGATATTGATATGGATGCCGCGCAAAAGACTGCAAAAGAGCTTAAAACAGCAAATTCTACGGTGATTGCAATAAGAACAGATGTAACTGATCTTAAAAGCGTGAAGGTAATGGTGCATCAAGTTTTGGACCATTTTGGTAAGATAGATATTTTATTCAACAATGCGGGAATCTGTATCAACGAGCCTGCAGAGACTATGTCATTTGCTTCATGGAAGCGAGTCATTGATATTAATCTTACAGGTATTTTTCTAGTCGCGCAAGAAGTCGGTAAGGTAATGATACGACAAAAATACGGATCGATAATTAATACCGCGTCCATGTCGGCTCATATTGTCAATACGCCGCAACCCCAATGTGGATACAATGCTTCAAAAGCTGGGGTTATTCAACTAACAAAATCGTTGGCTGTAGAGTGGGCTCCCTATCATGTGAGGGTCAATAGTATCAGTCCAGGGTATATTGCAACAGAGATGACAAAGAAAGCTCCAGCCGACTGGAAAGACGAGTGGATCCAAAAGGGTGTTTATAAAAGAATGGGTGATCCCAAAGAGATTCAATCGGCATTGCTCTATTTTGCTAGTAGTGCGAGTTCATTTACTACTGGGGCTGATCTTGTGATTGATGGTGGATTTACCTGCATATAGTGCTCTGAAAGGGTATTGAAAAAATAATGAGCAAACAAGTTGGCATATTGGTATTTGATATAGGCACAACAGGGGTCAAAAGTATTCTGTTTCATGAGACAGGAAAAGTTATGGGTACCTCTACGCAGAAAATGAAAACGACCTATCCTCATGTGGGCTGGGCAGAGCAGGATCCTTACGGGATGTGGCAGGGTGTTTTGAGAGGCATTCGTCACTTAAAAGATAAGGGGTTTTTTGATACTACTGATATAGTTGGAATTGGACTTTCCGGCCACATGAACGGTATGATTCCTGTTGATGCACAGGGTGAACCAGTTTATAACGAAATAATCCACTCTGATAATAGAAGTGAGCAATATTGTTCTTATATATTAGATCGAATACCGCTTGATAATTTCTTTGCTATAACCGGGAATAGGGTTGATTCGCATTTTACTTTACCAAAAATAATTTGGTTTAAACAACATCTTCCAAACCTCTACAAAAAGACAAAGCATATCATACAGAGTAAGGATTTTATTCGTTCAAGACTTATCGGAATGCATCACGGTGTGACTGATTATTCTGATGCATCGCTTACAGGTGCCTTAAATTTTAAAAAGAAAACATGGGCAAAAGATATACTGTGCGAATTAGGGCTAGATGTGAACATATTCCCCCACGTTCGGGCTTCTCATGAGTTAGCTGGAACGGTGAGTGCTGATGTCGCACGTATGATCGGCTTAAAAGAAGGGATTCCGGTATACATTGGGGGCGGGGATGCTGCCTGTTCCACAAGAGGAGCTGGAATCGTGGCACCGGGGAAAGCTCAATTATATGTGGGGAGCAGTGCCTGGATTTCTGTTTTAGAAGGAAAGCCTCTTATAGATAGTAAAAGAAGATTGCAAAATTTCTATGATCTTGGTGGGTATTTGTGTAACGTATGTGGGACAGTGCAATCTGCTGGCGTAGTACATGAGTGGGCTTCAGAGGTACTGGGATATGCGGATAAGATTAAGGTAAATGATCCATTGAGTCTATATAAGTTTTTGGAGCAGCAGGCTAAAAGTTCTGGTATTGGAGCTCGTGATATAATGTTCCTCCCGTATCTAATGGGAGAGAGAACCCCTTATTGGGATCAAAATTTACAGGGTGCATTTATTGGGTTATCATTAACTCACACAAGAGCAGATATGATACGTGCTATTTTTGAGGGTATTGCCTATGCTATTCATAATGTTTTGGACGTATATGAGGAAAATTCGATATCTATTGAGGATCTTGTTCTTATCGGTGGTGGGGCTGAATCGGTTTTTTGGAGTCATATTTTCTGTGATGTTCTGCACAAGCCAATTCATTTAACAAATTCTCCAAGGATGGCTACAGCATTAGGAGCTGCTATAGCAGTAGGAGTAGGGAGTGGATTGTTTCAGAATTATGAGAGCGGGGCACAAATAATATCATTCAGTCACTCAATTGAACCTGATAATGAAGCCTATATACAGTACAAGAAACAATATGAAAAATTTTGTAGATTGTTTCACCCGTTTCGTGACTTATGTTATATTATGAAAGATATATAATAATTGTGATTACTTTATAAGATAAAGGAGAAGGAAATTGGAATGAAAGCTGTTGTATTAAACAAAAGCAAAGATATTGCTATTTTAGATAATTTTTTAATAGAAGAACATCTTGGCCCCTATGATGTTCGTATTGCTGTAAAACATGTAGGGATTTGTGGTAGTGATGTACACTACTATGAAGAAGGGAAGATTGGTCCTTATATTATTACTGAACCTATGGTTCTTGGTCATGAGGCATCAGGAATTGTTGTTAAGGTTGGTGAACAAGTTACTCATCTTGTAGTTGGGGATAGGGTTTGTATGGAA
The DNA here is from genome assembly GCA_964526265.1 of Candidatus Woesearchaeota archaeon. Taxonomy (GTDB): domain Archaea; phylum Nanobdellota; class Nanobdellia; order Pacearchaeales; family GW2011-AR1; genus CAZGIL01. The sequence continues at coordinate 5,703 of CAZGIL010000032.1, forward strand.
CCGGGGATCCCCGATTTTACTAGTAAAGCTTCAAGATTAGGGATGTACAACCTTGATCCAGATGTACGGTTCTGGGCTACACCTCCAATTCACGGCTGCCTACGTGAATCGGTAGTTCATCCTGCTTCCTTGACATTTAAAGTTCCGAATTCAGTATCGTTAGAGGAGGCTGCAATGGTTGAACCTATGGCGATTGGTATGTATGCAGCAACTAAAGCGCAAATACAACCGGGCGATACTGCTCTTGTAATTGGAGCTGGAACTATAGGTATTACTACTACACTTGCTGCTTTGGCAGGCGGATGTAGCAAGGTGATTATATCGGATGTTCAGCAACCAAAACTTGATCTGATACAATCCATAGCACCTGTTAAAGCAGTCAATATTACTAAAAATGGTCTTACAGGTGTTATAGCACATGAGACAGATGGATGGGGCGTAGATATTGTATTTGAGGCTTCCGGAAATAAAAAAGCTTTCTCGACAATCTTTAACTATGTTTGCCCTGGAGGAAAGGTCATCATCATAGGTATCCCATCTGAACCTGCACCATTTGATGTTCCTGCGGCTCAGGCTAAAGAAGCGGTTATAATTCCAATTTTTCGATATGCTAATATGTATCCCAAGACGTTGGCATTACTAGAATCTGGGAAAGTAGACCTAAAACCCTGTATCTCTCGTCGTTTTCCATTTAGTAAAGCTATTGAGGCTTTTGAATTAGCTGCAAAACACCAACCGGATATTGTGAAGATTCAAATTTATCTCTAGAGGAGATAAGGAGCAGCTATATGAGACAGGAGTTTATTATACCCAATAATCTGAGGATTTCTAAGTGATAAAGCAAGAAGGAGTTGATAATAATGAAAGCTTATCAAATTCTTAAACCAAGAATCACAAAGGAGCTTGTATTAGATAAGCAAAAGATGATGAACCCTCCCCAGGGTTGGATAACTATTCGGGT
>CAZGIL010000033.1:0-5804 GCA_964526265.1 Candidatus Woesearchaeota archaeon
TCATATATTTATTTGTTTCAAAATCTAATCCAGAAGGATTTTTTATTGTTACTTTGGTTTGTTCTTCATCAACAAAACTCGCACCAGTAGGAGTAAATTTTTTACTTTTTCTTATATCTTCTTCTAATCCTTTAGTATTAATCTCAACTAATTTTATTTTTGTATCATCTTTGAAAATAATATTTGAAATGAAACCACTAACCCACCCAGCACCAGAACCACTCACATAGATAGATTTTGAATTTAGTTTAATATAAGCATAATGAGTTTCCCATACTTTTAATTCATCTTCTTCTGGTATAATAGTATCATCTTCAATTTTATATACTGGAAAGTTCTTATCCACCATTTTAGCAATTCTATACACTTTATATGTTGATGAATTTTCTTTGATTTGATGCATTAACATAGATATTTCAGAGGGAGTTGATTCGTTATCATAATGTTTCTGGAGAGGTTTTAACATTTCTTCAGTTATTTTCTCCTCTGCTTCATAAAAAGACATCGTTAAAGCCATAAAAATAGACTATTTTCAAAGCATATAAATTTATCGCTACCTCTTAAAAACACCCTTTAAGGTAACAGAGAACCAGTTACACAAATTTTTAAAACCCCTCTTTTCTATGTAGTTTCATGTACAAAAAATATCTTATTGTTGCATCAAAAAAAGACAAGGCTGGAATAAACATAACTACCGCCCTTTCCCAATTTAGAAAGAATCCTTTAGTTGGAACCGTTCAAGGTGGCCCCAACTTTGATTTTTATTTAACTGAAGGAGAAACTATTTTTAATGAGTCCTTGGATAGGGAAAAAATAAGTCGTTATGATTTCATTATTTTTGCAAGCAAACACGAATCTAAAATTGGAGGAAAGACTCTTTCGGTTCATGCCCCTGGAAACTGGAGAACCGCGCAAATGGGGGGCGTTTCTGGGAAAATTTGTCGAGCGTCTTCACTCTTCCAAAAACAACTTTTCATTAATTTAGAAAAGAAAGCAAAAGAACATTTATTGAATGATTATCAAGTAACTTTAGAATGCACTCATCACGGGCCCCTGATTGATAAACCGTGTGTATACATTGAAATTGGTGCAACGGATACAGAATGGGGGGATAGAAGGGCGGCTTTTGCAGTCGCACAAACAATAAAAGATACTATAAACGAATTTAAAACAAATCCTTATAACGAAACCGCAATAGGAATTGGCGGACCTCATTACTGCCCCAACTTTAATGAACTTCAATTAAAGTCAAATTATGCATTTGCGCATGTAATTCCAGAATACTCTCTTCCAATCTCTTTAGAAATGATACAGGAAGCAATAGACAAAACCGAAGAGGAGCTTGATTTGGTTATTCTTGATTGGAAGGGATTGGGCAATAAGGACGAACGTGAAAGAATTATCAAACTTCTAGATACAAACTATATAAGGTATAAAAGAACAAGCGAAGCTAAAAGAGAATATTAGTATATGTTCTTTCCTAACAATCTTTAAAAGACTATTTTTTGTGTTACAATGGATGGTTGTTAATCTAAGAAAAGCTTCTGATGGAATTTATTTGATTTCTTATTTAGATAGACAAAAACAAAAAGTTGTTACAGAGAGGTTTATGGCAACAAAAGTTATTCCCCAAGTTTTTGCGGATGGTAGTTCCCAATACTCTTTTAGCGTTTTACATTTTAACGGGAAAAAAATACCCGATCTTGTTTCAAGAATGGAAGGAACCCACGATTCTTTATATAAATTAAGTGGGGGAAGAAACCTCTTAGCTTACGACTTTGCTTTAAGAAGAGCTCAACAGCTCGTGGTTTTTGGAGGAAAATTACAAAATAGAGTTCCTGAAGAAATCAGAACTACAGACAGAAAGGCGTATTACGAACATCCTTTCTTTGACGAAGAGGAGGCTGCCCAGAAAATGTTGGAGGAGATAGCTAGCAAGAAATTGCCTGGAGAGAAAGACGCTTTTTTAAGGACGAAGATTAAAGAGCACCCCCAAAACTATCCCTGGGTTTATCTTCCAGATAGTTTCGTTTTTTAGAATACTTTAAAAAATCCCCCTTTCTTACATATAAAAGATGGTGAACGTAGAAAACTTAAAAGAGTTGAAGGAAAGTCTTCAGGGGCTTATTAAGAATTTGGATAAAAATATAGATTCTCTGTACACTCTTGCAACCCGCGACGAAAAGACTGGTTTGTATAATAACCGATTCTTTGAAAATATTCTTGACATGGAATTTGAAAAAGCCAAAAGAAAGAAGCAAAAACTATCTTTAATTATAGTAGATATAGATTTTTTCAAAAAAATAAATGATGCCCATGGACATTTGCAAGCCGATAAATTACTTAAACAACTAGCAAAGGTAATTCAAAAAACAGTAAGGCGTTCGGATATCCCAGCACGCTTTGGAGGAGAAGAGATTTTTATCTTGCTTCCAGAAACTCCTTTAGAAAGAGCAAAGAAAGTAGGAGTTAGGTTGAAAAACGCAATACACAAAGATAAAATTCTAAAAAAATACAATCTAACTGTAAGTGGGGGAATAACCCAATTTAAATTAAAAGACTCCAAACAAAACTTTAAGAGTAGAGCTGATAAAGCGCTTTACAAGGCAAAAAATTCCGGACGAAATAGATTTGAAGTTATTTAATATTCTCAAATAATTTATCGTTTACTATTACAATTTCTCCAACATCATGAACATGTGCGTAACTAAATATAACTCCTCTAGTTTTCCCGCTCTTATTTAATTTTACCTTAAGCTTTGCAATCCGGTTATTTTCTAAGTGAGCCTCTACAACCCTTCCAACAAATCTCCCCTCATGGGTGTAAACTTTTTTATTTATTAATTTCTTAAGGCTGTGTCTTGGAAGATAACGTTTTCTAGCAATCTTCTCTTTTATGTGTGAAAAGTTAAACATGCCTCCCAACCATTCCTTATAAGTAAGTTTGGATAATTTACTTTCGTGCTCCGGAATTATTTTTTCCTTTGGAGCTCTAGACGAGATAACTATTTCTTGTCTATTTTCATCCTCTTTTCTTCTTCTAAAGAATAAAAATAACAACCAGAAAAATAATATCCAAGAAATTAGTGCAATCCAGAAAGCCCAATCTATAAAGTTATACAATTTCAAAATTTTATCCTCACAATCCACGTTTTCATCAGGAGCAAACTGTAAGTCTAACTTTCTGAAATTAAGATAATTCTCTCCCAAACTAATTTTACTTAGGAGTTCTCCAGTTTCCAAGCTATAAACTAAAAGGTATTTCTCTCCACATATTTCCTTAGGAGAAACTCTGATAGGAATTCTAAAGTCACAAGTCCGACGTTCTATTTTTTTTGAATTGCAGTTAGTGTTATTACATTCCCTCTTTTGAATTCCCTCGAGAGATATTTCTTTTATCGCATCAAATATACTATACGTTGCTTCACATTTTTCCCACTCCCAACACTTCCAATTTCCACTGCATTTCCCCTCTCCTATAATTGTTTCATTAGGAATCTTTCCTTCTTCTTCAATACACTTTCCAAGAGAACAAACCTCTCCCGAGGAACAATGGATAGAATCCCATTCCGACCACTCATAACAAGAATCCGCATCATAATTTCCACAAGTTCTTTCTTTTAGAGAGTTTGAATTTTCACAAGAACCCTGAACATCTCCAGAAGTACAATCGCTAACACATGTGTCTCCGCCACCCCCTCCACCGCCGCCACCGGAATCACAACTTTGACTTTCTGTTTCGGTGCAACCAGTCGCATCGGTACGCGTTCTTGTTTGAGTACTAGAACTACAAGTTGTCCAATCACCCCAAGCTCCAAAATCAGCAGAACATATGGCTTTATCCGCTTCAACCGAAGAACCAATATAATTTGTATATCCGTCATCACTCAATTTTACTTCCCACTTAACGAACTCGCTAGAACCCGCACCATAATCAACCGTTAGGTTTGCCTGATAAACCCCAGAACTAATTTGTGTAACATTTTCCGGATAAGATAAGTATCCCCTTAATTCGTCTGCACTATTCATTATTTCCACACTGATATTTTGAGGATCGTATTGTTCGTTAGTAACAGAAGAGTTGGATTTCTTAATATTAATATTTAATACCGCGGTATCGCCATCATAATACTTTCCATTATCTCTTAGGTTTCCAACACTCAAAGAAGTCACATATCTCGTAAGAGAGATGTTTGCTTGTGATTCGCTAATTGCCTTAGAATAAACCCCAAAAGTATAATTAGCCAAGAATTGTTTTATTCCAATATTTTCTGAAGCCTTGTCATAAGAGTAATAGCACTCTCCTGAGGAATTTGTTTCAGAGTTTCCAAGTAAAACAGAATTTTCATAAAAATAACATGTGGCTCCAGAAATTCCCCCAAGGGTTGTGTTATAATAAATCTTTCCGGTAATATTTACCGAATCCGGAACAACTCCTAAAGAATCCTCTCCGGTGTAACTTCCACTTCCTCTTGCAATTTCTTGGTTATTGAATAGGGAAGTTATATTTATTGCGAGCAAACCATAAATTGTGATAGTTCTAATTCCAGTACAATTACTCAACCCCACCATATCCGTTGCACAGCTCTGATATGTATAATTCCCAAAGTCTAATCTGGTAGTTGAATTCTTTGATTGATTTACATAAAGTTCCCAATAAGAAGAATTAAACTTTTTCAGATTGGAAATATATTGTTGGTATGCTTCTGCATCACTTAAACTTCTATTCCAGATCCTTACTTCGTCTATTAAACCATTGAAGTAGTCCAAATAAGCATTCCACCATCCTAAAGTAATTCCAGAAGAAAGAGTTGAAGGATTCCAACTCGCATCAACAGTTTGATTTCCATTAAGAACCCCATCAACATATAATCTGTACTCATCAGCGTCATCATCAAAAGTGAAAATCCCTTGATGCCAAGCAGAATCATCCATCGCATTTAGAGAATAAAGGTCATACTCACCACTCCCATTACCCCCTCTGGCCCCCAACTTTTTGTCAGAGCTACTTATCCATAGATGATAAGTTTCATCGTAGCCAAGAGGAGTATTATTATTGCTTGTAAGGATTGTCCAATAAACTTTTCCGCCAGGGCCAACACCATTATATTTAAACCACACCGAAACTGTAAAGGATTCGGGTAGGTTAAGACTAGACGAATATGGAATTCCAAAATAGTTACTTACTCCGTCATAATTATACCCTCCTCCGAATTTTCCACCGGATGTCCAAGCCGGACAAGTCCCAGAACAAGTTGCGTTATTGCCATACTTGGACAAATCTGCAGCATTAGAAGCAGTCTCTCCAAGGGCAGAAACATTATCAAAGTTCATCATCAATACAAGAGAGTCATTATACATCGTGTAATTTGTTCCGTTCCAATTACTAATCACAGAACTTATACTAGAATCCTCAATACTTGTATTAATTTCAATCGAAGTGTCTGTTGTTATATTTCCGTCTTCCCGTGTTGGAGGGACAAAATAAACTTGGGGAAAGGTATCGATTATTAATTGTCTTAAATCCGTGCAATTCCAACCCCCCGTACTATTTGCCACGCATCCTTGATAAGTATACGTTCCATCACTCAATCCAGTAGTTGAATTCTTTGACTGGTTAACATAAAGATTCCATGTTGTTGAATTGTACTTTGCAAGATTTGAAATGTATTGTTCGTAAATCTCATCTGCTGAAAGACTTCTGTTCCAGATTCGAATTTCGTCAATTGAACCGTTGAAAGGGTAAGCGTTAGTGGATATTTCACGCAAACCGATAAGCAGCAGATTAGCATCATACAAACTTG
>CAZGIL010000034.1:0-5689 GCA_964526265.1 Candidatus Woesearchaeota archaeon
AAAACCCTGGGAGAGTTTTCAGCTCGTTCAAGTAGATTGAACTGAAGCCTCTCCTGGGTAAAAAGAGGTGATAATAAACACAATACTGGCTTATATTTAAACCTTTCGGTTATGTTACCCTTATGAAATGACAAGGGGCGATTATTTGAAAGTAGTACTTCCAAATTCCCACTGTGATTTACAACAATAGGTAGACACTACAAAGAGTCCTTATAAATATTTATATTGCCCACTACATATATAATTCAAAGAGATATTAGTCACTACATCAAATTTATAAATCTGACATTTCTTAACTAGCTATGGAGATGCCAGAGATAAAAGAGGTTGAAGAGATTTCTACACCCGAACCTTCCTCTAAAAACACAGTAAAACAAGAGCAAGTTCATGATTTGTTATTCAGCCGTGAGATTGGATGGCAGGAGATAATCTACGATTTGATTAATACAGAACAACTTGATCCTTGGGATATCAACCTAACAATTCTAACCGAAAAATTTCTAGAAAAAATAAGAATCTTAGAGGAAGCAGACTTCTTTGTATCAAGCAAAGTCCTTCTCGCAGCTTCCCTGCTTCTGAGAATTAAATCCGAGATTCTTTTGAATAGGTACATAAAGAGTATAGACGACATTTTATTTGGAAAAAAGGAAAGTAAATATCATTCTTTGGAGAGAATTGAGCTAAATGAGGAAATCCCGGAGCTCATCCCGAGAAGCCCAATGCCTCGTTTCAGAAGAGTAACCATAAAAGAATTAATGGAATCTTTAAACAAGGCGATTACAACAGAAAACAGAAGAATAAAGAGGGCAATTGTTAATACTAATGCTCTGAGAGAAGCTTCACTTTCTCTACCAAAGAGGAATTTTAGCATAAAAAATAAAATAAAAGAGATTTTAGATAGATTGACCGGACATTTTAATGAAAATAAAGACCATACAAAGGTTTCGTATACGGTATTTGTTGGAATGGATAAAGAAGAAAGAATTCTCTCTTTTTCTCCCCTTCTACATCTCGAAACTCAACAAAAAGTATGGCTTGAACAACAAGAACATTTTGGAGAAATTGATATTTGGATGAAAAAGACATATTTACAACATAAAGGGGATCCTTTCGCAGATTTAAAGGAAGAACTTAAGAAAGAGATGGAAAATTTAAGTGAAGAAGAAACAGAGAGGATGGAAGAGGTTAACGAAGGTTTTGAAAATCCTCTCGGAGAATTCGCAGAGTAAATTATTTAAACCTCCAGTCACGATTATATTCATGAAAAAGTTGGTTGTTATTTTGATGTTTGCTGTTTTGCTAGTAGGTTTTGTACTCGCTGATAATGATAATAGCAATGGGAATGGCAAGGGTAACTCTGATGATGATTTACCCCCAATGCCGAATCTAATTTCCTCTCCCAGAGCAAATGCTAACGCAAACGTTCAGGCACAGGTAAGAACAGGAAATTACAGCCTCACGAACGGAGAGAAACTTCAAGTTCAATTACAATCAAATAATAGATTCAGAATAAAATCCAATAATGTTTCGGCAGAATGTGATTGCAATCTAACCCAAGAGCAGGAACAAAACAGAACAAGGTTGAGAATGCACTTTTCCAATGGACAAAATGCGGAGATAAAAGTTATGCCCGATGTAGCATCTGAAACCGCTCTTGCAAGGTTAAGATTAAAGGTTTGCAATGAGACAAATGATTGTACAATTCAATTGAAGGAAGTTGGAAAAGGAAATCAAACACGTGCAGCTTACGAAATTCAGATTCAAAGACACTTTAAACTACTTGGAATGTTTAGAATCAAAGCCCAGGAGAGAATCCAAATTGATGCAGAAAACGGGGAAGTCATCCAAGTTAAAAAGCCGTGGTGGGCTTCTTTAGCAAGCGAGCCCGAAGAAGATTGGGAATAATTCTATAAAAGATTTAAAAGTACATAATTCCCATTTAAATTTATGAAACTCGGAGTTTTATTTTCGGGAGGAAAAGACAGTTGCTATGTAGCATATTTAGCAAAGCAAGAAGGAAATGAACTATCTTGTTTAATAACAATCCATTCCAAAAATCCGGATTCTTACATGTTTCACACCCCGAGTATAAAACAAACTGAAGCTCAGGCAGAAGTTATGGGAATTCCATTATTAGTTCATAAAACCAGGGGGGAAAAAGAAGCTGAACTTGAAGATTTAGAAAACGCAATTCTTCTAGCAAAGATGGAATATAAAATTGAGGGGGTTGTTACGGGAGCGCTTCATTCAGCATATCAGGCCTCAAGAATACAAAAAATATGTAGAAAACTAAATATTGAATGTATCAATCCTCTCTGGCATAGAAATGAATTTGAATATCTTGAAGAATTAATAAAAAATAAATTTAAAATAATAATTACCGGTGTTGCAGCCTACCCTTTAAATGAAAGCTGGCTTGGAAGAGAAATTAACGAAGAATTCATAAAAGATATCAAAAGATTAAATCAAAAATTCAAAATCCACCCCGCAGGAGAGGGCGGAGAATTTGAAACTTTTGTTCTAGATTGTCCTTTATTTAAGAAACCGCTAAAAGTAAAATCATTCAAAGATTCTTCGAGTGGAAAACATAGTTGGAGAATGGAGATAGAAGTTATTTCACTTTCAAATAATCAGTAATTAAAAGATAAACCGGCCCAGCAAAGACATAAAATATTTTGATTCCAAGCGGAGCGTGTATGACTCCTATATTCAAAAGACTTGGAAAACTACTATTTAATCTAAATCCTAAAAGATAATACCCAGCATATTCAACCAAGAATAAAAGGGCAAGATAAAGAAGGGACACAATCAAAAACCTATTTTTTCTATTTACTCTTTCATAAATTTCTCTGAGAAGAACTAGTCCAAAAGTCCATGAGATTAAAGGAAAAAGGTTAATTCTTCCGAACATTAAATTTGGAGTGGTGTATTCATAAACAAAATAAGCGGTTAAGGCAAAAGCAAAGAGAAACGCAATAATTAATTCCTGTCCTACCTTATCCTTATATGTTATGTAACCAACCAACAAAACAGAAGAAAAAAAGAAAATCATTAAACTCTTTAAATCAACAGAAAAGATAAAGAAAAAAGCAACAACAAACAAGGCTGCTGTAACAATGAGGAATCTTGTGAGTCTCTTCATCTTTTTTTAAGAGAAACGTTCTTCTTTTTAATTTCCTTTAATATCAAAATCTTTTCCTTACCCGTTCTCATATTTTTAATCTTAAACTTTTTTGTTTTGACTTCTTTCGCACCAACAAAGATAACATTATTAATTTCGTAAGCATTGGCATATTCCAAGGCCTTTGAGGGTTTTCCATAAAATACTGAAGTATTTTTGCCTTGCGCCCGAAGTTTTTTTGCAAGTTCAATAGCCTTTTTATCTTCATCAAGGGAAACGACGAGGTATTTGTCAATCTGAACTATCATCTTAGCAACCGCCTGAAGCCTTTCCAACCCAAATGAAATACCGGTTGACTGAATATCATTAATTAGATAACTTCCACCCGCACAGATTGTTTCCTTAATCTCTGATTTTATTTCAAAAACGGTTCCATTGTAGTAAGCTAATCCCCTAGCAAGAGATGGAGAGAATTTTATTTCCACATCATAATTTTTACACAACTTTTTCAATTGTTCTATATCTTTGTATCCTTCATACCTCTTGAATTCCTTTTCAGGAGATCTTACAACATCAATTAACTTCTCAGCCCCCATCTCTCTTAGATTATTTCTAACCTCTCTTTCAGGAAGTTTATCCAATTTGTCAATTTCACGAATAGCTTGTTCCTTATCATTTACTCCTAATTCCTGAAGAATTTCATTCAATAGTTTTCTACTATTCACATAAATGGTAGATTTTATCTTAAGCGCATCAAGAATTTCTTTAGAAATGGCAAGAATCTCGGCTTCATCTTTTATTGTAGAACCAACAATATCTGCATCACACTGGGTAAATTGTCTGAATCTATTCCCTTGTACAGGCTCATCTCTGAAAACCGGACCAATTTGAAATCTTTTATAGGGTAATTTTTTGTTCTTTGCAATCCTCTTCAGTTGAAAAGTTAATTCATATCTCAAAGCCAGATTTCTTTTGCCTTTATCCTCTAATCTGAATATGTCTGAAATGGCTTCATCATTTGTATTTATTCCCCTAACAAATTCTTCATACTCTACAATTGGAGTTTCTGCTTCTTCAAAGTTATATTTTTCAAACGCCAATCTAATAATTTCTCTTATAATCGCTCTCTTCTCTGCTTCCTTTCCAGTATAATCCTGAAATCCCTTTACTGTTTCTGTTTTCATCTTATTTATACCCAAACATTTTATTATATTCTTTGTGGTTACATACTTTTAATATAAAACAAATAATTTCTATTTCGTCACCTCTTATAGTATAAAGCATCCTCCAAAAGTTATTTAATTCAATTCTCCACAAGTTTTGTACCTTTCCCTTGTATTCTTTTGGAATCCTTTCCTTTTTAATGTTGTCTCCATAAAAAGGATTGTTTTTTATTAACTCAACTTTTCCTTGGATTGATTTAAGAAGTTGTGCATCAAAAGAATTTCCTGATTTTTGAGAACCAACATTTTCATTTAATTTTTCAAAAGTATTTTTAGCTTCGTCAACTAAAATAACCCTTACTGGTTTGTTCATAGTTCGATTCCTCTCTCAATTATTTCATTTAATCTTTTTCTTGATGTGTAAATCCATAAAATTCCCTTTGTGGAAATAACAATTTTTCCGCTTATCTGAAGATAATCAAGGACTGTTAAAAGAGTAGAATGCATTACCTTTTTTGGGAGTCTTCTTTTAAGCTCCGCTATCTTCACAACTTCTTCTGCATCTTGCAACACTTTTTCAACCATTAAAACCGTGCTAAGTGTTGGTGAATGAGCCATTGAAATTATCTTTTGTACCATTTTATGTATAAGTATATACCATTTTGGTATATTTAAATGTTTTTATTTAACCTCCCAAAAGATTTAACCAAAGCATCCACCTTTTTGATTATACGCTTAGTAAGTTTATTAACGTTTTTCTTATCGGCGGCCTTTTCATCTTTTATCTTCCATATAGTTACTTTGTCTTTCCATCCCCCCCCACTAAATATTTCTTTTGGAACGTCATCCGCAACAACGATTATCTTATCTGCCTCCTCAAGAATACTCGCTTTTAATCCTCTTGATTTTCTTCTTAATTTCAATCCAAACATTTTTTTAATAAAAGCATTCCTTATTTTTTCATTAGAAGTAAGAGGTTTATCAACTTCAATAATTCCGGCACTCTCGGCTTGGATATTCTTATTTTTGTTTATCTTCCCAAAATATTTTTCAGCAACTTGGCTTCTAAATCTGTTGTACTTGCATATAAATAGTATTTTCATTTTTTCACCTCTTTCGTTACCTTCAGGGCGGGAGGAGAGAGTCGAACTCTCGTCTTACGGACCACAACCGCACATTCTACCGTTGAACTACAACCGCCATTACATTTAGTTAAAGATGAACGCGCTTTAAAAGGTTTTTTAGAAGTACAACTATAGAAATTAATTTCTCTCTTTGTGGGGATACCCCCAAAGTTTAGCTATCATATTAAAATAGAAAATCAAGGGTATTTAAGGTTATTCCCAACAACGGCTCTGTTGAAAATCTATCCGTAAATAGGTTTAAGTTGTGGGCTATTGCCTTA
>CAZGIL010000035.1:0-5263 GCA_964526265.1 Candidatus Woesearchaeota archaeon
CGATCTTGGTAAACGCGCCGGGAAGGTAGAAATCATCCGAGTTTATCCAGGCATAGATATTGCCTGTGGCAAGCTTGAAACCCTTGTTAATGGCATTGGCTTGGCCCTTATCGGGCCCGGAGACGACCTTAGTGATCCATTCCCGATACCGGTTTAAAATCTTGTGGGTATTATCAGTACTCCCTCCGTCCATCACGATTATCTCATAATTTTTGTAGTCCTGACAGATTATCGAGAGCAGGGTGTCTTCAATAGTTTCGCCCTGGTTCAGCGTCGGAATAATGATGGATATCCTGTCCTGTCCCGTCGCGCCTGTTGTGTCAGTATTCGATCGAGGTGCAGGCGCTAGGGTAAGATCGGCGTCCCACCCATAAAGCTTCTTGTTCATCTCAATATCTCCAGCATATTGTATTTTTGTTCATCGTATATACTTCTATACTTATTATCGAGCAACTAACATACAACACTAAACTACAGTATTCTCCTCACAAGTCAATACAAATCTACCGTTATGGCAAGCCTTTATCTGAAATCAGGTGGAAATTAAAATAGCTTTTCAGCGGAATTCGTGTTGTGCCCCCTGATTTTGATTTAGATTCCTGATTTAGGCAATTCGATCTAATATGCCTTTCTTCGCCAAGTACTCTGCCACAAAGAGAGAGAGTATATCCCTGCCGCGCTTATTTAAATGCATACTGTCGCCAAAGTCTTGTTCCGTGAAAGCCGGCAATTCTGTTATCGGAATATATGTAAACTCTTTATTTACGGATAATTTCTTGATCAGTGCAGTATACCCGCCGTCCTCATGTACGGTTTTCTGATAATCGGGTCTTAAGGGGCCTCTATCACTACAAATCGGACACCCTTCGACATTACTTCCTCCGCAAAAAGATAGAACAAGTGTTTATTCATTTCCGAATAATGATTAATAAGATTCTGCCGGTCCGAATCCGATTCCATCTTATTAGCACTATCAGTAGCGGCTCCTATCTGTTCTTTGGCGATCTCTAAGGCCTCTTTTCGAGCCATCTTCCTTCCTTTGACCCAATTGGTTATGATATTGCTCCAGGAATCTCTAAATCTATAAAGCGGCAGGGCCTCTCCCATTAGAGAATCAATAAACGAATTGCTATAAGTTAACGTTTCGTAAAATCCCAGATATCGCACCATGTAATATGCGATTATTGGATCAAAATAATATTTCATTGTATTGCGGGCAAAATCCGAAGGACGCTCTCCCCGTGACCCGCCGCTGACAATACATATCATCGCGTACGGCTTTTTCCTCAAAAGCTTGTCCTTCTGCATAAACATCGAAAAGAGCATGCTGCCGTTATGAAAACCAAGTTTGTAAAAACACGCCCCGCTTCGCTGCAGGGCGCTGTTAAAGTAGTTTACGTCGAGCCCCTCCTGGGTCAGGCTTGTTCCGATAAGGAATACTTTCTTTTGCCCGCTCTCTTCCGGCATAGTCCTGAGCTGAGATTCAAATATAATGCCGTCATTCGTATCGAAATCGTCGCTATAAAGATATGCCCATTTCCAGAAAGGTTTACTATTTATGATCATTGCCTGAAAAACGAAGAACAAACAAAGGCCTATTAGAAATGTGTATGGGATCTTCTTAAAATCGCGCATAGATAAACTCGTGCCCCCTTACCGAGCCGAACATCAGAAGAAGAGTGATGACTATAAAATAAAACAATACCTTGACCGCCGCATTCCCCCGGTACATTGCCATGAGATCGTTCTTGTAATACTGCAATGTTTCAATCAGCAAAATAGGCGATACGTAGAATAACAACCGGAAAATATCCCGGCTGCCAGTATATGTACAATTGAAAATGATCGATCGCGCCATTTCGAATATTTGCCTGACCGATCCCGCCCTGAACATCAACCACCCTGCGCAAACAAGTTGAAAAAATAACAGGATCTTTAATATGCCCCATGAGCGCATTAAAAATACATTCTTTACGCGCGGGATCCGTGCCAACTCGAGGCTGAGCAACATATATCCCGCGAGCAGCACTCCCCAATATGCTCCCCACAGGATAAACGTCCACCCTGCCCCATGCCAAAGCCCGCAGAGAAGGAACGTGGCCATGAGCGCAAATCCTATTCCCCAGGTACCCCAGCGTCTTAAGGTAAATGATATCGGGGTGTAGAGATAATCTTTAAGCCATGTGGATAACGTAATATGCCATCTCTGCCAGAAGTCCTGGGGGTTAGTGGCAAAATACGGCAGGTTAAAGTTAAGGGTAATATCAAAGCCAATGCACTTGCCTATACCCATGGCCATATTGGAGTATCCTGCAAAGTCGCAGTAGATCTGGAAGGCAAAGGCATAGGTAGCTAGTAATACTGCTACGCCATTATAGGGTGCCGGTGTGTTAAATACCTTATCAGCTATTATAGCCAGGTTATCCGCGACAAAGACCTTCTGGAATAGCCCCCAGAAGATAAGATACGAGCCTTCATAGAACTTATCTAAGCTTAGCTTTCTGGGAGATGATATCTGCGGCAGAAGGTCCCCTGCCCTCATAATAGGTCCTGCTAATAATAGTGGGAAGAATATTACGAACAGCGCGTAATCAGGGTAACTACGTGTAGGAGTGGTTTTACCGGTATAGACATCGATAGTATAGCTCATCGTCTTAAAGGTATAGAAGGATATGCCTATAGGAAGGATGATATTTAAGATATACGGATGTACTGTAAAGCCGAGTAAGTTAATAAGGTGTGCTAGATTGGCTGAAAAGAAGTTAAAGTACTTAAAGAAACCCAGGACCGAGAGATTGATGAGGATACTTAGGATAAGGAATCGTTTCTTTATCTTCTCGCTATCTGATGCGTGGATCTTTAAGCTGCAGAGATAATCGGTAGTTATCGAGATAAAGACCAGCCCGAGGAATCTCCAGTCCCAGGCAGCGTAAAAGACACAGCTGGCTAAAAGCAAGAGCCTATTCTGCCACTTGTGCTTGAG
The DNA here is from genome assembly GCA_964526265.1 of Candidatus Woesearchaeota archaeon. Lineage (GTDB taxonomy): Archaea > Nanobdellota > Nanobdellia > Pacearchaeales > GW2011-AR1 > CAZGIL01. Next base: position 2,984 of record CAZGIL010000035.1, read on the forward strand.
CACAAGATACAGAAAGAATAATACGATGAAGAATAAGGCAAATTGTAGAGAGTTAAAGGGCATATGGTTACGGTGTTATCTTTCGTTCGATGCACTTCATCAGCGTATCAGAAATACTGCTCAATTTCTCTTTTCCACACTAAATAACCTTCACCATTAAGATGCACGCCGTCGGTGCCATAGTTTTTATCTAAATAACCTTTAGGTGCTAATGCTGGGTTCAGGTCGATATAAATAACATTATTTTGCAGACAGAATGACTTTATTCTTTCATTCAGGACCCCGATCTCTGTGTTAATTCCAATTTCCAATTTTTTTCTGAACAACGTTGATTGAACAAATAAAGCTGCTGAACTCTTCAATTTGAGAATGATCTTCTTATAGTTTTCAACAACTATATCCGTTGATGCCCCGCTTCCTATATCATTGGTCCCGATCATCAAAAATACCTTACTAGGATGAATTTTAAGGACCGAATCTATTCTATTAAGAACGCCTGTAGTTGTATCTCTATTTATTCCACGGTTTGCAATGTCATTTCGTGAAAACAGTTCATTCCATTCGCACCCGGCTGTAATTGAATCGCCAACCATCACAATTGACTTTTGCTCGGAAAGCTTCTCAAAAAGGCTCTTCCTTTGGGCATAGTTAGGTCCTCCATAGGAAATTATTGTCTTGCCTCCAAAGAGAAGATTCTTTAGTGATTGAATCTGCGAAAATGGAGGCAGCCCATACGCTCCTATACCTATGCAATACAGATGCGAACAAATAAGTACGAGCGAAATTATCATTATAGAATATACTTTTTTCATAGTGGCGCTATCTCCTTCGATTTGGATGGTTCTAACGCATATCGGCTAAATAATATTCTATGAGTTTGCCGGTAAATATATCGGCGCCTTCTTTGTTTAAATGAGACCAGCCCGCAAAATACCTTTCGTCATATCCAAGATCTTTGATCTTGTAGTACTTGAAACTGCTGTATTTACTTTCAAGCCTGCGCATCTGTTCTTCTATGGCGTCAAAGACGCCAAGCTCTATCATTCGATTATAACGGTCACGCCGGATAGGCATAAAAATAAATACCGTCCGTATCCCATTCTTATTCGCCAACTCGACAAATCTCTCAAAATCTATCATAGCCCTGCTTGAAATATGTTTTGCTAAATCGGTCTCAGCTACTTCCTGTGCGCCTTCATACAGCAATTGTCCGTTTGTCAGCCGCATATGATTTAGCACTTTTTTCCCGTTATCAATATGATTGCGAATATAAAAATTCGAATCTAAAAAACCTTTTTTGATAAAATACCGATAATTATATGACGGTATCATGAGATCTGCGTATTTTGGCAACAGAGCATATTTTCCTCTGTACGGAACGTCGAACAATAATGAGGTTATGCTAATAAACCTGCAAAATACATTCGCTTTCTCCGAATTTGGATTCGGCAAACCGTCTCCATCATTATTATCCACGCCATTCATGAAAGCTTCTGGCGGCTGAGATGCGATGATAAGTTTCGGGGCATTACATGAAGATAGGTATTTTTTTAATTCAAGATATAAATGCAAGGGCGTCCAGAGATTAGCTACGGCATAATTATAAACCCTCAATTCATGCTTTAATGCTGTTTCAAATTTATTGGCGTCTATGGCTTCTGCCCTACTCCTACCTAAGATAATGATATCGGCGCTATGATGGTTTTTGATCAGCATGCTTTTGTAAACAAAACCTATTGTAGACCTATTCGTTAATACGTACGCTTTTGGAAAAATAAAAATTTCCAAGAGTAACGCAAGCGCAAGAAAAACAATGAACCCGCCCGGCATTCTCTTAAAATTGAAAATAAATAAACTCTTTGGCATTGTTAGCTCCGAAGATCATCATCAAATAAAAACATACCAGGTAGATAATTCCCCGAACAAAAACATTTAGCTTTAGTATTGCAAGCGAGTCTTTTTTGATGAGCTGTATTATTTCGATCAACAATAAGACCCAGAGAAAGAATATTGAATTAGTAACCATTGTTATCAGCCCAATCCCTGAGCACGATTTGAGATTAAATACCAAGCTGTATAACATCTGTACGATTTGGCGCGCGGAGTTTACCCTGAACATAAGCCATCCGACACAGATCAACTGAAAGATAAAAACAACTTTCACGACAAACCAGAGGTTCTGACTGAAAGCGTTTTTGAGCCCGTGGATCTTTGCCAGCAGCGGTTTTAGCAGGCTGTAGAGAATGATTAGCGCTCCCCAATACGCTCCCCATAGGATAA
>CAZGIL010000036.1:0-4868 GCA_964526265.1 Candidatus Woesearchaeota archaeon
CACGAATTTCTTAATATTCTTCCGATTTACGGAGAAGAAACTCTCGATTCAGAGAGGATTCCAGCAAAACCAGAAGAACTAGAGAAACTAAAGAAATTATTAGAAACAAAGCCAAGAAAAAAAGCAGTAAAGAGAACACTTAAAAAAAACACTCCAAAAGAAGAAGAAAGATTCAAACTACCAAAAAGAGTTCCATAATTTTTTGGTATGTGCTATCCTCGGAGGCAAAAAAAGATAGCACCCTTCAGTAATTAGAGGAAGTTCAAAAGAAAACAGGGGGTTTCTTTTATTACCAAAAAGAGTTCAATAAATTGTTAATTTTTGTAAACATTTTTTCTATGCCCAACTTCTAGGACTAAAATAACCAACTTCTCCCCATCCAAGTCTGCAATAATTCTATAATCTCCTATTCTCAATCGATATGTTTCCATTCCCACAAGTCGCTGAAAGTAAGAATGGGGACGTATTCGAGTTCTTTCTATTCCAGAAGTAATCCTTTGTTGTAAGCCCTTCTCTAATTTTTTAAGTTGCTGTTCAAACTTCTTAGAAAAAATAACATCATACATTTATTTCAAACTTAAATCTTTTTTTAGTCTTTCAAGGGTTACAAATTCTCCTCTTTTTATTTGCTTTCTAGCCTCTTCAATATCTTTTTTAGTTTGCTCTGAGAGTTCCATAGTATCTTCTAATAAATCCCATATAATTTCCTCAAAAGTATCCTCCTTAGAAAGTTTTCTATCCAATAATTCTTTTCTCAAATCTTCACTAACCTGTATCGTTGTTGCCATACCATACTATAGTTGGCTATAGTATATAAATCTTACGTTTTACCAAAAAGAGTTCCATAAACCACTCTGCCATAAATAAATAAGAGCAATAAAACTAAACAAAAAGACCGGAACAAAGGGAATTCCTCTTTTTATCCAGACATACTTTATCTTCTTGAGCTTCTTTATCTCAGAAAGACTAACGCCTTCCCAGTTGGATTTTATCGTCTCTCTTCCAACCCTAACATCCTTATTCAACCAATCTCCCTCAATTAGATTTTTAGTTAAAACTTTAACAACCATACATCCTCCATCAACTGCCTTAGCATAAAGAAAAAGATACGGAATCAAAAACAAAAAAATACCTAGGATAAAAAACAATTCAATATAAAATCCTAAAAACATCAAAACAAGAGCGACAATCATTATAGAATAAATTATTGTTCTATTTTTCCTGAACTGAGATTTAAACTCTTTTCCAAAATTTACATGATTTTTAATTGCATAGTATAAACTCCACAACATACCATAGATGGCTCCAAAAAATAAGAAAGAAGCAAAAAACCAAAAGAAAATTTTAATATTTACAAGAAAACTCTCGGAGAAAGGAAGTATTGCTCCTAATGCTAACATGAGCTTTGCATCTCCTCCAGCAAAAACTCTCCCATAATAAAATAAATTTTCAATTACAAAAAAGATTGCCAATCCAATAAGACCCTGGTAAAAAAACCAAAATCCATTTGCATTTGCAGAGAAAAGTGAATAAAAGAACCTAAACCCCATTGCAAAAATAATCAAAGAAAAACTAACCCAATTATTTACAACAGTTGTTTTCAAATCTTGGTAAGAAGCAACCGCTATCCAAATTAAAGCTAAAGCCAGCAAAAAAATCACCTCGTACATCTCTAACTATTCTCCTGAGTTCTTCTATTCCCGCCGTGTTTGTAAGGATGCTTCTTCTTTTCCTTTTTCTTATCTTTTTTCTTGTTCCTTCTTTCAGAACAACAATAATCATCTGACATAATTAACTAAATAATACTCGATTTAAAAAACTATTTGGGGGCTTATTTTTTTACAGAACAACAAACCATTCCATCAGTCTTATCAGAAATTGAACTATCTGGAATTATGTTTATATCTGAAACGGGAGATACGGTGAGCTTCTGTTTAGCAACAGTACAGTCTGCGGTAGCAACCAATTTTCCCTTTTCAAACCCAGTTGGACCAGCTGTCTCAGCACAAGGTTTTGGAGTAACGGCAGCAGTAGTCGTTGCAGAACAACACTTAGTGTTTGTTAAGATAGATTTATGAGACCCAGCAGTAATAGTCTTTACTATTCCCAAACCCTCCGGACAAGTAGTATCTACAATTGCCCAAGTTCCATCACATGCAGTCCAGAAAGAACAACTTGCACCATTAATCATATACTTATCTGCTTTAAAATTATCTTGCTCATTACTTAATCTATTACATATCTTTATTTCAGCATTCTTACATTCATACAAAGTAGCATCAGGTGACAAAGAATCTTGGGAGATGGCTACTCCATAAAAATCTCTCGCAAAAGGACAATTTATGTATGCTTTGTCTCCAACCTCAATTGCACCAGTACAAAAGTTAGTTCCAGAACTATCAACAGAAAAAGAATTTCCACAAATTTGTGGGACAGTTAAAGATTGTATATCTACAGTATCCCATGCTGAAAAAACTTTGCTATAACCATAATAAACTCCCGCCCCAACAACAAGTAATACAATTACTCCTACAATTATTATTATTGCAAAAAAAGTTTCACCCTGTCCTCTTTTATTGAACATAAATTAAACAGAAGAATAGTATTTATAAATGTTTTCTTAAAATAAGAAAGAAAATGAAACTTTCTTTAATTCCCCATCAATTAAGAAACTTCTTTTAGAGGTAAGGGTTAAAGAATCATGCTTCCCATCTTTTAACGTTAGCTCGGTATAAGACACCATAAAATTGGGAAGAGTATCCACAAAACAATCAAGAACCCCTTCAATTAATTTTTTACATGTTTCTTTGGCCTGATAAACTTCTTCAAAAGAATCCAATCCATAATTATTCAAAGAATAGGTTAAACGAATCTCGGGAGAATATTTTATACTTACTTTTTCTGGATTAATTTGTTCTTGATTGTAACCAACAACAGAAAGAAAATAGTTTTCGCCATCAAACTTTCCGGTTTTAGTGTAGGATTTAATTTTATTCAAGTTTTCATCATCACCAAAATTAAATTTATTTATATCTGAATTAAGATTTTCAATAAATCTCTGAGAAAAAGATTCGTTTAGATTAGGATTAATCACATCAAAAAAAGCATTATTCTCTATACTTTGAGGATTTTGGATATAGGTATATTCTTTATTTTGAGTAAATTCTATATATGTTTTAATTAAAGTTTCCTGCCCAATTTCAGAAACATGAAACCTTAAAGCTTCTTCAGGAGCATAAGCGGGATTGACTAAAAAGATGGGAGACTCCAATTCAGCAACGATTTTCCCTGAAGAACGTATAAAGCTAAATAACGTTGTTGTATAAAGCACAAGCACCAAAATTGTAAGAATAACAATTGGCGGAGAGCCTGCTTTTTTATTTCTTAAAGATTTAAGCATATGCCGTATCCTCCTCGTTTTCGTTCATGGCAAGTCCCGGAAGGCGATTAATCATTGCATCATAAACCTCTTGTTCAAATTCTGTTCCTTTGTAGACATACAACAGTAAGCTCAAATCTGATTGTGAATACCTATAAACCTCATCTATGTTTTTTTCAACTAAAAATTTATCCAAAACTTCTTTTGCTTTTTCTTTTGTTGTTATAACTTCGCAATTAGGTGCGGTTTTATCCAACCACCACCTCTGAACTTCTGACAAACGAGGGTCAACCTCTCTCTTTTCTCCAACATATCCTTTAATTCTTACTTCATTGAATAAAAAATATGCTTGACTATTTAATTCTAAAATTTTACTATATGCCTCTTGCGCTTCAGCATCAAAGACATTATATTTTTCTAATATAACCTTAACATTTTTCCCATAATATTCTTCTAACTCAACAGGATCATAAATCCTTTGGCTTGGTGAAGGGATATTAATTAATTGGATATTAAAAAGTTCTTCGATTTGTTTATCGAGTTCATCTATTTTTTTAGTTTTATCTTCTTGTGTCTGAGAAGAAAGGGCTATATCGTTCATTTCAGATGCAAAAGCCTCTTGAACACCAGATAATTTTTCAGCGAGTATTTCTGTATAGGGGATCATTTTTTCCTGGATTTTAAGAGATTCTCCTTGACCAGTCACCGATTTCATAGGATTATATTGACTTGAAATTCCGGTATATTTAACTCCCTCAGCAAGATGGGTATTTTCATACATTCTGCTTTGAATAGAATGAAGCCCCTCATGTAGGAGAATAGTATTTTGCACAATTTCCTTACTCATTTTCAAATAAGGGTTAATCTGAATTTCCCCGGAGGGATTACCCGAAACAGAGGGAAGACCCCCCATTAATTTTGACTGCTCTAAATTATCGATTTCATTTTCCTTTTTAGAATTTGAATTAGAAAACCCGAAAACGAGATTATTTTTTCCTGTTTTTTTCCACTCACCACAATCATAAATAACGCTAACACAAAAATCCCCCTCTGTATTCAAATTTGGCCAGTCGGGATTGTTCAGTTTTCTGTATTCTGCTTTTTTCTCAAAAATTTCTTTTATCTGTGCTTCATTTAAATTAGTACATTTGTCTTTGTAAACTTGTGTCATAGTCTCCCAATAACATAATTTCTCTGGAATTCCCAAATCCTTCTTTCTTTGCTGCAAACCATTTTTACATTCCTCCTCACTTAAAACTTCAAAAGTCCCGTCTCCCTTAAACTCCAGAATATCCTCTTGCGGCGGAAGAATCTGCTCCTGCACTTCATCCTCACACTCTCCCAGATAAGCAAAGTAAATTGATTTTTCTTTGCCGTCTTTATCATTAAAAAATACTTTTATCTGGGGTATACTTTTGCCATACCCCAAATCAGTGGGGTCGCATCCAGGACAATTTATAAATTGATTTTCCCCGCAAGAATAATACAC
>CAZGIL010000037.1:0-4780 GCA_964526265.1 Candidatus Woesearchaeota archaeon
TGTTTAAGTAGATAATATTTTTTGGGGGACTTTCAATTAGATATTTATAGTATGGTGAGTCTGGAAACTTCCAGGGATACTGTAAGTAAACTTTTATATTTTTCATATTATTCTTTTGTAAAGGTTTATTATTCTTTTAAAACTTTTTTTTGCGCTGAAAAGCTTTGAATATCTTCCCAAATCTAAACTTAGTTTCCGATAATCATTAATATTCTTACTTAATGAAGTTATTTTACTTAGCATTTCTGTCATGCTACTGCATGCAATACACTTTTTTTTGACTTCATAAGGAATTTTAGCGTCTTTTAAGATGAAAACGGGGATACCGCAAGACATTGCCTCTATAATTGGAAGCCCCAGACCTTCTTCCTCCGTAGGGAATACAAAAAAGTCAAAAGAATTATATGTCTTATTTATTGAGGAATATGGAGCCTTTCCTTTAACAAAGAGGATTTTTTCGGTTTTTTCCTCTTTTGATAATCTCTGAAGCTTATCTTTTAAAGGACCCTCTCCCCAAACAACTATCTTGTAATTAAACTTTCTTTTTTTAATCTCTTGGGCAAGTTCCTCAAGCTTCAACACTCTTTTCCGATTGCTTAAAAATCCAAGATATCCAATAGTCTTTCTAACTTTCCTTTCCTTTCTTATTGCAGTTAAATCTGTATAATGGGTGCACGGGATTATCTCTATTTTGTTACCCTCTATTCCATATTTATTCATTAGTTCTTGTTTAGTTGAGGAAGAATTACATACTATTTTATTTGAGTTTATAGCCATTCGATAAACAAGCTTAAAATACAAGTTATTAAATGAAAATTTTTTTGAATTAATTCTCATAAGGTCATGAAAGTAAGTAATTGTCTTAGCCCCCATAATCCTTGCCAAAAAGGAAAATATTGCCTGATTTTCGCTTAAAAAATGAAAAATTTTTATCTTCTTTGTAACCCTTAAAGAGATTATCTTCCAGGGGAGATAAACCCAATCATGGAATATCTTTTTTAGGGGAGAGTTTTTTGTTTTTTGGGAGATAGTATATACTTCAAAATTATCTTTTATTAGTTCTTCTCTCAATCTCTCGGAATAAATCCATTCGGCACTTCCACTATGGATATCGAATGCTCTAGAAATTAAACAGACTTTCATTTTATACTCTCTATAATCTTTTTACTAACCCCTTTTTCTCCATAAGGATTTTTGAAGTCCTTAACCTTAAATCTGGAGCTTAGGAACTCCTTTATTTTATCTTTGGTTTTTTTTACGTCTAATTTAGATAGAAATTGAAAGTTACTTTTTAATCCCTCGGGTCTCTCCGTAGTCATCCTTAAGATTACACACGGTTTTTTAAAAATAAGACTTTCTTCTTGTAAGCTTCCTCCATCGCAAAGGATTAAAGAGCATTTTGCAAGATAATTAACAAAGGTAATATAGTCTTTTGGGGGCAGAATTTTTATGTTCTTGTTTTTTGAAATCTTACCCATCAATCCATACTCCACTAGCCGTTTTTCACAATTTCCATGTAGGGGCCAATAAACAGGTATATCAACAGAACAGATTATTTCAACAATCTTTTCCATTCTCTCTTTACTCTTCAGGTTCTCGTACCGATGAATAGAAACAAGGGCATATTTTTTTCCCAAACTTTTTATTTTAATTTTCTTAGAGAGTCCATAAGCAATATTTGCGGAATCTAGGATGGTATTTCCCCCAAGAATAATCTTTTTCCTTTTATGGTGGCTCAGATTTTTCTTAGAGTCTCGGGAAACAGCCACTAATACATCCGAAAAGTAACCTACAAGAACTCTTATTATTTCTTCAGGAAATGGTTCTTTCCAATTCCAGCTTCTTAAACCCGCCTCCAAATGAACACTCTTATACCTCTTAAATGGATTTAATATCCTTGAAGAACCTCCCGCAGCAGTTGCAGTATTCATGGTGTCTCCGTGATATAGAGCGTACTTTAATCCCCTTAATTTTTTGAGTGCTTTCCTTATCCCAAACATTATTTTCACATTCCACCAAAAAGTTTTAAAGTTTATTCTAGAGTAAAATTTTGTATCTTTTCCTGGTTCTTCGCTTAGGACTAAATCCGGTTTCTTCACCCCAAATTTTTCACACAAATCTCCAAGATTATGTTGCCCCGTGTGAATAAAATAATAGGGAATCTTTTTTTTGTCCAATTCTATCATTATTGGAAAAGTTTTTATCAATTCTGCTCTTGTACCAATTATTATTGCTATTGGATAATTTTTCATTTTATGCCGTTACGGTTAGATTATCAAATTCCGCGTAACTTCCACTTATTCTTAAGAATTCCTCTTTTGCTTTAATATTTGAAGGATAATCAACTTCCCATATTTTTATCGGACCCAATACCCCCCCATAATAAACAATTTCCGGAAGATTTGCTCCTTGCATGTTTAAATAATCAATTGAGGGATGTGTTTCTGCATGCGCGAGAGTTATTGTGGGATACTTATCAAAGACGTCGTTTAAAAGATAAAGCTGGGCAAATAAACTATTCTTGGTATTTGGAGAGAGATATATTGCAGCTCCAACATTATCTACCTGAAGTCCTCCCTGGCTATTTGCGGAGAGAAGAGGGATTATGTCCATTACAACATCTATTCCTTGTTTAAAATCAATTATCTGTTTATTGTAATATATATATCTTATTGGGATTTGGTATTGTCTTTGATTATAAACAAAAATAGCATAAGGATTTTTGATTATCTTTCCATTATCTGCCATTTCAAGTACCAATCCGATTATAAATGCCTTGTTTGCAGGAAGAAAAATTATTTCCCCTTCATTTTCATAAGCAATGTCCTCGTCTACTGGAGCTGCTCCCTGGTACACTCTTATTGTCCCATTATTTGTTTCTTGTGTTTGGCTCGGATTGGAAACTAGAACAGGAATTTGAGATAATCTATCCGTATCGCTAGCATCGCTTCCGATTTTACTATAAGCGGGATATTTTCCCAAATCGCTTTGGTCAATCAGAAGATAAGAAATATTATTTGATTTCATAAAACTTAGGGCGAGATTAGGTTTTTTCCCTGTTAATACATAACGTCCTATCAGATGGTCCCTAAAATTACCTTCAAAGTGTCCCCCATCCGAAATCGTTGCTCTCTCCCCGAGATATTCTACCCAGTAACCATAATCCCACCAATGTGCAAATATTGCATTAGATGGCGTATTGTCTCTTACCCAACTCATGGCTTTTTGCCACTGCAATCCCGCAGATGGACCGGTGTATTTTACCTGAATGGAAGAAATTGTGCTTAAATTATAGATACTAAACATTAGTGCAATTATTGTAATAAAAACAAGGACCCACAAAATTAATTTTAAGACATCGTCTTTTGATTTTTTAGCATGTTCAAATAATCTTACGGTGCCAAACCCCACAACAAAACAAAATAAGGGAATTACTGCAAAGAACACCCTAATGGTGGCCCTAGCAATAACAAACATTAAAATTGTCCAAGCAAAAATAATAATATAATTTGATTTTAATTCTATTTTTTCATTAAAATACATCCAGATTAAATATCCAAAGAATAAAAGAAGGCTTCCAATGTATAAAACATTGCTTATAAAACTCGCTCCGTTGAGAATGGGGGCACTTGCTGAATACTTACTAAAAATCAAACCAAAAATAAGTATTAACCAAACAAAAACGAATAAAACTTTATTTAATTTCTTACCAATCCCTTTCATAAAATCAAAACCAAGAAGTATTAAAGCTCCAAGGAAAACCCAAAAGAATATTTTTCCCGTTTGTCCAATCCATGTGTCAAGGAAGGGGGAAGCATTTTCAGCAACGGTAGAGCCCACCCTCCCCGCCCCAACTGAGCCAAGTATTCCAGCTAAGATGCTTTTGAAGATATTTAATAGGCTATTGCCCATTAGGGTCAAAAATATCCCCCCAAAAATTAAAATAGCCAGGAAACTCAAAACAATTCGGTATTTTATAATAGCCTTACTCTTTATTTTATCTTTTTTGATAAAATTAATAAAAATATAATCAACTATTATAATTCCCAGAACCGCCAAACTTAAAATTCCATTAGACGAAAGCATATATCCCCTCAATATACTTGTAAGGGGAAGTCCGAATATCGGGGCAACTAAGTTTGTTAAGAAGATCCATGAAACGTAAAAGGCAAGGTAAGTTGATAACTTTTCGTTCCAACCCCCTTTACTTTTTAATAACCAAAAAACAAAAAATGCAAAAGGGATTATCAAGAATACAAAAATAGCAACTCCCCCCCAGGCCACAACTGTAAATGCACTCAGAATGCCCAATCCCAACCCCATTAAAATAGGATAAACCATCTTTATTTTTTCCTTATTTTCAAGATATTTCATAATTAAAACAAACGCCAACATAACAGCAAAAAATCCGACCATACCAATTGCCTCGTGGTCCACAAATCCTGCAGTTGTCCTATATAAATACGCCGGAATGAAAGCCAAGAATAACGAAGAGATTAGTGAAGTTATTTTTGATTTTGTAAGCGCCAAACACAAAAAGAAGAATAAAATTAATCCTATTGCATAAAATATCACCGGGGAAATCACATCAATATACTGCAGACTGTAGCTCCCAAAGACATTTGCAATTTTGTATAAGTATACTATTACTTGGGGGAGTATTTCTGGAGACCATCCTATGCATTGTGTTCCCAAAACCCTGAAGTTATCACAAGTAGGTAGTGCACCCTCTTGTACTATTGTTTGAGCTAACCTCAAAAAATAAAAAGGGTCAAGTGCA
>CAZGIL010000038.1:0-4720 GCA_964526265.1 Candidatus Woesearchaeota archaeon
GTCGCAGGCAACACAATCCCCGGCGTAATTGCGTCCCCCTGGTCCGTGTCTCCAGTCAGTTCATAAATACCATCATCCTTTGCTCCCCAGGCCGATGAACCAAACGTCGCATAGCTATTGAAATCGAATCCTGAATAGACCGATGGATTGAATGCGTTCCCGGATAGCACCCAGCACTCCCATACCTCGCCATCCAGAAGGACACTCAGGCCGATGGTCAGTGCATCCTCTACCAACACATTCAAACTTGCCTGCATGGTCAAGCTGGCTACGATGTCCAGGACATCGGACAGGGTTTCATCGACCATCAGGGTTTGCAGGACGGTCTCTGTAAGCTCAAGGTTTTCGGTCAGGGCCAGGATGGCACGAAAGGCCAGGCTGGGGGCATCGGTCGCTTCTATTGATTCCGCAACGCTTTCCTGCCACTGCCAGCTCAAAACATCAGCAACTTCAATCTCCTCCTCATTGGTGAAAGACATCGTGCGTATGGCTGTGACCGCCGCAATGACCCCCAGGGCCTCTACGATAACGGGATTGAATGTCATGGCCGGGGTGACGACTTCGGTAATCCCCAGGGCCTCAGCCACGGTTGAAATCATCTGGTGAACAAAAGTGGACGTGTCAGTAACTTCCAGGGTTTCAGCCGCCGTCTCATTGAAAACGCTGCATATGAGAACCTTTCCCCATATTTCAAGCATGTCCTCAATGGTTTCTGTCCCTGTCCATAGGGAAGAGACGTTTTCCTGCATGGACAGGACTTCCTCAATCATCCAGCCAAGTTCTTCCGTAACGGTTTCTGAGATGGTAATCGATTCTGCAACAGTTAGGTTCCATTGGATACTGACAGCTTCATGGATGCTTAATTCATCTTCGGCTGAAGCCCCCTTGTCCACTGTGGCTGTTATGGCTTCAGCGGACGTAACCTTTTCGATAAATGGTGATGGAATAATTTGTCTGTAGCCAGAGATCGCCTCGCTCTGGGTGACTTCTTCATCCAGGTCTGCCTCGACAGGCGATACTATCGAGTCGGAAGTGGTTACATCCTCTGCAAGGTCCCCCTGCCATTCCGACATTTGCACGGATATTTCATCAGATAGTTCAACTCCCTCATCCAATTCACGGTACGGAGTTTCAACATCGATCGCCTCGCTAAGTTCAACGTCTTCATCCAGGTCATAATATGGGGTTTCAGCCTCGATTAAAGCGCTGGTTCTGAAACTCTCTCCAACATGGCCTGATTTGGGATCTTCCGTGTCCCCTGGAAGCTCCGCATAAAAATAATCTGCCGTTGTTAGATGCTCATCAAGTTCACCCTCGTAATCGGCTGGTATCTCTCCATATGTAACCTGTGCCGTAATTGAATCTGCCATCGCAATCGTTTCTGTAATGACAGTTTCTTCAACTTCGCCAACCCAATTAAGAGGATGATAATCTTCCGGGATATCCTCAGAGAAACCATAGTCTCCAGGATTAAGAGTAAGCACTGAGTTTGATACAAATGCTGGGTATTCTGATGGTGGCTCCGGCGGTGGCTCTGGATCAGGTACCGGCGGTGGTTCTGGTTCCGGCGGGGGCGGTTCGGGCGGTGGTTCAGGTTCAGGTTCAGGTTCGTTTTCCGGTGGAGTCCATGTTACATTCAATATTGCAGCGCTTGCCAGACGGTCGTTGTTATACGCATCGCATGAAACAAAAGAGATTGCAATAATTACGGAACCGCCCGATACCCAGGTTGACCTATTAATGAGCGTGTTGATGGCGGTTGTGATTGCAGGAGAGGAAAATATGTCGCCGGACACCCAGGATTCGACGTTACTCCAATCAATATCTATGGAGCTGAATGACGTTGCACTGCTAACAGATGTCGGCATCTGTACGCTGGGCCAGTTGCCAACGTGAATCCTGACCCTTAACGGATGCAGATATGTGAGATTGGTAATTGTGCTGGGAAAACTAATGTCTGCCGATGTTACAGTCGAACCCTGTGGTATAGATGCTCTAAACTCAAGGAGGGTGCCATAGTATTCATTATAATTCGCACCCATGCCAAAGTGGACACCAGATCCGAAAGATGATGCACCATTGCGCCAATTTTTAGCTATTGTCGCATAAAATGAGTTATATGCCATTTATAGTCTCTTTAACAACTTATTACTGAATTGCCCGCTGGAGAACCGGCAGGAAAAAATACCATTGTTGGTAAATTACTATAAGCAGGGTTTGTCCCTGCTTCCGGATCACCGCTATCCTGCCAGATACCATTTTTTGAAAACCACAATTTATGATTGTCAAGGTCCAAGGCAATGCCTATTACGACATTCGATATCATATCATAGCCGAATACGTCGCCATACGCCTGAGCAATCCCTGAATTTATTTTTTTACCGTCTGCACAATACGCATACCCGTGAGCATCATCACCGCAAGGCCTTTCCAAGTCACCCGATAATGTCATTATTCCAACCCTTATCGAAGGTCCTGGGATGGTTCCTGTCATAGACACTTCAGTTTTGTATGCTGTTACTACAACCTCCCAATACCACTTACCCGTAGACTTGGAAATTGTTGCCAGCGTTGAGCCATAAAGAAATGTCGAGTATGACCCGGCAGCACAGGTAGGAAATACTAAGTCAGTTAATGCCCTTACCTTTATGGTAGGGTGTATTTCTATCTGTGAGCCCACATTATCATCATCCCATGTAACGGTCGCAAGCCCTTGAGCGAAAGCACTGAACTGGGCCGGGATGTCATAGGCAAAAGCGGAATTACCGAAATTGGCCGTGACCTCGCCGCCGTCATACCCGGACCACATGGCATAGTAAGTGCCATTCGCAATATCGTATGCGGCATATGTGCCTGCTTCAGGGTCCCCCGAATCCTGCCACACGCCGTTTTTGGAAAACCAGAGCTTATTGGAGTTCAGGTCCATGGCTACACCGATAATATCGCCTACCTCGTAGGTATCGCCAAACGTAAAGGGAATCGAATTATTATAGGCTTTCCCGTCCAGGTCATGATAGGCGTAACCGTACTCATCCGAACCCACGGCCCCGTTCAGGTTCGCGTCCGACGTGCCGATACCGATAAAGTGGGTGGTCCCGACGTCAATGGTGATTTCCCAATACCACTTCCCCGAAGTCTTACTGAAGTTGCTTCTTACGCCATTGTGCTGCAATGTGCCCATATTGTTCCTATGCGTGCGTCGCGGTTAAAAGGTCCGTGCTGAATGTGAGGTTATCGCCAGCGTCATACGGATTCCATGATGCTATTAGATCCTCGGGTAGCGGTGGCCCCCATTCGACATGAAGTTCGGGCACTTCTAACCCTGTATTCCAAACGACATCCGATGCTGAACGGCCAGCACTATTAGATGATGCGTTGTCCTTGATTAGGACCATCACGGCTTGGCCTGAAGCAAAACCGGCCCTGCTAACAACTGCTTGAAGTTCCGCAGCAAAATCAATAGAGTCATACTGAGTGCCATCAACCCAGGCGGGTATTGACGTCCATGCGGTGCCGGAAGTTAATGCCAATGCAAGATATTCAGCATGGCTGGTTGGCGCTACAGCGTCATCTACTGCATTGCAATGGATTAACGTGGAAACCGTAGTTTGAGCGTTGTCTTTGTAGGCAGTGAGTTTGAGATATGCAGCCGTGATATTGGAATTATTCGGGATGGTGACATTTGGAAACCTGATGAAGGCATAAAACCACTGCGTAGGATTTACGTCGCTTTTCCCAAACCTGATATGACCATTGCCATCGTAAAAGTTAGGCGCTGGGTCCCATATCATCCCATCATCTGAGGCCGCTACAGGGTAAAATATACCTGTTGACATTCAGATCTCCTTATGCCCTCCCCGAAGGGAGGGGAAAGGGGTTTACGCATCCGCTGCGGTAATGGCGATCGTGACCTTGAGCACGTCGTCATCAACACATGCCTTTGCCGAGGCGAACTTGGCCGCACAGTACAGAGTGCCGCCCCCCGCCGCATCGCTCTTGGTATTGGCGTCCGTCCCACCTGCCACAAGTGCCGCGCCATAAATGGTCTTGGTAGCTGATATGGTGAAGGTCGCCTTGTTGGCGCTGTTGGTCGTAACCTTGCTTGATGCCGCCGCCTCGTTGTACTCCGGTCTGGTAGCCTCGTCATAGGCCGCAGATTCGGTCCAAACCGGCACGGCATAGGTTGTGCCTGCCGCTGGCGTGGTATCGGTCTCAAAAATCAAGACATACCAGGTAGTAAGTTGCGTGGCTGCATGGAACATGATGTCAAGCAGTGCATCCAACCCTTCATCCGTGCAGATGTTATGGTCCCGTGTATGGCCCAAGAGCTGGCCTTTTCTCCAGTGCTCCACGTCCCATACGGACTCCACCAGGAACCGGGGCTGACAGATAATAGGCCTTTCGACCTCAGCGATAATACTGGCCCCCATGTGATTGTTGTGTTTCATTAGATGAACCTCCTTTATGACAACGGGACGCTGTCACACGCCCCGGTTAGGTTATGCGTTGGCAATGGTTATGACATACGACACTGCGATTTCATCATCCGCAACGACCGCCCGGGCCGTCCCGAACTTCTTGGCCGCCATGAGGTGGCCTGCTGTCGATGTCGGGTCGGATGAGTCCCCCAGAAAAGCGCCGTATAGGGTGTCGGTCACGGCCTCAATGGTGAACGTGGCTTTGTTGGCTGCATTTGTTATAACGCCATTGACGGCAACAG
>CAZGIL010000039.1:0-4087 GCA_964526265.1 Candidatus Woesearchaeota archaeon
TGATAGATAAGAAGAAAATAAAGAAATCTGTAGAGTTTGAAACTGAGCTTATTGAACGGGATTCAGTAAGAAGATTAAAGACGAAGTAGATCAAAATATATTAAGATGGATGAGTACATTAATAGATGCCGAAATACTTAAAATAAATAATGAAACTAATAAATTAGCAAGTTTTAAAATATTATATTTAGCTATTTGTTATAAATGAAGTCCTGTTTTAGAGAGAGAGGGGGGGGTGGCAAATGAATACTTTCTTTTGGTTCTGTTAAAATAGAGAATGAAAATAAGGAGGTTCTGGAGTGTCAACTTGTAACCATATCTTGAGGCCAGGGCAGCTAAGTTGAATAATATGTTTATTTTAGCAAATAGTATAGTAGGTTTCTTTTATATTACACTTCATAAGTATAAGTATCTGTCTTTCTTTTCGTGAATTAAAATTAAATAATTTTTTGAGGCAAGAAAAACCCCACAAGTTCTTGACACCAATTTAATTGCTGGATATATTGACATATATTTTCTTGAGTGATATTTTATGTTAATGTTGAAATGTTTCTCCTAAATAATACGACATTTTAAAAAATAAAAATAATAAATTGGGGATTTTTATGGTTGGTAATAATGAATATATCCTTGAAGCTAATGGAATAAAAAAGTACTTTGGAGGAGTTTATGCATTGGATGATGTTGAACTACATTTAAAGTACAATGAGATATTAGGAATAGTTGGTGATAACGGTGCCGGTAAATCTACTTTGATAAAAATAATTAGTGGAGCCCTTAAAAAAGATGAAGGGGAAATATATTTTGAGGGTAATAAGGTTAATATCTGTAACCCAAGAGATGCCCGCAACCTTGGGGTAGAAACAGTTTATCAGAATCTCAGTTTAGTAGATTCACAAAATCCGCCATTTAATGTTTTTTTAGGACGTGAAGTATGCTATGGCGGAATATTAAAGTATTTATTTTTAGCGAATAACAAATGGATGTTTAAAGAGACAATAAATCTAATTAATAAACTTAAGGTTAATTTAGGTAATTTAAGAAGACCCATGAGGGAGTATTCTGGAGGGCAGCGTCAGGCGGTTGCTATTAGTAAAGCAGTATATTGGGGTACTAAAGTAGTGATACTAGATGAGCCAACTGCTGCACTTGGGGTAAATGAATCAAAAAAAGCATTGGAATTAATAAAATTACTGAAAAACAATTCACACTGTTCAGTCATAATTATCAGCCATAACATGCAACATTTATTTAGTATTGTTGATAGAATTATGGTTTTAAGAAGGGGTAAACTAGTAACTGTTCAAGACGTTCATGATGTGACTGCAACTGATATTGTAAAATATATTACAGGTGCAGAAGAAGTTATTGAAAGAGTGTAATATTAAGAATATAAATTACAAATAAACAGATATTCAATGTTACAAATTGAATATTATATAAAGGGAAAAAACAAGATTAAAAAGAAAGGAGGTTAAACTTTTAAACGCTTTTTCGAGAAGCAGATTAGTAAAAAATTAAGGAGGTAAGTTTTAAAATGAGTAAGATGAAAATTGGTTTAATGGTCGCGGTAATTGTAGCTCTTGTAGTTGGTTTTTCTTTTGTGGGTTACAAAACTACAACTAAAGCAGAAGCAAAGAGCGATTTTAAGATTGCGTATATCGCAAAAAATACTGTTGACATTTTCCATGCAAGAGTTAATGCAGCTGCAAAAGAAGCTTTAGATGGTTTGGTTGCTAAAGGAGAAATTGGTTCCTGGAACTTATACGATGGTCTAACAGATCCAGTTACTCAGGTTAACTTAATTGAAGATGCTATTAATATGGGAGCTGATTTAGTTATCGTATTACCAGCAGAAGCAGCAGGAAGTGCACCTGTTATTACAAGATGTGCTGAAGAAAAGATTCCATGTATTGTAGTTAACTCTAGAACAGTGAATACAAATGAGCTTGCAACTGCTTATGTAGGTTCAGACGATGTTCAAGCTGGCGAAATGATGGCTAAATTTATACAGGAAAAACTTCCTAACGGTGGTGGATATGCTCACCTTCAAGGTGTCATTGGTAACTCAGCTCAAATTGAACGTGGTATAGGTATGCACAATGTACTAGATAAGGACAAAAAGTGGACATTACTTGGTGGAGCTGAACAAACAGCTGAATGGCAAGCAGAAAAAGCTATTAAATTCGCTGAAGACTGGTTAGCAAAATATGGTAAAGAACTTAATGCAATAATCTGTGATAATGATGATATGTCATCAGCAGTTCAAGCAGTTATGAATTCAGCAGGTAGAAAAGATATAGTTTGTATAGGTGTTGATGGAAACAAAGGACCTATGACAATGGTTAAAAATGGAGAATTACTGGCAACAATATACCAAGATGGTTCTGGACAAGTAACGAAAGCTATCGAACTTGCCAATCAAGTTCTTCATGGACAAAAAGTTGCAAAAGAAACTATGATTGACTTCGTACTGATTACTAAAGATAATGTAGACAAATATTTAAAATAAGATAAGTTCTATTTAAATGGTCGCATATTTTAGTGATTGTAAAGTTTCTACAAACCATTATAGGGGGGATTATAGGGCAACCTGTAATCCCCCCTATAAATAAGTAAAATAATAAGGTAATATTTAAACAATTATTATAGGAGAATGTAAAATGCCTGTTCCCTTTAAAAAAGACCCCCTCAAATACAATCAAATGGCATTATTTGCAACAAATGTATTTGACTTGCTTTCTAAAGATCTCATCTATAATCCAGGAAACTTCTTATTTGAATATAACCACTTAAAGAGACACGGGGGAATTGATTATCAGACCCCCTATGAAAAGTTAGAAAAAGTTGCCGAATTATTGAGCTATCACAGAAGCTCTTCAGGAAACAATTTTAGTAAAAGAATTTGGTGAAGAATAAAGGGGGATTTTACAAATGGAGTTAAAAGAGAAAAATAAGATTCTTGGTATGAATCGAGATGAATTTAATATTTTTATGAGAAGATATGGTGTTGGTTTGGTAATGATTGGTCTGATTCTTATACTTACAATTGCATCACCAACATTCCGAACAGTTGGAAATGTAATTAGTATTTTATTACAAGTATCACTAAATGGTTTACTTGCTTTAGGCATGACATTTGTTATTACTGCGGGTGGCATTGATTTATCAATTGGTTCTATGCTTGCTTTGGCTAGTGTAGTCATTGGAGTAGTGTTGAATTTAACAGGAAATATCTTATTAGCATGTGTGGCTGCAGTTGCTGCCACTACATTCTTTGGTTACCTAAACGGAATTTTAGTTGGTAAGTTAAATATGGTACCATTTGTTGTTACTTTAGCAACTATGTTGGTTATTCGTGGTGTTGCATATATTATATCAGGTGGGTATGCACAATCATTGGGAAATACTCAATTTAGACTAATTGGTGGTGGTAAACTTTTTGGAATTATTCCTTACCCAGTAATTGTCTTGATTATTATTGCAATTTTAGCTTACATTTTATTACATTGGACTAAATTTGGTCGTTATATTTATGCAATTGGCGGAAATATCGATGCAGCTACTGAATCTGGTATTAACGTATCTTGTGTAAGAATATCCTCTTTCATTATTTCAGGTTTTTGTGCAGGTATTGCAGGTATTATATTGACAAGCCGTATTAGTGCTGCACAGCCTAATATCGGCGTTGGTTATGAATTAGATGCCATTGCTGCTTGTGTTATTGGTGGTACATCATTTAGTGGTGGTATTGGAACAATTCCTGGGACTCTCATGGGTGTTATTATTCTCGGTTTGACTTATAATGGTATGAACTTAATTGGAATTAGCTCTTTTTGGCAAACAATTACAAAAGGTTTATTAATCCTAGGAGCAGTAATGTTAGATACGTTTATGAATAAAAGAAAATAAAAGAATATTTAGAAATAAAAATTTTTAGGATGTTATTTTAAACGAAACGAACTCATCCTGGAAACTATTTATTAACCCGAAGGGCAGAATACCACGGGCTTGCCCGTGGATGAATGAATAGGCGGCGATATGTTACAATGTACTTATGGAAATAAGACTATCAGGACATAGTGCA
>CAZGIL010000040.1:0-3991 GCA_964526265.1 Candidatus Woesearchaeota archaeon
GTTTATCCGAAGCTGTACCAATAACTACCACATAACCTCCTGAAGCCTTAACTAACTGTGAACAAAGTATACCAATGGGACCAGGCCCAATAATTAAAACTCTTTCCCCTACAGAAATATGAGCTACTTCTAAAACAGCATGAACACAACAAGCTAATGGTTCAGTTAAAGCACCTGCAGTATAGCTTACATTCTGAGGAAGATAAAAAATATTTTTTTCAGGCACAATAAGATATTTAGCAAATCCACCATTTACTCCACTCCCTATCGAAAGTCTCTCTGGGCAAAGATTATCTTTACCTGTATTGCAGTATCGACATCTCCCACAAGTTACCATAAAAGTCCGCGCTGTAACCCTTCTTCCTATTTCACAAGCACGAATCCCTTTACCACATTCAACTATCTCACCTGCTATTTCATGTCCAAGAATAACGGGGGGAATACTAGGATATTCGTCATTATAAATATGTAAATCTGTTCCGCAAATACCAGCTGCTTTAACCAAAATTTTTACTTGCCCTGGACCAGGTATGGGCTCTGGAACATTTTTTATTTCTACATTTCCTACTCCTTTACTTGTTTTTACTAAAGCTTTCATTTTATACCCCCAATTTTTAATAATCTAATCTTATCCCCATCTTTATACTTAAAAACTCTAAAACCCACGAACAAATCAGTGGTAGCTTTTCCACCTTTCAACTTTTGTTCGATGCCTTCCATGAAATTTTTATATTCATCCAAACGTATGCATGTACGTTATTTTGCACTTTAGATTAATAGACATAATTGTCTCAAACAAATACACCTGATAGTAATTACTTTCCAAAGATTAAGTTTGGTAAAAATAAAGTCAATTGTGGAAATAAGGCTATTAACAGTAAAACTCCTAATAAAGGAATTAGGAATATTGCTGTATCCTTAGCAACTTTCTCCACTGACACTTTAGCTACCCCGCTTAACACAAATAAAACTGTTCCAAAAGGTGGGGTTAGTAGACCTATCATTAGATTTAAAATCATAATTACTCCAAATTGTATGGGATCAATTCCTAATTCGGCAATCACCGGAATTAATACTGGTACTAAAATATTAATAGAAGCAATAGTCTCCATAAACATACCTACAATTAATAAGACTATATTTATAAAAAAAAGGATTAAATAATAATTATGGCTTAAGCTTAGTATATAATGAGCAACTACTTGTGGAACTTGTTCCCTAGCTAATATCCAAGCATATAAAGTAGCAGAAACAACAATAATCATCACCTGAACAGTAGAAATCATTGAAATTTTTACTACATACCATAATTGCTTAAACCCCATATCTCGATAGATGAAACATCCTAAGATGATGGCATAGACAGAAGCTATAGCCGCTGCTTCAGTGGGGGTAAATATACCAAAAAATATGCCTCCTAATATAATTGCAGGAGTTAATAATGACCAAGATGCTGTTAAAAAAGAACTAACAATCATTTTAAAACTTGACTTTTTTTCAATTGGAGTATTGTATTTATCTGCTAAGAAATATATCATAATCATTAGGGCTAAACCCATCATAAAACCAGGGATAATCCCTGCAGCAAATAAGCGACCAACCGAGCAAGATGCTACTACAGCATAAACAACCACTGGTAAACTTGGAGGAATTATGGGACCAATCGTAGAGGATGCTGCAGTGATGCCTAATGTTAAGCTATCATTATAACCCGCCTTGCGCATAGCCTTTATCTCTATAGTACCTAACCCCCCTGCATCAGCAATAGCAGCCCCGGACATGCCTGCAAAAATTATACTAGCAATAACATTAACATGTCCTAATCCACCTTTAATATGACCTACTAATTTATTAGCGAAATCAAAGATTCTCTTCGTAACTCCACCGGTATTCATCAAATTACCTGCAAAAATAAAAAAAGGCACAGCTAATAAGGGGTAGGTGTTAGCCCCAGCAACCATACGTTGAATTGCTGTAAAATTAGGAAGGCTTTTATCAAAAATAAAATATATTACGGAAGGAATCCCAAGTGCTAAAGCAACCGGCATACCAATTAACAAACAGAAAAACAATCCTATAATTAAAAAAGCAACCAAATTACTTTAACCCCCTTTTAATATGACCATTAATAAGACTCTTTTTATTTAAATATTCTTTCTTGTAATATTTAATCGCATACTGGATTTCTCTGATTAAATAAAATATCATTCCGATACTAACTGATATATAAAGATAAAGTTGAGATATTTGCATTGCCTGTGATAGGAAACGACGAGAATTATAGGCAAGAATAACCCCAAAAATAATAAGAACGATTAAATATACAATTGTCAATAATTCCTTGAATAACCAAATAATCTTCTGGATTCTTGGAGCACATTTTTTATATAAATAATTAAATAAAACTTCGATCTTTATGTGGGCATTTTCTTTCCTTACATAAGCAGCTCCCGTAAAAGTTAACCAGACAAAAGAATATCTGCACAGCTCAATATTCCAGGGAAGCGTAAAATTTAAAATATATCGAGTGAATACCTGTACTGCCATAAGTGAAAAGATAAAAAGAAATAGTACCTGGGGTATATATTCTTCAATCTTGCCATAAAGATTTTTCAAGGCTTTATACTCCGTTAAATTTATTTATGATGTGTTCTATAGATGCATCATATTATTATAGCTTAATCAGTATTTGGAAGCCATTGACATGGCTTCCAAATACTGATAGATCCAGTTCAGTCATAAAATTATAGATTGTGTATTCTACTATGCAAATCTACTCCGTAACGAATCCACCATTTGGCAAATTTAGTAGGCATATCTTTAGTTGCTTCAATAAATGCATCAATGTCTGATTCTACCAATGTACATCCCTGTTCTTCGAAGAAAGCACCCAATTTTTTCTCGCTCTCATTGATATCAGCAGTAATAAATTCAGCAGCTTCAGAGAAAGCGTCTAACATAATTTTTTGATGCTCTTCACTTAAACCATTAAATTTATCACCATTCATAAGAAAAGTACCACAGTTAATCACATGAGAGGTCAAGTTTATATATTTCTGAACTTCATAAAACTTCATTGCCTGAATGGTCGGGAGCGGATTTTCCTGCCCATCGACTACCCCTTGTTGTAATGCCATATAAACTTCCTGGAAAGCAATGGGAGTAGGATCTGCGCCCATTGCCCGGGCATAAGCCAGCGATACATTTTGTTCCGCAACTCTCAGTTTAAAGCCTTTCAAATCTGCCGGTGTATAGATAGGTTTGTTAGAGGTCAATTGTCTTGTTCCATAAGGCATAGCCGCCAGTACCTTCAAAGAAAATTCTTTTCCGAAGTCGGCAAACATCTGTTGTCCAATCTCACTTTTTGCAAATTTTAGAACATGATCATTGTTCTTAAAAGTATAAGGCATTTCTAACACATTAATCGGTTTAAATAGATTCCCAACTTGGCCGGCACCGGCAATAACAATATCAATCGAACCAAAGATAGCAGCTTCTAAGATCTGCTCTTCTGTCCCCAACTGACTGGCTGGATATAAACCAATTTTAATCTGGCCATTAGTTCTTTCTTCCACTAACCTGGCAGCCATTTCGGCACCTCTGGACCAAGCGTGGGAAGGATCATAAATGTGAGCTAATCTAAAGGTAGTTTGTGCAAAAGTAATCGATGAAACGCTAAACACTACAATTAAAATTAATAAAAATATCACACTTTTTTTCATTCTCATTACAAAAACCTCCTTAATTAAAAAATAACATTTTAACTACACATATTTTCCTAAAAATCTCTACTTAAAAAGTATATTTTCTTACATTTTTTTCGCCTCCTTCTGTCTTTTTTCTAAATCTATCCAATAATATAGAGCATTCACCTCAGTTGAAAATGAATATTTATTAGAAAAATTTAGTTTTAAATAATAATCCGTTTTGGAAATTCTAAATAGTACTTTATTCGATTTAAAAAGCTTGCTGCCTTTGCCCCATCAATCAA
>CAZGIL010000041.1:0-2122 GCA_964526265.1 Candidatus Woesearchaeota archaeon
GCGAGTAGTCGCTTAAACTTATAAACCCAAAAAACATCGTTTTTTTGCAGGGGAATCAACTTCGGTTGGTTTGGATCTTCGGATTTTACCCTGCACTTTTTTTATAAAAATACTTTTAATGATTGATTTCTTCGGACCAATTAAATTAATGTAAACTTGAGAGTTTGGTGCGGGGGGAGAAATAATCTTATGGGTATCCTTGGGGTTAAGTCCTGCTGTTACCAACATAATATTTTACAACAATATTTTTAATCGCATCTTACTGCATTAATTAAATGGACAAAAAAAAGCAAGGAATTATTTTATTGATTATTTTAATAATTGTTCTTATCATAATTAATTACTCCTTCCTTGATAAACTATTAATCAATTTTCTTGATGACTCTCAAACCGGTGTTGTTGAAAGGGTTATTGATGGGGATACTATTGTAATTAATGGGACTTCTGTAAGAATGCTTGGAATAAACACCCCTGAAAGGGGAGAAAGGTATTATTCAGAGGCAAAAGATTTTCTTAATACGCTCGTTCTAAACAAAACGGTTAGTTTAAAATTTGGAAAAGATAAGCTAGATAAATATGGAAGAACGCTCGCTTATGTGTTTCTTGGAAACGCTCCTATTAATAGGAGAATGATTGAAGAAGGCTTTGCAAATTATTATTTTCCTTCCGGAAAGGATGGTTACTATGAAGAATTTGTTGAAGCATGGGAGAGGTGCCTTGATGGGGGGAAAAATTTATGCAAAAAATCAGATGATGTTTGCAGGGATTGCTTTACAATTGAGGTGGAAAAGGAGTGGGTCATAATAAAAAATGGCTGTATCTATCCGTGTGACATGACTGATTGGATTGTAAGAAATGAGGGAAGGAAGAAAGTGGTTTTTAATGCTACAATTTTATACTCTGGTAGAGAGATTGTCCTCGAAATCCCGCTCACCGCGATTGGCGATACTGTTTTTCTAAGAGATAAAAAGAATGATTTTGTAATCTCTAAGACTTATAACAAGTAGTATACTTTATAACAATAAACCTTTTAAAGCGTTGTCACTGCAGAATTACTATGGGATTAAGGAAAACTTCGGTTTGTTTACTACTTTTATTTACGATGATCACTTTGGTTGGTTTTGTTTCGGCATGGCCAACTGTTGTAGAGAACAGTAAGGTTATTCACACTTTCGGTTCTCCAAATGGCTTAACAAACGCGAGTTGGACAGTTCCTGAAAATGGAGAAATTTATGTTACAGAAATTTCAGCTGATTCTGATTCTTATGTTGTAATTGAAAAGATAGGTGGAGAAAAGAAATTTGTTGTAGTAAGAGATTTTCAAGCAGATAACTGCGACAAACGGGGGATAACTGATTTTTGCTGGCCAGCGGGTTGGATTAAAGGCGATAAAGTTTATGATTTCTCCTGCAAATGTTTGCAGAGAGATTCGACTGACTATGCCGATTGCTCAAATAAGGCTTGTTTCGAGGATGATAAATATCTTGTTAAACAGGGGGATATAATCCAGGCAGGAAAAGTTTACAACTTCAAAGAGAGCAAGATTGGCGGAGTTTCTAATCTTGTGATTTATTATAATGCTATTCCACCAACACCACAGTGTACTGTTGATTTAAATTGCGGAGAGGAAAGTTCAGAGTTGATGTGTTCTGGAAGTTGGGTAGTTAATGAAATTACAACTCCGATATGCGAGGATGAAAGCTGTTCAAGTTCAATTAGTTATGAAAATGTTAGCGAGTGTGAGTTTGGTTGTACGGATGGTGAGTGTAATAACTGCACAAATGATATAACAAATTCTAGTTTGGTTGTTGTATCGGATCTTGATTGTATAGATTTAACCCATAGAAATCAATCAATTTCATGGACGGTGTATGATGCAAATAGTTGTGGGAATTTTAGTAATGTAACTAATTATGGGTATCGGAGTGTTTTTGATTTGAGCTGTTTTGTTTGTTCAGAAGATTTACAATTTTCGGATTGGAGTTCTTGGAGTAATCTTGACTGTGTAAACCAAACTCATAGAAATCAGGAAAGATCTAGAATAGAATATGACGCTAATGATTGTGGAAGTTTTGATGATATAACTCATTATGAATATCAGACTGTTATTGATGGAAGTTGT
>CAZGIL010000041.1:2222-3963 GCA_964526265.1 Candidatus Woesearchaeota archaeon
AAGTTTTGATGATATAACTCATTATGAATATCAGACTGTTATTGATGGAAGTTGTTATACTTGTTCAGAGGATTTACAGTTTACAGATTGGAGTTCTTGGAGTAATCTTGACTGTGTAAACCAAACTCATAGAAATCAGGAAAGATCTAGAATAGAATATGACGCTAATGATTGTGGAAGTTTTGATGATATAACTCATTATGAATATCAGACTGTTATTGATGGAAGTTGTAATGCTCCTATCTGTACGGAAGATTGGTGTTATGGTCCTTGGAGTGCGTGTGTTAATAACTTGCAGACAAGAACCGCTACCGATACTAACAATTGTAATACTACAGTAAATAGAGGGGTTATTAGTAGAAGTTGTTCGACTGATGGAAGCAGTGGAGGAGGTTCTTCAGGAATAATTGATTTAAGGGGGTGTAATCCAATATGGAGCTGCTCCGACTGGAGTCAGTGTGTTGAAGACGGAATAAGAACAAGAACTTGCAGCGATATAAATCATTGTGACAGCATTCTTAATAAACCCTCTGAAATCGCAGGATGCGATAACGGAAATATAACCAACCTTGGTGTAATCAGACTCGGAGAGCAACAGGAGAAATCATTATTAGGTGGAAATACTTGGTGGATTATTGTTGGAATCGTCTTACTTATCATTTTAGTTCTTATTGTTATATTTCTTATGAGAGTGTTTTAGGAAGATATCAAAAACCTTAAAAACTACAGATTATGCGTATTTAGGTAGACTAAGTCAGCGGATTAGCCCTCCGCTACATGCAAACGGGCTTTAGGCAGACTACGAGTGGGGCGTGACTGGTGCGTCGTAAAGTCTTTAGTCGGACGTTGACGCTTTGTCCGCTTTGATCTTGTAGATGCGAAACGGGTCAGGCCTTGATCGGAGCAGCCCTAAACACCTATTAAGATGCTTGGCGGGTTGCAGAGCCGAGAAAGATTAAAGGTAGCTTTCCGGTGTTTCAGAGGCAAACCACTTGTCTACCCTATTACAATGAAAAAAACAATTGAAAGAAAATTGGACAAGTTTGAATGTTGGGCAGGAAAGAATTTGAAGAATAGAATTACTGCTTATTCCCCTGCTATAATTGCTGCAAGTGTTTTTTTATATCGAGCAATTGATTTAGCATACCAGATTAAGGCTCTTAAATAAAGAGTAAATTAATAAACCGGTAAGAAGAGTTCTGATAAATTACAAAATGCCAAGAATAACGACAGTAGAGCAAACCGATGAAGTGATTCAGCGTATGATTGAAAGTGTTAAATCAAATGCCGAACTCTACAGAGAGTTGAGGCGGGAGGGAAATTGGGGGAGAAGATGGGTAAAATTGGAAAAATATGTTGAAGGCAATTTGGGTTCTTTGGGATTAGATTATACAGATTATCAACTTCTATGGATAAGAGAGAGATTTTTCTTTGATATGCAAAAAGAAACCGGAATGGATTTTGGCTTCTGTGAAAATTATGTCCCCCAGTACAGAAACAGGGCGGTGTCGATTTTAACCCAAAACCTAAATATAGACATGCGAGACATATGTACATACGAAGAGAAAAAAATTGAAACCCTTTGTTCTGGAACTGACAGAGATGTTTGTGTCTTTAGGAAGCGAGAACTAGAAGAATTGGAAAAAATGGGTCCAGTAAGAAATTAGGACGATGGCGAAATAGAGTAGAGAACATTAATTTAATAAACCCGTTTTAATTTAATCTTATATGAAAGAGAGAG
>CAZGIL010000042.1:0-3893 GCA_964526265.1 Candidatus Woesearchaeota archaeon
TCTTACTAACACTCACCCTCCAATCCTTCACAATCTCAATTAACTTGTCGATATCTTTATCCTTTAATTGCCCTTTAACGATGTGAGAATTAAACCTCATACCGCACAACATCGAATATGTTTCATACAACCCCTTTTTCTTTAGTACTTCAATTAATTTATCCCTGTTTTCATCGTCTATCTCAACTTTATCAAACTCCTTCACACTCGCCTTCATATTGCTTCCATAAATAACATCAACATCTTTCTGCTTAGCAAACTCCACCAGATTATCTTTTACTGTCTCCTCCCTATTTTTCAAATCATACAAAAGCTTTTTTATTTCTGCAAACTCATCAACCATCTTAACACCTTCATCCTGCTTAAACTCTTTCATCGGCTTTTTTTCAAGCTCTGCCTCATGCTTGAAACTTGGGCAAAGCTCCTTGTAAACACAATAATCACAAAGTCCGCTTTGTTTTCTAGGAAACTCTGTTGCGTTTTCCATCTCTTTAATTATTTCAACAATTTCCTGTTGCAGTTTCTTAAGTTGTGCGTCTGTTCTCTCCGAAACTGCATCCTTGTTAAACGCAAGCATATGCCAAACCAATTTAACAGATTTAGCATCCTTGAACTTGTCCTTAACCCATATAGAATACATTGCAAGCTGTCTGTCTTCATCAGCTTCTTCCTGGTCCTTCATTCTCGCATTTGTTTTGTAGTCACAGACATAATAGTTTCCTTTATCGTCACACGCAAGCTTGTCAATTCTTACGTGCCACGAGTTCCCATCGGGCAAAGTCATCCTGTCCTGCGTCTCCAGCCCGAGAATTGTAAGTTGGTTAAAGGGATTCATTCTATCAAAATAATCACTTATATACTTTTCACCCATTTTTTTATAATTCTTAGCATCTAGTCCCTCTTTAACCACCAGGATATCATCAGAATACTCTTTATCCCATGCATCTCGGTAAAACTTAATTAGGCTTTCCTTTGAAATGCGCTGTTTGAACTTAACTCGTTTATATAAGTCTTCTAAAGCTTGATGAACAATTCCCCCCATAAAAGCCTCAATTGTGTTAGGAACATCAACCTCAACTCTATCAAGATATCTCAATTTATACTGGTAAGGGCAATTCTCGTAACAAGAAACACGTGAGTGGGAGTAGGATGCCATGATTATGCAAAGAATAAGGGGATTTAAAATTATCTGCCAAAGCCTATTACCCTCTACATCTATAAAATGCCTTTGTAGAGGGTAAGGTTTATAAACTCTTTTTTCTTGGAACTTTCATGGTCTACATATACAAAAAAACAATTTCAGGAAAGCCGTACTATTATCTTAGAGCCAGCTCAAGGAAGGGCAAAAGAATAATAGTAAAGGATATTGCTTATTTGGGAAACTCAATTCAGGAAGTAAAAAAGACACTGGAATCAGGAAAATTTAAAGAAGAAGTAAGAAAAGCTTACAAAACAATCAATAATTTTCTGGAATCAAACCACTGGCTTGAAAAAGCTCTGAAACTTAAACTAAAAAAAGACACCTTTCTGGAAGAAAAGACCAATGAAATCGAGGCTTGTAGACTACATTATAATTCTTATTTTTTAAAATTGGACGAGCAGACAAAAAAAGAGACATTTAAGAATTTTATTATCGAGTTCGCTTTCAACACCACCTCTATTGAGGGAAATACAATAAATCTTGCAGAAGCAAAAAACCTTTTGGAAGAGGGAATCACCCCAAAAGATAAAACATTAAGAGAAATTTATGATTTGCAAAACACAGAAAAAGTATTTTTTAGGATATTAAACATCAAAGAAGAGTTGAGCCATGAATTAATAGTAAAAATTCATTCAGAATTAATGGAAAATATTGACGCAAGGAAAGGCTACAGGAAAACAGATGTCAGAGTTTTAAGAAGCAATTTTGATGCAACCCCCGCCCCCTATGTCAAAACAGACACGGATTTATTGCTTAAATGGTACCAGAAGAGCAAAAATAAACTTCATCCTCTTATTTTGGGAACAATTTTCCATCACAAATTTGAAAAAATTCATCCTTTTATGGATGGAAACGGCAGAACAGGGAGGATGCTGATGAATTATATTCTTTTAAGGAATAAATATCCACCCCTGATAATCCATAAAAAAACACGGGTAAATTATCTGGAGGTTTTGAGAAAAGCAGATAAAGGCGAGTTAACAAAAGCAGAAGAAGAGATTTATATGCCTCTAGTCAGATTTACTTCCGAAGAAATGACTGCCGGTTATTGGAATTTGTTTTTATAGTCAGCCAAAGACATCTCGGGCACTCTTTCATTAGAGCGAGGGAGGACAGGGAGAGTTTGAATGTTGTCATGATTTATGTAGAATTAAGTTTCTTTTATTCTTTTCTATCTCACAACTTCCAGCTTAATCCTATCTATATCTCTCTGTTAAAATTTCAATAGTCCTTGCCTGAATTTCATCAACTCTATCTGAAGGCACAAAACAGCAGGGTGTTTGCGATCTTGCAATGGTTATTAATCCTGGTTTAGGAAGCAGAGCAAGCGTCTCCCTAAAAAAGTCGTAATTTCCTTTCAACATTTTTTCTCTATCTTTTAATCTACTCGCAGAAATAGTATCGTTTCCATAATCATTCCAATCAGAACGATTAGCGAAAAAATCCAGATCAACATCCATCAGTGCAGGCAGACCTGCATCCTCTTCTAAACTCTCTTGTAAACGGCTTGCAAGAATCTCTTTCCTGGTGTTCCTTTTAAATAAAAGCAAACCCTCTTCTTCAAGGACAGGATTACTTCCATTTGAAAAACCATAAACGTCAATAGTTTTGTTTAGTCTTTTCGCGGGGTTTGGCTCTATAAAATAGCTTCTTGAAATCAATCCATAAAAAAAAGCAGGCACAATAAACCCCCCAACCCCAAGAATTTTAGCATATTCTTCAACATCAAATCCTTTATCCTTTCTTGTTTTCATAAATGTTTTAATTGAAGGTTTATGTTCCCCATCATCTGAATGGGCGTCCAAGTGAAACAATACAGCCTTTTTACCCGGTAAATGTTTATGCCAAAAAGAAAAATGATTATACCAAAAAGAAAATACTTCATTATGTGGATCTACTACTACTGCGGGAATGCCCGCTATTTCAATCTTTTTGGGAGGAGCATAAACTGCATATTTACGTTCTTTCTTTTCAATTTTTATTTTTGTCTCAATTCCCATTTAAGTTATCAGAACTCTTCTTACCGGGTTAATTTATTTAGAAATAAAGAGATTTTAAGGTTTTCTATCTTCTTGACAAATCTCCTTCTTCCATAAGGTCCATTAGATATCTCCTTTTAGCACCGTTGCCTCTTCTGGAATTAAGATATTCTACCCATGCTCTTCCCTCATGGGCCTTAATTTTATCTTCCCATAAACAGAATGCACCAACCTCTCTAATATCCAATTCTCTCAGAGTTGATATGTCGCCATTTTCATAAGAATATAAATTATTTACCGGGACAATTGGATAGGTACTATCCCATCTTGCAATATTTAACATATCTTCAGATAAAATTGCAAATCCCATCCCCAAAAAAGGGTCTAGTCTTCCCTTCCTTGTTTCTGTTTCTATAAATTGTCTGGCCTCTCCCGCCAAACCATCCACATGTCTCGGTTCAGTTGGTTTCAACATTCGGTATAATTTTAAAGCTAATGCTGGAGATTTAACTAAAACTAACCCTTCTGGTTTTACCCACCTTCGTGGATTTTTATAATTTGGTTGAACATTTCCAATATCTTCTAATCTCGTTCCTTCAAATATTCTTCTTGGTATTGGCTCTGTCATCTTAACTGTCTCAGAATTCGTTTCTGAGGTACGAACACCTCAAAAAATTCAGAGATTAAGGATATTTAAAATTATCTGTTCTGTG
>CAZGIL010000043.1:0-3658 GCA_964526265.1 Candidatus Woesearchaeota archaeon
AAGGAAAACTAATAATCCTCATAACAAAAAAAACAAGAGACGAAGCACATTTTTACGTTTCCAGAGCAAGAGAAAAAAAGATGCATCAAGCAATAAAAGATATCAAAGAAGATATGGCAAATAAGAGCAATATAAAAGATTTAAAAGAAAAGCAGAGGGAATTATTCTAAATCCGCCCAGATTAGTTTATGGTCTGAACTTCCAAGGAGAGTTCCAACCCCCTTTTTCTTCAAACCCTTAACTAAAATATGATCCATATCCTTACAGACAAACCATCTAATTATCGGAGTAAAGGAACAAGTCTTAATCCTACCGGTTACTAATTTGAAAGAGGGGAAATATCCACCTACCTTCTCGTAAGTACAATTGAAATCCCCCATAATTATTGTTTTTCCTTTTAACCTCTTTAATATTTTCTGCATATGTTTTATTTGCTGGGGGAACAATCGTCTGATTGGCAAACCCATATGAACATGAAAGACATTTAATTTAAGTTTGGGAAAATGGCATACAACAAAACCTCCTCCACCCCCCAACTCGCTTTTAACCGGCCACTCCTTAAATTGGTATTGCTTACCTTTTATTTTAGAAGCAATCAATTCGATAACATGCCTATCATTAAATTCAAATTTATGCCCCCTTCCGAAATAAAAATATTTATACCCAATTTTTTTCAGCCCACGTACAAGCCTTTTTTCTGCCCCCTCATAAATTTCACAGATTCCAATAATGTCTGCCCCCGCTTTTTTAACTGTTTTAATGGTTTTAGAGAGGTCCATTCTTAAAAAAACTTCTTTAGGGTTCTTTTGAAAATGAATATAATAATGTCCGACAACATTTCCAAAAAAACGGCTTCCGTCTAAACCGAACATTTGATTATAAACTGCAATACGCATAAAATGAAATAAGAGAGAAGGTATTTAAATTTAGTTAAATATAACTTAATATGTCAGAAAAAACAATTATGAAACGAGCGATGAAGTTTGAAGAAGAGCATAAGATAATCTCGTTTTTCATCTTCCTTTTTTTAACAATAATCGTTGTAAGAGTTTTAGTAATAGTAAAGGACTTAAATCCTACCATTGCCGGATTCGAGCTTCACCACTTTTATTACGGTTTAGCACTTTTAATCATAATCAGTCTCCTAATGCTATTTAAAAGAAGTCCTTTCGTAATAAATCTTCCCTTAGTCGCAATTGCACTGGGGCTAATTATCGACGAGCTTGTATTTATAGGAATGAAAACAAAAGGAACAACCCCTTATTCCTCCACCATTTCTTCAGTCATACTTTTTGCTTTAGTTATTGCTCTGCTTGTTGAATTTATCTTTTATAGGTTAGGTAAAAAAAGAAGATAAAATGTCAACAATATTCGAAAACATCTTCTCAAGAAAGCATCTTATAATAAAAGAAACTCCAAAAATCACAGGAAAAATAATCGCCGATTACCGTGAAAAAAACTCGCTGGTGCCCGCGAATTTAATAAAACTCGGATTTGAAGTTGAGTTCCGCGAACTAAAAGTTGCAGATTTTATAATTAAAGACACCGTAATCGAGAGAAAGACGGTGAGTGATTTTATCTCGTCTATGATAAATAAAAGACTCTCTAAACAACTAGAAGAACTTCAGCAGTATCCCAGCAGATTACTAATTATAGAAGGAATCGACGAACAAGAACTTTATACAGATTCGGAAGAACATTTCGGAGTTAATCCAAATGCAATCCGTGGATTTTTGTTATCAATTCTCCTTAGATATAATGTTCCCATCATTTACACAAAAAATTCAGAAGATACCGCAAGATTTATTTCTGTATTGTATAAAAAAGAAACAAAAGAAGAAATTTCATTTAAAGCAAAAAAACATTCATTCTCAAAAAAAGAACAGCTTCAATTTATTTTAGAGGGTTTTCCTGGAATAGGCCCTAAAAATGCAAAAAAACTTCTTAAAAAATTTAAAACAATAAAAGAAATAATTAACGCAAGTGAAGAAGAACTAAAAAAACTTCTTGGGAAAAAAGCTGAATCTATAATACAGCTTCGGGAGCAGAAATATTGAGTCTCTTTTGAAAATATCCAATGTCTATAGAATAAGCACCTTCTCTGTGTGCATCCAAAAAGACAGGCACCGCACAATTATTTTCAACAAGCAAACGGGTTATTTCTCCGTAAAGGGGTTCCCTCACTTCTGGAGAGCCCCCACGAAGAGAAATGGGTTTTCCCTCTTTTCCTCCCCGTGATTTAATATATGTTTCAACAAGTTCGGAAGCCAAAAGCTCTATTTCTGAGGGTTTTTCTAAATCCTCTCTTTCTTCATCATTTCCCATTAAAATAACAGAAAAAGATTTACCTTTAAAAAGAAATCCATAGAAGGAAGTATATTTTCAAGAACAAAAAACATATAAAGCAAACAACTCTTTATTGTTTATATTTCTCACTTCAATTTATACTCTTCGACAATACTATAAATCGGTCCTGAAGAAGTTAGCTCAGATTTCATCAAAGAAAAACTTTCTACCGGAAAAGAAAGCTTTTTTGTCTTAAGGATTTCAATTTTTTTAAGAAAAGAGTCCCTATCCGGAATTTTTTTAATACGCGCGATAGTAACATGGCTCATAAACCTCTTTTCTTTAGGGAACATGTCTGAGAGACTCTCATCAATACCAATTTGAAGTGCCTCACAGTTAGATAAGTGTAACCATACAATCTTAATAAACTCCTTTGAAAACATACCAGTAGAATTTATTTCGGCGGTAAATACCCTCTCATTAACTTTTTTTAGTCGTTCCTTTATCGCAGAAAGATCGGATTCCTCAACATCTCCTAAAAATTTAAAAGTTAAATGTAAGTTTTCTGTTTCAGTTTTCTTTCCCACAAAATCTGGAAGACTCTCCTGTATCTTTTTTATCTCTTCTCTTATTTCTTCAGGAAAATTTATTGCTATGAATACTCTCATACACACTCACTCAAAAGTTTAGCTCCGAGTTTAACAGTTATTCCCTCTTTATCTTCTTTTTCATTTATTTCAACTATGTCTATTGCTCTCAGTCCTTTAACTTTATTTAACCTCTGAATCAAATAAATCATCTGTCTTGAAGTTAATCCTCCAGATTCGCAATAACCCGTAGAGGGAGCAAAGGCGGGATCAACAGCGTCTATATCTATAGAAAGATAAAGTTCCTTTCCCGAGGAAAACTCCATTATTATATCACAACTATCTTCAATATTTAAAAGAAGTTGATTCATTGAAATTGTTTTTATTTTATGACTCTTCAAAAAATCACTTTCCTCCTTAAGGAAGTTCCTTCCTCCAACAAGGAGGATATTCTTAGTAGGAAAACCATCCTCAATCAACTTTCTCAACCATTCCTCATGCGTTGGAAAATTCTCCGCTCCCTTCGTAACCGGCATACAATCCGCATGAGCATCAAATACAATCAAACAAGGCTCTTTTCCAGAATTCTGACAGTAATCAAAGAACGCTCTAGTTAAAGAGTAACTAACCGAATGATCTCCCCCTAAAAAAATAGTTTTTGGTTGCTCTTCGTACATCTCAAACGCATTCTTATAAATAAGTTTATTTGTAATCTCAAGATTTGAGTTATCAAGGTGTATCTCTTCCAAATCTATTTTAGAACTATCAACTTCCTTTCCTTCTTC
>CAZGIL010000044.1:0-3641 GCA_964526265.1 Candidatus Woesearchaeota archaeon
AAAAAAGAAAGAGAAAAAAAGTAAAAAATCTAAGAAGAAATGAAACTGAAGCATAACCGTTCTACAGAAGACACATTTAAATAATACTTTTTTATTAATAAGTTATGGTATTAGAAGATGTTTCCACATTTTTATTTTTTGGATTAATAGTTCTGTGGTGGGTATTTTATAATATTAATTTGGTTCGGATTGGAAAATACTTGGGGGAAGATATCCGATATGTTTGGATACCTCTTCCAATCTTTTATTGGATTGCTTACCTTTCACTAGCTAAGAAAAGTATGTGGCATCTTTTATGGATTTTTCTTTTAACAATTCCTTTAAGTATTGGTTCATGGGTAATTTATGGAATCTATTTAAATGTAAAAATAGCTCATAGGTTAGGCTTTTCTGGTTGGTGGGGTTGGATTTGGTTTGTTGCCCCTTTCTTTTGGGCTCCTAACTTAAAGGTAAAAAAGAAGGCAAGGAGGAAGCCTAAAAAATGAAATCTAAACTTACTTTAAAAGTCGCAGAGTCTCTTCAAGATGATGCGTATAAAGGAATTGCTAGAATTGACGAATCAGTGATGAAAGAATTGAAGATAAAAAGGGGAGATGTTATCTTGATTGGGGGCGAGAAAAAAACCGTTGCAATTGTTGATAAATCATATTCGGCAGATATTGGACAGGGAATTATAAGAATCGATGGTATTCTAAGGAGAAATTCAAAATCGGGAATTGGAGATTTGGTTTATATTTCTCCTGTTGAAATAAAAGAAGCTAAACAAATTACCATTGCACCGGCTCAAAAAGGAATTATGGTACAGGGAGACCCCGAAAAGTTAAAAAGAGGACTTCTTGGAAGAGCGGTTGTCAAAGGAGATATTGTTATACTTGGAGGGGTTCAAAGGAGAGAAGATTTGTTGTCGGAGGATTACGGTGAGTTGAACGATATGTTTGGAGATATCTTTGAGAATATGGGTTTTGGAAAAAATTCTGGAGGAATTGCCCAAATAAAATTTGAAGTTGTGAGTTTAAACCCAAATGTTCCCGCTATAATAACGGAAAATACCGAGGTTTCTCTTAATTCCAAAGCCGTTGAAGTTTTTAGAAGTTTAGAAGAGATTATTCCAGAAAAGAAAGTTATTGAGATTTCAAATATGCCCAATCTAAACGAATATATTCGGGTTAAAGATATTGAAAACTTTCTAAAAGTTGTGAATTCGGTAAATTTTGTTAATCGATTTCAAGATAAGGAAAAAACCGTATACACGGTCTTAAACTATTTTATTGAGGTTCGAAATAAGAAAAAAGAGAAAAATAAAAAGAGTAATTAAAATCTCCCACTTTTATACAAAAAAGTATATCTCCCGAAACACTATCGGCGTGGGCGTATTGCCTTCCAGGCGGGGCGATCGATTAGAAAAAAATCAAATAAAAGTTCTCTCTCTTTCCCACCTTTGTAATTAAGAATCCTTCTTTAACTTTCTGGAGTTGTATCCTATAATTTCCTGTTCTTATTCTGAATTCCTCCTCTTTATTTTTTAACTTAATTATATCTACTGGCTGATTATTTCTGAATTTGTCCAAAGTAAAAAGTATCTTTTGCTGAATTCTTGCGTCTAAATTTTTTAATTGTTTTTTTGAGCTATTAGAAAAAATAATTTCCATTAGAAACCCAGTTCTTTTTTAACTTCTTCTAGAGTCACGAAATTACCCCTTTTGTACTCTTGTTTGGCTATTTCGATATCTTTTTTTGTTTGTTCAGATAATTCTAAATGAGGTTCTATAAAATCCCAAATAACATCCTCGTAGCTATCACTATCTGTTTTAAATTTTTTTAAGGTATTTAATAAATCTGCACTAATTCTAATGGATGTTTGTTCTGGCATACTTTATGCATGCATCATGTATATATAAATCTTTCTGTTATATAGTAAATGTAGGGGTAGGATATGCTTGCTCGTAATTTCTCGACAAGATTTATAAACTCTAACAGCATCGATAAATTATAAAATTGAGCGTTGCAGAAACGCGAGTTTGTTCGGCGCGGGCGTCTTTTTATTTTCTTTAAAAAATATCATTCCTAGCAAGTTAAGACACACATTTAAATAAGATTTTTCCATTTGTAAATCATCGGTTGTCCTGGAAAGGATGTGACTGTGAAAGCCTCTGTTGGGTGCTCAGCTATTAATACGGTGGAAGGGCTATAACTCACTGTACGAAATCTGTACCTCTTAAGCTTGTTTACAGCGCGAGGGAGATAACCATTAAAATAGGTTGGTAGGTTAAGATTGATTTCAACTATTATTTGTGGCACTTCCTCACCGAGCCCTATTCATAAAAAAATGGCAAAGAAAAAGCAAATAAAAAAGAAGGTTGTTAAGAAGAAATCTGTTAAAAAGCCTTGTAGGTCTCCGAGTGGAAAGTGCAAGGATAGCAAAGTTAAGAAACTCATGGGATTGAGAAGTAAAGGTAATAAAACGAAAAAGAAAAAGAGATAGTTCTGCGTGCTGGGCGTTGGATGGGTGACTACAATACGTCTACCAAGTAGTAATATTTATAAAGAGGGTGGACGTATATAATTCATGACCTATACAGAGATAAAAGAAAAAAATGGAAGAAAATATTATTATCGAGTAAAATCTGTTAAGGTAAAAGGAAAGGTATCAAAGGAGAGGGTCTATCTTGGAGTTAATTTGAAGAAAGATGATCTGAAAGGAAAGGAAAAAGAAGCTGATAAAAAGTTGAGCATTTTTGATGTGGCTTTAACGGAGGAAGAAGAGAAATTCTTGGAAAAAATAAAAAGAAGCTTTGCAAAAGAGCCGAAAGAAAATTATGAAAATAGGTACGAAGTTTTTTGTTCTTTATTTGCATACGACTCTACTGGTATCGAAGGGAACACTCTTACATTTGAAGAAACATCTCATTTGTTATTTGAAGGAATTGTTCCGAAGGAGAAATCTTTGAGAGAGATCCATGAGGTTTTAAATCACAAAAAAGCCTTTGACTATATGCTAAAATATAAAGAAGATTTAACAAAAGAATTTATTCTTTGGTTGCACAAGTTGGTTGTGGAGAATACTCTAAGAGAAGATTTGGTTTCTCAAACTGGAAAGTATCGGACCGTTCAAGTTTTTATTGGAAGATCTATTCCCCCAAAATCTCATGAGGTTCCAAACAAGATGGCTAGTCTACTGAGGTG
The DNA here is from genome assembly GCA_964526265.1 of Candidatus Woesearchaeota archaeon. Classification (GTDB taxonomy): domain Archaea; phylum Nanobdellota; class Nanobdellia; order Pacearchaeales; family GW2011-AR1; genus CAZGIL01. The sequence continues at coordinate 3,184 of CAZGIL010000044.1, forward strand.
GTATTCTACAAACAAAATGAAACTTCACCCGTTGGTTTTGGCATCACATTTCCATACCGAATTTGAAAAGATACATCCTTTTGTAGATGGAAATGGGAGGGTCGGAAGATTGTTAATGAATTTTATTCTGCATAAAAACAAATATCCTATGGTGAATATCCCAAAGAAAAATAGATTTAGATATTATGGGGTTCTGCAGAATGCCCAATACAAAGGAGATTTGAGAGGTTTTGTCAAGTTCGTATTGGATATTCTAAAGAAAGAAGAGCTTAGGTTTTGATTGTTAAAGAAGATAAAAATGATGGTGTCCACAAACAACAAAAAATGTAGTCACCTGTTCTTATCTCTTTCCATTCACTCGACAACATTTATAAATCACCTCCATCACACATAACACCAACAATAAAATGTTAATTAAATTAAAAAGGGGCGTTACTTTAAGCGATTCTCACCGATTA
>CAZGIL010000045.1:0-3611 GCA_964526265.1 Candidatus Woesearchaeota archaeon
GAGGTTCCATTATAATTCCCTAATTCATCTTTAAAATTATTATCAAGTTTCCAATGAGAAACTAATCCTCCATCTAAATTGTATTGTATGCAATCATCTTCTCCATCACATTCTCCTGTTCCCCCCATACAGGAGGTACCAATTGGTTGTCCTTCACATTCGCCCTTCCCCATTTGTTTAATTTCCTTTTCATCATTCTTAACCCCAATAAAATCTTTTCCATTCTGAGTTACAACAGGATAAATTATAACAAGATTCGGATTTACAATCTCCAAAGGAATGTTAAGTTCTTTTTTCTGCAACTCTCCAAGGCTCAATGGAACTATAGTTTCCTGTTCGGAAGTTCCATTTGATATAATAACCCTAACTTTATCCAATTGTCCTGGCCCAGGAAATCTCTTTAAATTTAATATCAGATTTCCAGAATCAACTTCAGCACTTTCAATCCTCAACCCCTGTGCAACAGGCTGATTCAAAACCTCATCAGATTTACCTTCAAAAAAATTACTTATAACAACCCAAAGAATTACGGCTGCAATAAGTACAATGGCAATCATAATTATTGCCATTATCACTTCAGATAATCCTCTTTTCCTCATAAAATAAAAAGTATTTGGTTATTAATAAATGTTAAGTTTTTATATTGCAATTTCCTCCCCAAAATATGAAACAGGCAATACTCGATACAAGCTTTATCCTTAGCGCACTAATAAATAAAATAGATCTATTCGAAGAACTCATGTTTCAAGGAATTAAACCAATTATACCAAAAAAAGTTATCGAAGAGTTAGCAAAAAAGGATAAATCTGAATTATCCCTTTTATTAATAAAAAAATCCAATTCTAAGATAATTGACTTGGGAGATATTTATGCAGACAAACAAATAATAAATTATGCAAAAGAAAATCCTTCTGTTCTTGTAGCCACCCTAGATAAAGAAATACAAAAAGCGGTTAAGAACCCAAAGATTATAATTCGGAATAAAAAACAGCTTATGGTTACCTCGTAAGCTTTTTAAACCAACTTTTACTATCTTTTTTGATTAAAATGTTCTATATTGCTGAGGTTGAGGACCATGTACGGGTTGAGCCCAAACTTTTTGGTTTACCTACCGTAGAGGCTGTTGAGCTTCAACTTAAAAAGACGTTTACTGAACACTATGATAAAGAATTGGGGATGGTTGCCAGCGTCATTAAAGTTCTTAGTGTTGGTGAGGGAATTATAATCCCGGGAGATGGTGCTGCCTATTATGAATCTACATTTAAACTTCTTGTATGGAAACCCGAACTTCAAGAAGTGGTTCCGGGGGTTATAGCCGAGATAACAAACTTCGGAGCTTTCATAAATATGGGAGCAATGAGAGGGATGATTCACATTTCACAAACAATGGACGATTATGTAAGTTTCAGCAAAGATGGTTCTCTCCAAGGAAAAACCTCAAAGAGAGCGATTAAAGTTGGAGATGTCTGCCTTGCTAGAGTTGTAGCAATCTCTCACAAAGGCGGAGAACCGAAGATAGGCTTAACAATGAGACAACCCGGACTCGGAAAATTAGATTGGGTTAAAGAAGAGCAAATTAAGAGAGACAAAGAAATGAAGAAATCTTTAAAATCTGAAGAAAAATCTGTAAAGTCTAAAGGAGGAAAGAAGAAATAAAATGAGCAAACAAAGAGCATGCAAAATATGCAAAACAATATTTGAAGGCGGTGACAAATGTCCAAAATGTGGATCCAAAGATTTTACAGATTCTTTCAAGGGAAGAATAGCAATTTTAAATCCAGAAAAATCTGAGATTGCACAAAAATTAAATTTTAAAGAGAAAGGCGATTTTGCCATAAAAACAAGATAAAATGGCAGATTTTAAGATTATTAACGAGTTAAAGAATTCTCTATTTAATAGAACAGAAATTGAGTTGGTAGCACAATTAAAAAATACCCCAGTAAGAGCCGAAGTAGAAAAGTTTCTTTCTGAGAAATATTCTTCTCCAATTGAAGGTATTTACGTTGATACAATCAAAGGAAAGTTTGGTTCAGATGAATTTAATATTATTGCAAGAATTTATCCTTCAAAAGAAGACAAAGATTTAACCGAATTAAAAACACAAAAGCAGAGAAAGGCTGAAACCGAAGCTACAGCAAAGCCAGCCGAAGTAGCTCCTGCAGAAGCTCCTAAAGAAGAGGTTAAAGAAGCTCCTAAGGAGGAAGCTAAAACAGAATAAAAATGGCAACAAAAGAAAAACAAGGAAAGAAAGCACATAAGAATAAACCCACAAGTAAGAAATATTCTAAGTATAAAATAGAAGGCGACAAAGTCACAAGAAGTTTGAAGTTCTGCCCAAGATGTGGGCCGGGAGTTTTCCTAACTGATTCAAGCGGAAGAGTTTACTGCGGTAAATGTCATTATTCCGAATTTACAAAGAGAGAATAATTAGATAGTTTTATAAAATAATTTTGCTTTAGACAGATAATATGAAAAAGAGGGTCAATAGAAAACCAACATGGGCTTGGAGCAGTTCCGTTCTTGGAGATATACTCTCTTTTAATGTTAAACTAGATGAACAACTAAATAATAAGGCAAATTTTTTAATGGGCGCTTCTGCAATCATCTTTGTTTTTATTGCAGGAATGATTACAAGAGGAGATTTCCTTGAATTTCGCATTGGAGTCCAAATTGCTTGGGTTCTTATAGGGATAGGAACTTTTATCTCCTTTTTAACCGCAATACTAATAGTTACCCCAAAATTGAGGTTTTTTTCAAAAAGGGAGAGAGTAAAAGAAGATGTTTTTTATTACAAGAATATTATCCAGTTTTATACAAGGGAAGAGTATGTGAATATGTTAAATAATCTTAAAAAAGATGGAAGAATGATTACTGCCGCCTTTGGAAATCAGATATACAGCTTAAGCAAAAATATCATCCCGTTCAAGTCAAGACTCCTTAAGTGGTCCGGATGGGTGCTTGTTCTCTCCCTTGTTATCGGAATATTAATGATTATTTACAGCACCTTGGGATAATTTTAAAATGTAATTGGGCAAGAGACTAATCTTAATAAGCCCGCATTTTATCACTTTTTTAATGAATATAAAAAAGAGGGCGCAGATACTAAAAAATAAATGCTTCTTATTCCCTCAAAAACCTTAGTTTTATGATTATAAAAAACAGGCATATCAACTAAAAATTAATATTAGAATCCTGTAAAATCTTCTTTTATTACTATTATTTCAGTGCTCTCTTCTATATAAACCTATGTATTCTAAGCAATCTGTAATGATGCTTCTAGTTGGTTGGTAGGAACGAATCGTACATCTTCCCAATGATTATAATGAATCGCTTCGTGGCCATCAGAAGAAACATCTATTGAAGCAACTTGTTCTACAAGCTGCAAACCTCTCTTACTTTGTCCATCGAGAATTCTTGGAAATAAAAAATAAGCGACTATAATTCTTTTAGAACCGCTAGCATGCAAACGATGTGAATTAACAACCCCACTATCATAAATTTTTTCTGTTCTTTCCGAAGCGTATAATGTTTTTAATTTCATGTTTATTTTCCACCAATATAAAAATCCTGGGATAGATATTTATAAACCTATGCGTTTAGCCCAAAATCG
>CAZGIL010000046.1:0-3611 GCA_964526265.1 Candidatus Woesearchaeota archaeon
TTTTTAAACCCTTTGCTAAAAACTATATCAAGGAGTATCATTCAAGCAACATTAAATATAATTATTTGATGATATTAACTGCCCATAAAGGGTAGTTATGCTGGAAAACAATCTTATCTTTACAATCTTTCAAAAAGAATTAGCTTCTGCAAGTAATTTTTCTCGTCCATATTTTATAGTTTTCGCTAATTTCTTCCATACATATAGCCCTATTCTATTGCTAAGCATTGCAATCATTTTTATTTTTTGGATTACTTATTGGGCAATTAAAATATATTTATCTTTAAAAGAGTCAAAAAAGCCAGTTACATTATTTGAAGTAGTTCCGCCGACCTCAACCGAGCAAAGCTCTTTTACGACAACCCAGCTGTTTACCTCAGTTCATGGTTTGCTCCGCCAGCGCTCAGGACTGCTCAGATTATTTGACGTTAATAAATCTTATGCGTTCGAGATCATTTCCACCAAGGAAAAGGGGATCAGATATCTCATTCGGGTCTCTACAGATGACGCCCAAATTATTAAGAAAAACTTAATCTCGTACCTTTCAGGCGTACGGGTAAAAGAAACTGATGATTATCTAAGCGATAATCTCAGTCACGCCCACGTTGTTGATATCCGTTTAACCAACCACTTTGCTTTTCCTTTGAAAAAACAGGACAACCTTAAAGAATATGACCCGATTGCCTATATCACCGGCACAATGACTAAATTAACCGATGATGAATTGGTAGGAGTTCAAACTGTTGTAACTCCGGTCAGCAGGACTATATTTCATACGGTTGGCCGGCTGCGGTCACTCTTTCTGGTCAATAAAGACGTCCTTTCCGAATTAAAAAGTAAAAAACCACTTAGTTCTTTCTTTTTGACGACTATTCATCTTTGTCTGCAAATATTACTGCTGCCGGTCGGCTTGCTTATTTGGATATTCACCGGCGGTAGGGAAGGACCGATACTGCCGATTATTTCCATGAAAACCCAACTGCCGGATAGCGCATACAGGGATATTGTTGAAACCCAGATTAAACAAAAAATCGATCAGCCGTTATTTACTGTTTCACTTCGTCTTTTAACAGTTACCGGTTCGTATTCAACTAAGTCAAAAATTGAAAAGGGTTTTATCGCCGCTCTTTCCCCATTTACCAACGCCGGATTTCAAGCCCTGCAACCCAAAAGATATATCAAGTTAAAAAACATTAATGATGTTTTACTTTGGTTTTATCGACATCGCTTACTCGGATTTATTGATAATCTCATACTCTCAACCTCCGAGCTATCAGATTTGTATCATTTTCCCTACACAAGTATTACCAAAACCGAAAATATTTTAAAGCTTCACAGCAGAGAGCTACCAGCGCCGTTGTCGTTAAAACAAAAAGCGCAATGCGATCAGTATTTTGCCAAAAACACTTATGGCGATTCTGAAACTATGATTGGTTTAACTACTGACGAGCGTCGCCGGCATGTTTATATTCTTGGTGCAACCGGAACCGGAAAATCAACCATGCTTTTTTCTATGATTAGCCAGGATATTGCCAATGGTAAAGGGATTGCTGTTTTAGATCCGCATGGAGATTTAATTGAAAAAATAATTTCTTCTATCCCGCAAAATAGAATTAAGGATGTTGTCTATTTTAATCCTGATGATATAGGATTTCCCGTTGGGCTTAATGTACTTGAACTTCCGAAAGATCTTGCTGATGACGAACTTCTTCGCGAAAAAGAATATATTGCCGAAAGTGTTATTTCTCTTTTCCATAAACTTTATCCGGAAAAGTATTCCGGGCCGAGAATGGAATATATCCTAAGAAACACTATTCATACGGCTTTCACAACTCCTAATCCGACGCTTTTTACAATATCTAAATTACTGACAAATACAAAATATCGGGATTCAGTCGTTAGTGGAATAACAGATGAGAACTTAAAGGATTTCTGGAAATATGAATTTAACAAGGCCGGTGACTATCAAAAAGTTCAGATGATTCTTCCGATAACAAATAAGATCGGCCGTTTCCTTTTTTCTCCAACAGCTAAAAGAATTTTAGAGCAGGAAAAATCAACCATTAATTTTAATGAGATTATCGACAGCGGAAAAATTCTATTATGCAATCTTTCTAAGGGAAGGCTTGGAGAGGATACTTCGGAAGTTTTCGGAATACTCGTTCTTACTAAATTACAGCTTGCTGCTTTAAAAAGAGCACGGGTAAAGATGGAAGAAAGAAAAGATTTCTATTTATATGTTGATGAGTTTCAAAACTTTGCCACTCCCTCGTTTGCCCAAATTTTGTCAGAAGCGAGAAAATACCGCCTTAATGCAGTCTTGGCTCACCAGACAACATCCCAACTGGAAGACAAGTCGCTTGTTAATATAACTTTGGCTAATACCGGAACGGTTATTTGTTTCCGGACAGCCAACCCTGAAGATGAACGATTAATTCTTCCTCAGTTCAAACCATACATTAAAGAGGGCGAAATCGCCTCACTCCCTTCATTCAATTTTTACATGAAGATAAATGCTATCCAGTCCGAAGAACCATTTTCCGGTGTAACGATACCAATTGAAATAGCACCAAACCAAGATAGAGAAAACGAGATTATTAACGAGTCAAGAAAAAACTATGCAACTGCCTATGTTAAACAGACAGAAACAGTAACAATAGAAGATACGAAAACAACAAGACATAAAAAAACAATAAAACAAGACAAAGAAGCAAGACAAAACACCAGTGTACTACCCTAAAGACTGCACCAACGCTTAGGAGCAAATAATAACTAAATATGAGACTAAATATAAGAAAAACCTTACCCTTATACTCCTTATACTAAGGAGGAGGAAACAGAGTAAATTTTTCCAAAATTTACTCTTAACTTAAAATATGCAAACACCAACACTCACAACAAAACAAACAGACATAATCCTTCTTCTTTACCGATTCAGATTCCTAGACAGACTAGACTTCCAAACTTACTTCCATCACAAAACACCTCGTCGTATTAACACCTGGCTCAAAGAATTATCAGAACTACAATACATAGGCAGAATATATTCCCGTGGTTTTAAAGAAAATGTAAAACCGGCGATATATTATTTAAACACCAAGAGTAGATTATTTTTGAAAAATCAAAAGGGCATTGATAACAATTTAATAGGCCGAATCTATCGGGAAAAGAAACGCTCAAAAGGATTTATTACTCATTGCCAAATAGCAGCAAAAATTTATTTTAATCTCTTGTCTCTCGCTGAAAACTCCCAGGCAAAACTTCATTTTTATACTAAAACTGATTTATCTACATTTGATAATCTTATCGATCCTCTTCCTGATGCCTATATTGCAATTGAAGAAAAGAAAATTACAAAAAGATATTTTCTGGAAATCTTTGACGAAAATAACCCGCGATTTATCATAAGAAGACGAATACAACAATATTTTGAATATTACGAAAATAGGGAATGGCAGGATAAAGCTAAAAAAACATTTCCTAAAATCATTATGGTCTGCCCGGATGATAAGTTAAAAAAGTCCATTCACTATTTTATTCAAAAAGAGCTTAACGATGAACCGGAACTTGAGTTTTATCTTTCTACCCGTGACCTAATCCTAACAAAAGGA
>CAZGIL010000047.1:0-3534 GCA_964526265.1 Candidatus Woesearchaeota archaeon
CTTAAATATTTCTTTCAGTTCCTGGTTGGAGAGTTCGCTGAGCCATTTTTCACCGGTAGAAACAGTTAACTCAGCCAACTCTTTTTTGGCGCTGATCATTTCATCAATTTTTTCTTCAAATGTACCGATAGTAATAAGCCGGTGTACAATTACATTCCTGCTTTGGCCGATACGGTAAGTTCGGTCGGTTGCCTGTGCTTCTACGGCAGGGTTCCACCAGAGGTCGTAGTGGACGACGTTGGTTGCGGCGGTCAGGTTAAGGCCAGTGCCTCCTGCTTTCAGTGAGATAATCATAATCGGGGAGACATTACCGTTTTGGAAATCCTCAATCATAATTTCCCGCTTTTTCCGGGTGAGGCTGCCGTGAAAAAAGAGAGGTGCTATTCGAAGTTCTGTCTGGATTAGTTGTACCAGTAGATTCCCCATCTCTTTGTATTGGGTGAACAAGAGCACTTTTTCCCTGGCGGAAACAATTTTTTCCAGTAGGGAAATGGCCATCTCTGCTTTACCCGAGTGCTCCTTGACGACAGTTCCTTTTTTGGTATAGTGAACCGGGTGGTTGCAGATCTGTTTCAGAGAGGTCATTAATTTAAAAACAAGTCCCCGGCGCGCGATTCCTTCGCTGTTGGAAATCTCCTGTATATTAGTGTCCACAACACGCTGGTAGATAGCAGTCTGTTCTTTGCTCAGGTAACAGTATTCATTCTTTACTATTTTATCCGGTAAATCCTGTATGATGGAACGATCTGTCTTCATACGGCGCATAATGAAGGGGGCGGTGGCTTTTTGCAATAAGGCGATTTTTCTCTGATCGCGGTACTTTTCGATAGGCATGGCAAAACGGCGCGAAAAATTCTGCCGGGTGCCCAGGTAGCCTGGGTTTAAATAATCAAAGATGCTCCAGAGTTCACTCAGGCGATTTTCTACCGGTGTTCCGCTTAAGGCGATAGAGCCACTGCCTTTTAATGCTTTAACCGTCTTGGTTTGCTTACTATCTGCATTTTTTATATTTTGAGCTTCATCAATAATAATAAGATTCCAGTTTCTTTTTTTAAATTTTTCAACTTCCCGGCGCAATAGCCCATATGTGGTAATGACTAAATCGGCGTGAGCAGTAATAAGTTGACGTTCTGGTCCGTGATATGTCAAAGCTTTTAGGGATGGGGCAAATTTGTTGCATTCCTTCAGCCAGTTACCGACCAGGGTAGTCGGGCAGATTACCAGTGCAGGATGGTCCAGTTTTTTCTCTTCTTTGAGCTTTAAAATAAGGGTAATCGCCTGGATGGTTTTACCCAATCCCATATCATCGGCCAGGCAGGAACCGAGCCCTTTGTCAGCATTAGAGTAAAGCCACTGAAAACCTCGCTTCTGGTAGGGTCGAAGCACTGCTTTCAGGCTTTTTGGGAGTTTGACCAGTTTAAACCTGGTAAGCTCATCTATTATTTTACGGAGTTTATCATCAGAATGAAAAAGAATATTGGCGGCCTCTCCGGTTAGTGATGCTTGCATTATTTCTGCAGAAGATAGTTTAGGCAAGGGCTGGTTTAGTTTTTTAACTATTCGCGCTACTTCTTCAGGTTGCAGTAATAGATAATGCTCTTTGAATTTTACTACCCCTGCTGCCGAGTTAACCAGCTGGAGAAATTCTTTTTGTGTTAGCTTAAGATCACCCAGAGCCACCTCCCAGGAGAATGTTAACATTTCTTCCAGGTTAAAATAAGAAATATTTTGCTTCTCGCCGGCTTTAAGCTTAGCTGCCAGAGACAGTCGAGGCGAGCTAAGTATTTTTAATTCTTTAGGCACAATTACGCGTATACCAAGCATATTAAAGATATGTTGGCCATTTTGGATAAATCTGGCCATTTCCAGGGGGTCGATAAGTGGTGACTTCTTTCCCTTACTGCTGAGAACCGTTTTTAGAGGCGGGAAATAGGTAGAAGCTGTAGAAATTTGGTGGGCTACGGTAAAGCGCACCATTTCAACGGGATGCGAGAAAACAGTTTTTTTTGCCGTAAATACATCCGCTAAAGGGATAAGTGGGGAGAGGGGATCTTTTTTGTTTTCTACCTCTACCTGTAACTGAAAAAGAGTTTTCGTACCCTGAGGTATTTCTATCCTGATTGCCGGGGAAATTTCATTTCCACTTAAGTTTAATATGCTTAGCCAATTGGTAATTACCCTGGCGGTCTGCTTCTCGGTAAAGTCCTGAACCGGGTAATAGTTCCCATTAAAAAAGGTGTTACAAAGCTTATTACTTTCTTTGATCTCGGCAAAGCGATGCACAATATAGGTCAGGATAAGTGATAAAAGAGACCTGGCGGCATCTCGCCCCATAAGAAGAGATTTTTCTTCTTTTTGATAAAGAAAGGTTGCCGGGATGAGAGCCGCTAGAAAGTCCAGAGCTTTTTCAGTGACTTTCAGCTGGTTAAGGGGAATATAACGCACAAAAAAGTTGCCTTTTTGGTCATTCCTTATCTGTGGCACAAATGCTGATGCCCGCGCCAGGGCTAAGGCTATAGTGGTTGCGATGCTGATTAATTTTACCTCAGGGGAGCTCTCTTCAGAAGAAAGCTGCAGTGGTAGTCTTATAAAGTAATCAATTAAGGTTGCTGCAGGCAATAGAATTCCCTTTTTCTTTTTTAGAACCAGTTTTCCGTCCAGGGCTTCGGGAACGGTAATTATTTTTGATGGACCTTCCAAACCTTCCGGGATTTTTTTGGGAAGAAAAATAAAAAAAGAAGTTTCGGATAAGGGATGGTAGACCTTATGTCCTGAATCGAGCAGGCAAATATTTGACTTTGACCAACCGGGGAACTCTTCCAGTAGCTGCAGTTGTTTGATGTGGTTTGCTATATTTTGATAAGCTTTAAAGAGGATCTGTTTAAAATTACCCTCGGAGTAAAACAAAGGGGATTCATCCAGGAGGGTAAAAATGGCACCGCTATCCTTTTCTTGAGAGAGAGAACTTAAAATTGAAGAAAACTCAGGTTCGACTTTATTGTTTTTTTTATTGTCTCTGGCGGGAACTTTTATCTGCGTATAAGGGATAAAAGTTTCTTCGTTTTCAGCAGCCGAGGCAGGTTCTGCAAAACCGGCGGCCTGCATCAGCGAGTTGGTTTCCACACCTCGTAGGTGAAACAAAATAAAAGGATTTTTATCTACTTCATTAGCAATAAGGTAGTAAACTGCAGCGAGGTGCTTGCAGGGGTTGGCCCAGTCGGGACAGGAGCAGTCTGCGTTAAGCTCTTGCCAGGAAGTTGGTAAAAGAGAGATATTTTCCTGAGCAAGCCGATCCAGCATCTCTTGCGGTAGTTTTCCCAAAGCCAATTCGGAGGCTAAGGCCGGATCTTCGGCGATACAGGATTGTATTTTCGCGAGTTGTTCCGGGGAAAATTTTTGCAAATAAATTGTTACTTGATAAGGTTTTCGTTGCCTACCTTTTACTTTTGCTTCCACAATACCGTTACAAATCTGAATCTCTTGTACTCTACCACCGTTGGCATAACTTCTGCCTCTGGGCAAGCGGTTGGTGTC
>CAZGIL010000048.1:0-3442 GCA_964526265.1 Candidatus Woesearchaeota archaeon
CGTTCGGGGCGTTGCTCGTGTTCTTTCAGATGCGTTGTCAATTCGGCGCGTATGACCGCCGACGCCACGCCTCGAACGGCACACGTCGTTTGCATTGTCTGGATAAAGGTGTCGATCTTGCGGTGCAACAGGCCGACCTGCTTGGCACTGTCGCGTCGCTCCTCGCGCATTTCGTCCCGCAGTTCGGCAAGGGAGTCGAGGATGTGGCGGTTCATGTCATCTTCCGGCGGGGTCATGTTCGCGTTCCTTTCATTCAATCTTGCGTTGCTCGCGTTTCAACTGCTTGAATTCCAACTCTTCGGCTTGCGATTCGGGCGTTGCATGCCACCGCTTTTCGAGCCGAAGCTCCCGTTGCGCCATATCATGAAACGTCAACTTGTATTTCTCGTCGTGACTCGCAAGCCACTTCTGTGCCCGCTCAAGCGAATACCCGCGGGAACGCAGTTGATCCGCAATGCTCAGCGCGTCCTCTGGCGCGAGACTGGAGGCTGTAAGCCGCAACACAAGGTCGCGCGCGCCCAGACTCGTCCACTTCAATGCCGCTTTTGTGTAAGTGTAAGGCGAAATCGGCGTCCCCGTCAGGCCGCCCAAGCCATAGGCCAACCCATCGGCGGCGTCGAGAAGCGCGATCTTGGCCTTGCTTTCGCCCGCGTAGGTCGCGCCCGGCCCGTATGTCCCTTCGACGAATGGCGCACGAACTAACCCAACAATGCCCTGTGCGGTGCGGTTCAGCGCCTGAACGACCGGCGACCCAAGCACATCAACACGCACCCCGCGCTTGTCGAACTGAATCAGCTGCAACGCGATTCCCACAAGTTCGCGCCCCAAGACGCTGATTCCGGCCATGCCCAACGCCGCATCGCGCAATATCCATCTGAGTTTCAGCTTCTCCTTGTCGCCCCCGCTTCGCAGATACGCGAACCCCGAATGGATAAAAGCGATAGCCAACTGTTGAGCGACAAGCAGCCCGACCGTCTTGAAAAGGTTCCTCCAATTCGCTCGCCCCCGTTCTCCGCCGGGTTCGTTTCTCGCGTTTTCGATTGCCCGCACAAGAAGGTTGCGGTTCACGGCTAGCTGGTTTCGGAACAAACTCAGGCCCGTCAACGCAGGTGATTCGCGTGCCTTCACTTGAAGCGGCGTCCGATTGAACCGGGATGCCGAAAGTTGCGTCTCGTTCGTCGTGGTGACGAATTGCCGTGCCGCCCAATCAAGACCCAAGCCCCTTGCCGCCGCTTCCAGCACGAAGCCTCGGTAGCCAATCGTCAAGGCTATCGCATCACCAGCCAGCAGGTGTTTCATCCCAACCTTTGCAAACCGGCGTTTCACCCTTAGCGCAAGCGCAGGCTCCGGCGTCCCTGTCATCAGGCCCTGGATGTCGGCGGACAAGACATGGTAGCGCAACGCGGCCATCGGCACATTGGCTATCATTTCCTTGTAAAAGCGCAACGGATGTCGGCCAACCTGAGCCACCGCTTGCGCATACTGCTTTGCCCCAAGAAATTCGTTTAGGTTATACAGTATTGAACTCGGTATCTGTACGAATCCAGTCGAGGGATTCCAAGAGAGAACGGCGTCCGTAAATCTTCGCGCGCCTCCCCGGAACCAGCGGTCGATAACGTCGCCGGTCGGCGCGAGTCCTTCGTTCGCGCCGTGGGCCACAAGCGCGGTCATGTTGTCATAAACGGGCTGCCCATATCGGCTGATCATTTCCGCGCGAACGCTCGGCAGGCCGAGCAAGACGGCAGTTTCCCGGACTGCCGCGCCCTCCCCAATCATCCGGCTTGTGGCCTCAATGAAAGAGAGTGCGCGGCCCAATATCGGGTCGCCGACAAGCGACAGCGAACTGCCTGTCCGCTCTTGAAACTGCGGCAGGCTGTCAAGGAAGAACTCGGTTGCCACCTCGCCCGGCATGAGTTGTTGGCTCGGCCTCTGCAATCCACTTCGGCGGCGCGGCGCGTACACCGCCGCTGCCTCGCGATGCCGCCCCTTCACGGCGAAGAACGCAGCCTCCGACCGCTCCCACAGGCCCGGCCTGTTGAAAATCTCGGCGAGAAGCCCGTCGGCCATCTGCTTTGCCGCACGCGGCAACTGCCGCGCCACCGCGTCAATCGTCTCCTGCGTGACGAGCCAGGGCCGCGCCGCCGTTTCCACCTCGTTTGGCCCCGTCACGCCCTTCTGCTGTGACGGCCTGAACGTGTACCCGGACTTCAACATCTCAAACCGATTCGCCATGCTATCGACATAAAATGTCATCCAGTCCGCAACCGACCGCGTGACGCTCCTGCGGTCTGTCCCAGGCGTCAGCACAGTCAACAACTTGCCCATGAACTTGTGTGCCTTCAGGACATTGCCGCCAAAGGGCCGCTCAAGCACCGCTACGAGCGCATTCAGCAGTTCGATCTTTACCCCCGCCGTATTGTTCTCGGCCTCAAACAACTTCGTCGTGACGGCATCATGAAGCGTGGGAATATCATGCGAGATTGTGCCAAGCGTGTCCTCAAGCCCCTTCGCCCTCTGTCCCAGGGTGCCAGGGATTTTATGTTCCGGCAACGGCTCAGGCCGCGCCCGTCTCATTTCCTCAACTGCGGCGTCGGCCCGGTTCTCCAAGCCCAGGCGTTCGGCGCCCGCCCTAGCCGTAGCCAGTCTCTTCGACCCCATCTCGTTCCATTCGATGCCGTCCGACAAGACGGTCAATTCTTCCCGACTTAGCTCGCTAATCGGCTTTTGGCCGAGCCGCCGCAACTCCTCCAAGTACTTGGTCGGCATAAGCAACTCAGGATTGAATTGCTCGCCGCCCACTTCTGCCGATTCCTTCGTCCGCGTGACATACTCGCGGCGCGATTCCAGTTCGCCGACCTTCGGCCCCGCCGGTTCCGCCCGTTGATAAGCCGCAAGTAGCCGGCGCGCCTCGCTCCGGTACGGCTCCTCCATGGACTTCTGAGCAGTTCCAAGATCGCGCAACTGGCCTGCCACCAAGTGCCGCAACGCCCCTGTTTCGGCCTTGTCCAGCAGTTGCTCGGCCCAAGCCATTGTCTCGTGGACTTGCTCGATAGTCGCCACGCGCATGAACTTCTTGGTTCCGAATATGCGCTCGCGCAGAATTTTGTAGTCGTTCGATTCCAGGAGTTCTGCATCAGGCCCAATAATCTCCTTCACGATTACCAGGGCGGTCTCGGCGTTGGCCTGGCGGTCTTTCTTCTGGGCAAGCAGTTCGGCGACGCGCTCGCGCGCGACCTGGGTTCGGACTTGCTCGCGCAACCGGCCCTTGAGCGCCGCCAGCTTGATGCGCCGCTCCGATTCCCGGCGTATCAGGTCACGTTCGGCGGCAGTTCTTTCCGAGCCGCCGGCCTTTCCTTCCCGGAACGCGGCCTCGGCGACCTTCTTATGAGTTGCGAGGCGCTCTTTCAGCGCCGTTCTTTCACGCACTTCTGTCACGGTCGGT
>CAZGIL010000049.1:0-3204 GCA_964526265.1 Candidatus Woesearchaeota archaeon
TTCTGCAATGCGGCGTGGATTATTTCACGGACAATCGGAAATGCCTGATCAACGGTGCCGACCGAAGCGTCTGAAATGTCGATGATGCGGTTATTGCTATCAAGATAGACGACCTTAAACATCTCAGTTTTAAGGTCACGAAGTTGAGGCATGACAATATTCACAACATCCTTGGCAGAGGCGATCTTCTGCTTCCCGGTGGACACATCATCCTGCCGATAGCGCCGCCCGATTTCAAGCGCGGCCTGAATATGGGCGATCTTGGCCCCGCCCAAGCCCTTGAGATCCTTCCAATCGCGCGAATCGGTGTGCGCCATGTTCCGGAACGTACCGAATTTTTTGAGTATCTTGCGGGCAAGGTCAATGGCGCTGGTGCCTTGGGTGCCGGTGCGAAGAAGAATAGCCAGAAGCTCGGAATTACTCAAAGCCCCTGCACCCTTTTTGAGAAGTTTTTCTCTCGGCCTGTCATCCTCCGGCCAAGACTTTATACCTGTCGCTTTAGATTCTTTCGTCATTCTTCTCTTCTCTATTCTTGAGTAATGTATTTTTGTGATACGAAAATAAGTCTAACGTTATTTCCGTACCCTAAAGTTACAGCCTGAAAAATGCCCCATTAGCGCCCCTTTCGCCCCTTTACTGCCCCTTTGGCGCAACTATGTCCCGTTTGTCCCCTTTATGTCCCGTTTCGCTAATCGCGCAGCAATCGCGCAAATCGCGCACTTGTCCCATATGTCCCATAAATGTCCCAAGCATGTCCCATAAATATGCCTAATGATTTCATGACATTCTTCGTGACATTTAAACAATTCTCGTGACATGGCCATCTTTCTTTCGGATCAGATATTACACACAAAATACTTTGTGTGCCATTTTTTGCGTTTTTTGACACACAAAGAATCAGCCTTTTTTTTCAAGCTTCTTCAAAAAATCGGTACCCTTTTTTGTAATACGATACTTTTGAAGTCGACTATTCGGCTTATCAGGTATAGTAAATTCAATCAGCGTATCTGTTATAAGCTTTCTTAGAACGATTTTAAGTTGTCCCGATACTCTCTTCTGACCTAATTGCTTTGACAAAAGTGACACTGGCAAAGCGTTCATCTTTAACATAGACAGGATCCGATTTTCCAGTGACTCGTACTGGACTAGTACTGTACTGGTACTGGACTCTGGCTGTGACTCTGGCTGCCACTTCGACTGCTTTTTGTCTCGTTTCCTCCAAACAGTTAAAATAAAAAAGCCTCCGTCAACTTTGAATTCAGGCTCGCGCATACCTGCTTTTTTGCACCTTTTGACCATGTCAAAGGTTCCACTGCCCGCCTTTTCGATATATTTTGCTAGAAATAATGGCTCGGCTATGAGCGGATTATTAGGTTGACTGGCATGGGGCAAAAGTAATTTTGCCAGTGTTAATGGGGGATGGATAGTCCCGGGATTCCAGATTTCCATACGGTCGGGAAAAACCTGCACTTCTACGCTCGCATTGCTGGTGTAATCACGGTGAGCTATCGCATTTACGATACCCTCAGCAACAACTTCTTCGGGGATATCATAATCGACCGGCGCCTGAGGCCCCTTTGCGCGGGTTCCCACAGAACGGTTCAGTTTTGACATGACAAAATCAACGGCCTGATCAACTAAGTCAAAAAGCGTTCCTTTATAAATCTGATAAGAAGGGATCGGTTTGCGTTTTTCCAAAGTGTGAAAATTCATGCATTTGACTTCGGAAGAAATCATAAATCGTTGAGGATTATTCCCAAACAACAAAATAGCGGCATGGCTGGGCTTGCCGCCATCCAAAAGATTCAAATGTTCTAAAACATCAATAGCCGGTGTTGTCTCGGATAACGCGTATTTACGTGCCGCGCGGGCTTTCAATAAAAACCATTTAATCTTTTCTGAGGAAAGGTCGTCAACTGAAGCATTGCGACAAGCAGATGCGTCAAAAGGGCCAGTAACAATTTTCCCGTTTGAAACAAGATGATTCACTAAGCTGGCATATACGGCGGCAAACAGTTCAGGTTGCGTATCAAATCGACGACGAATTAACTGCTCTCCTGCCGAACGAATTAAATCAAGCATCTTGGGATGCCGTTTCAACTCATCTTGACCTTTTAAGTATATAAACCTTATCTCCCCGATCTCCGTTGCCAAAAGAAACTCTCTGTGGGTAGGTGACCGCCCATTGCTGTCTTCGGGGCCATACTGGTCTCCAAACAACCCGATATAAATATCGCTCGCTCTTACTTCTTCGAGATACAGATCGTCCGCCCGGCGGTCATTTGCTGGCTGTAGCTCAAATAAAAACACCTCGAAGAATTGTCCAAGCAAAGGGTCGCCATGAATATAATCCCGCAAAGCCAAGCGTTCACTCTTGAACTCTTTCTGTACCCCGCTGACAAATATTTTATATTTCATCTTACCTGACCTCTTTTGCGCTCTTATTCAGACGAATTATTTTCTTTTTGGTTAAATACTTCTCGACATGATACTGCTGAATTTTGCTGGGAACGGTCTTGCCGTTAAACCACCGGCTCACAGTCGAAAAAGCAACGCCCAGCTCCTTGGCTAAATCCTGCTGTGTGATCTTGTTTTCAAGACGGTACAGTTCCAATGTTTTTATTATATCCATATGCCCTGCTCCTGTGGTTAGCATAGTCATTTTCTCCATTTGCGCATATTGCATCTTATAGCACGAAATCAGATAGAAGTCAATGCAAAACTGCCGATAAAAAAGTCTGACAGATGGAAAGACTGTGCTATGAAATAAGACAGTTGTTCTATGGAATAGCGCAGGCGGGATTACAGGACGGATTCTTGGAGCTTACCGGTCGTGACGTCCACGATCCGGAAGTGGGTCTTGCCGGTGCGGTCTCTCCACTGCTCTTCAATATTCAGGCTCCAGTCGCCTAGAGGCATGACTTTCTGAATCTCCCGCAGGCGAAGCTTACCAGTCGGGAGCGCGGCCAAGAGATCGCCCTCACTGGAGATGTTTTCCACGTAAACTTCCTCGCCAGCCAGCCGGACGCTAATATAGCGGGTTTTCTTAACCACTTGCTCGATAACTTTTGCCATAAACCTACCCCCCTTTTGGGGTCAAGTAGGCCATAGGTTCTGCCGGTTGGCAAGGCTTTTGTCGCAAAAGTTATATACTTTTTGCGACATTTTCGTGTCCATCCATGTCCATCAAAACTGCAATTTTTG
>CAZGIL010000050.1:0-3165 GCA_964526265.1 Candidatus Woesearchaeota archaeon
GCAACAATCGCCTTTTTGAAAAACGTAGCTCAGAATTTTGAGTTTGAGAATGTTGACCAACTCCTTGGAGCAGTTGGGTGGGTTAAGCAGCAGGCTGGGTCATGGACTTCTCAGGCTGTACTTACGTTCATTGCAGAATTGATAGATAGGGGCGGTCAGGGCCTAGATGCTATTGACTCCTGGCTGACTCAGCTTGGCATCACTGATCAGGCAATCCGGCGCACGATGGAAGTCGAGCTTGTTTATAAGATTTCAGGCGGTGGAACAAATAATGTTGATTGGAAATCAGTTGCTGACTGGGCATATGTAAAGATGATAAATGCAGCCCAAGAAAGCAATTATGCTTTAGCACAAGCCTATCTTCAACAGGTCATGGATTTGGCGACAATGCTCGGCGGGCGGACTGCATACAATACCGGCTACGTCGTGTGGGATCGTGGGACGCTGGCCAGAAACTGGTATAACAGTGGAGATGCTGCTGGTAGTGCGGCATCTGCATTGTTTGCGTCAAAAGGAATGCCGCAGGGCTGGGCCGAAGGTGGCATAGCAAATCAACCGACGTGGGGAGTCTTTGGTGAAGCAGGCCCGGAGGCATTTTTAAGGCTGGCAGATAATCGGTATGTGCCTGTTCCTGTGGGTTCAAGTGGTGTTCAGAATGACCGACCTATAGAAATTAGCCTGTCCTTGGAAATTGACGGGAAGCCACTGGATGCAAAAATCACGGCTGTTGCAAAAGATACTGGCGAAAATGTAAGAGTCAAACTGGTACGGTGGAATAAATTAAATTCACCCAAAAAACAGGCAGTCTAAATGCTATTGGTTGAAATCGACATAAACGGGGCTACCCACTATATCTCAAATGAGATGTTGCAGCTCACTCATGCTTTTTTACCGTGGATAGAGTCAATGTCTGCTCCATCATGGCAGATGGATGCGGAGCACGGGGGGATGTGTCGATTTACGGCGGGGGATTTTACAATCAGTCCTGGGTTTTTTAAACAAATCGATGTATGGCCCCCTCCGGTTCAGGCAAGCGTTACAGCCAAATCCACGGCCTCAACGGAAGAGGCTGCGGTTGAACTCTTCTCATTAACCGTGCATCTGACAAGTTTCAACGCCGAGCAAGTCACTTATGACACGCGGGATATTGAGTACACTGAAAAGCTGTTGGATGAAACTGTAGACTATGATGGAAATGACGTTGCCCTTCCACGTGCATCTGGGACAGTAACCCATGTCACTCCAATAAGGTTGGCAGATCAGGTTCTTACTGGCTATCCGACATATCATCTTGGGAGCATTGTTTCAAGTGATGTTGCCTTTCGGATTGTTGCTTTTACTTACGTTTCGGCAGGTGTTACGAAAATCATTACAGACAGT
Organism: Candidatus Woesearchaeota archaeon; assembly: GCA_964526265.1. Lineage (GTDB taxonomy): Archaea > Nanobdellota > Nanobdellia > Pacearchaeales > GW2011-AR1 > CAZGIL01. Next base: position 1,381 of record CAZGIL010000050.1, read on the forward strand.
GCTCATGGATATGGAAACGGCCAAACCGTCTATATTACAGGATCAGCAAACTATGATGGTGGGCATGTTATTAGTGCAGCATCCGGCACGTCTTTCACTATTCCAGTTGACTTTGCCCAAGAAACACAACCTATTCATGCTCAGTGCTACAAAGCAGGGCATTTGGCCTGTTTCGATGACGGAGTGCCTATACCTGAAAATGTTATTATCAATGGTGATGGAACTTTCAGCTTGACGGCTTATCCGGTTGGGCAAGTGACGATTAGTGGAACCGGACCGCAAACGACAGTTGACGAAGTTGCCGATTGGTGCGCCACGAAACTTGGAATCGGAACCTACACTAATACATACGCCCGAAGCCCATCCCCGCAAGTTTCACGCTGGGAGACAAGTCAACAGACGGTTGTGGATTTTCTGAGTGGTCTTTGCCAGTCATTTACACATCTGTTTTACATCAAAGGCGATGAGCTGACCCTTGTTGACCTTTATCGGAGCAACGGGACAAGGACGCTGACGGAGTTCAACTTTTTTGAAAGTGTTGATTACAAAAAACCGAATCCACTGAAAAAACTAATTGCAGCATGGCAGACATATAGTGCTGAGGTAGGTTTTGTAAATGACGATGGATCAGGCGGTCAAAGTCATTTTATCAAGACCAATGACCATGAAGTTGAAGAGCCCCTATTTCCATATGGTGATGAAAAGTCAATTAATGTTTTTCACGAAATTGAAAGCAATGTACAGAGCGCTCTGATCTGCATCCGCGCAATTTATGAACTGGACAGGGCTACTATCCCCATTCCAATTTCGGGAACTCTACCGGTTCCTGGTGAACAAATATCATGGACTGACTCGACCGTTCCGATTGACGTTCCTGGTTATATACGGGCGCGTGATATCAGCTATGATTTTATGAGTCACGAAGTTCAGATCACAGGCGATGGTCTTTTTATCCGCACAGATCGTAATGCAACGGTAGAAGAAGGGACTCTCTCTGGTGCTGTGACTGAAACTCTTGACGCCTTTCCTATGGACATAGGCAAGGGTGCTGTATGGAGATATGTGATTGACGATGGATCAAGAACCAATATGCGGGTTGGGATATTACAGGCTGTTTGGGATCAGGCGGCAGGTGGTTCGGTGGAAATGATGCCTGATGAGCACTCCCCCGACATCGGAACTACTTTGGGAGTTGTGACCTTTACTGTGGACAAGGCTGCAACGACAGTCAGGCTTCGCGCCACATCTACGGCAGGCAGTTGGGTGATAAGTGTGGTGAGAACAATTATTGGAGCAACTTACTGATGGCACACATTCATGACGGCATATGGTCAACTCTACAAGCGATAGATATTGCCTCCATTGCGGATGGTGATACAGCTACTATCTTTTTCAACGAACGATCTCGGTTAATGGCGTTCAATGCTACGGATACCGGGGCCGAGAGCGATACTCGACCGGGGCTTTATAGGCTGCGTCCTCACGACTATTCAACCGCAGGCGTATGGGTTGAAGTGCCTGGAAATGATTATGACACAGTGAATGGTGAACAGATTATAGGGAGCATTATTTATTCCACAAATTATAGTGCTTCCGCTGGTTCTAAATATGACCTTGATGCCGGGACTATTGAGCTTGGTGGATCAAGTAGTCCAAAATTTACAGTATCAGCAGCAGGAGTATTAACTGCGGTTGACGCAATAATTTCAGGAGCAATTTCTGCTGGAACTATTGATATCGGTGGAGCTGATGCTACCTCATTTCATGTTGATGCTGATGGAAATA
>CAZGIL010000051.1:0-2905 GCA_964526265.1 Candidatus Woesearchaeota archaeon
AATTTATGAAGATGTATTCAACTTCTTAATTATCTCTTCTTTTATTACCCCAATTACATTCTGTGTATCTACAACCAACTCAGTCTCTTGCACTACATTTTTAATGTATCCCATAACCCGCTCTTGCAATATCTTACAACGAAGTCGATTGGTATCCTGCTGTTTTCTTACTACCGCTTGATTCTCTGCTAAATTAGGCAGCATTAAATCATAGATTGGTTTGAACTGTCTAAATATCTCCAATACTACATTTTGTTCAAATGCATCTTCTACCAAGTCCCTTGCAACCCAATCTAAAAGATTAACACACTGATTTAAACAGCTATCAAGTGTTGTTATTTTAAGTGCTTCTGTAAGTTCTCCATTATTTGTTTCATTTATAAGAAAGCATATGGCATTATAGAAATACAATTGGTGCCGTACATAATATACCCATACAAGAATAGGGTTTGTTGGCATCCAATCTACTGATGCTGCATTTAGCGATCTGTCTCTGTGTCTGTAATATACTAGATTTGAATCCACAAAGGATATTGTGTGTTTATTTAAGAAAAATTTTGCCATTAACAGATTATCCATATTAGCACGCAGCTGATCAAATGGGGCATATGGCATCAATGACTGGAAAACTTCTTTTTTAAATATTCCATATACTACGGGTAGAACCTTTCTTTTATGAATTGCTTTATAAAAGTTTTCATAGTAGTATTCTGAGTTATATATCCCATCTGTATTTGAAATAAGCCTGCCGATACTAACTTGATTATTTACATTAATATACAGGCCATTAGTATAGGCCATATCTATTTTTCTATTCATTTCAAGGGCATTAACTAACGTTGCAATATAGCGATGGTTTAAAAGATCATCATCCGCCATACACATAACATACTCACCTTTTGCTATTTTAACAAGATCGCTTTGTGCTTCCTCTGCCGGTCTGTGTTTGCTGTCAATAAACACTTTTATTCTATCATCTTTTGAGGCAATGGAATTACAGACTTCTACTGTACTATCAATAGATTGGTTATCCAAAATCAGCAGTTCAATATCTTGATGTGTTTGGTTTACTATAGAATCTAATGTTTGTTGCAAGAAGTCTGTTCTTTCCATCCTTGTTATTGAGTTATAAACTGGTAACAAAATGCTTACTTTTGGCATTGGTTTATCCTTTATTGTTTTGGTATTTCCACCTGTGTTGAAGTATCTTTTTTATTCTGTTTCCATCCCTCTTCTATATCTTGCCTTATATCCTTAGTTGATCTATTGTTTGTTGTTTCATTTGTTATCGTACTTTCATTCTGGTTTATATCTTCTTCTGTCAATGCGTCAATTGCATTATGTATTTCCATAAGTTTATCATCTGCAATATCTGGTAGAACTCTTTTTGCAACAACTTTCATTAATTCCTTTTTGAACGTTATTTCTGGAATAAGTTTATCAGCCATAATAGCATTTTCAAGATTCTGGGAAAGATCATCAATACTAAAATCTTTGGATCTTGAAATCTTAACAGCATCAAACCAATTGCTTTTATTTTGCCACTTCAACCAGAATTTAATAATACCCAACTCAGTCTCAGTTAAATTCTCACTCTTCTTCGCCAGTACCAAACTCAACTGTTGGTACTCATATCTTAACGCCACTCCTGATCGTACCTGGTCACTCTTCTCATGTGCATGAATACCAGAAAGATGAGATAATTGAAATACTTCACTAATCTTTTTACTCATCCAAGCAAGGATAGCTTCAACTGGTTCCTGCACTGCTGCTTCTAACCAGTCAGGTTTTCCTGCCTCTCCTAATTCTGGGTCAAATTCCAATATAGCAGTAACACCAGCTTCATTGTTCATAGTTGCGCCTTCTCGTTCCATTGGCCTACGCGCTTGTGGAAATCCAGCAAATTTGATAACCTCTTCACCATAGGATATATTTCGAATAAGGCTTGCTGTAATTCTTGAAATCTCTTTAATATCTGAAACTCCGATGTAGGGGTCAATTACACTTTTAATATTTTGAAACCAAACGAATGGAATCTCACCTAATGGATTTTCCCCCTCAGCAATAAGTATGGGCAGTTCATTGCCAGCACCAATATTATACTGTTTCCCAGGCTCATTAGCATACTTGTTATCACCTGGTTTTGGTTTATAATCTGATGTATCTTTGTGTTTATGAACTCTAAATGGTGATGGTGAACCTTCTGGCAATTTCCATATTTCCCATTTATCCTTCCACCATAGCAAATATCTATCATCAAAATCAAGTAATTTAAGGTAGGTGAGTGTTGGTCTATTTGTTATTGGATCTCGTTCGTGTTTCCAATCAAGTATATTTGGAAGTGTGAATAATGCACAGTATGGATAGACCCCTTGTTTTATATCATCTTTCATTATTTTATTTTGACTGTTTGGTTTATCAACCAGAACACCAACAGCACCATAGATAGCTGCCATCTTCTGAGCTTCATTCAACAATACATCAAAGTTGGTGTTATACAAGTCAGCGTCTTTCAGAAACATTTTCCATAGTTTATCATCTTGAAGACTTACAAGATCTCTTACTGCTGGTTTTTCAGTAAGATAGAAATTGAATAAGTCAATGATAATACTGGAATAATTAAAACAGACTCCTTCATCTTGTCGTGACTTCCAGTTTTTGCTTGACTCTCGTGTATGCTGTTGGAGAGCATAGTCTATGAAAGGTCTACCTCCTTGATATGCTAATGCGTAAAAACTCCAGTCTCCAAGGTTATCATTATGTACAGGGTGAGTGTGTTGTAAAGTTTCAATGTCCATTAGTTTTCTCCATTCGTTAAATTGTCAATAAATGTTTCTTTAGCTCTTCTTGCTTTTTTAATACTTAACTTTTGTTTTGTGTTATGGTGATTTCTGTTCTTTTTTGG
>CAZGIL010000052.1:0-2864 GCA_964526265.1 Candidatus Woesearchaeota archaeon
AAATGTAGTTTTCTTTACCATTGTAGTTTTTCTTTTTCTAAAAGAAAAACCCATTAGCGAAGAATATTTAAATCACACTTTTATATTAACTCTATAAAAGATGGCCGAAACAGACAAGATTTTTGAGAGCAAAGTAAAAAACGTTGGAATTGTAGATTTTCAAGAATTTTACAAATTTTGTTATGATTGGCTTGTAGACGAAACTTCATTAGCCCTTTCTGAAAATAAATACGTTGAAAAGATTATTCCTGGAGAAATGAAAAACATTGATATTGTTTGGAAAGGATTTAGAAAGATAACCGATTATTTCAAGTTTGATATAAGTGTTGATTTTAAGATTCTAAGACTTAAAAATATAGAAGTTCAAAAGAATGGGATAAAACAAAAAATGAATGAGGGAAGTGTAGAATTAAAGGTTAAAGGAACCCTTGTTAGAGACTATGATGGAAAGTTTGAAATCGGTTGGTTTGGAAAAATGTTCAGAGGAATCTACGAAAAATGGATTATACCCTCCAGAATTCTTCAATATGAAGAAAAGCTTGTTGGAGACTGTGATGAGTTCTTAACCCAAGTAAAAGCCTATTTAGAAATTGAAGGTAAAAAATAGGAAAAGAATCACCGAAATCCTTAAATACAAATTTTCTATAGAAATTATATGAAAAAAGCCCTAATCTTGCTTATAATTGCACTATTTTTACTTCCTTCTATCTTAGCAATAAATGTTACTATAACCAAAATAAGCGCGAATGAAACAATGATTCGTGGCTTAGGAAATCCGGCCACTTTCAAGCTAGAATTAAAGAATGATGGGGACACGGATACCTTTAGAATCTTTAACCTAATCGGATTCCAGATGTCTCCGGAGAGTGTTTCTCTCGCAAGCGGACAAACAAAACAAATCGGGATGACAATTTACCCAAGAACAGATTTTGATTACAAACAATACTTTACTTTCATCTATTTCATAAGGAGCATGGATGATTCCGAATCAGAACAAAAACTACTAATAAAAGTTGTTGATTTAGAAGACGCTTTCGAAATAGGAACGGATGAACTTGACCCAGAATCAGATTCTGTAAATGTATATATCCACAACAAAGAAAATTTCAATTTTGAAGATTTAACCGTTAAATTCACTTCCCGTTTCTTTGAGAGTGAAGAAGAAACTTTCTCTCTTGGAGCAAACAAAAGAAAAGATTTTACATTTAAATTAGATAAAGAAAAAGTTAAGGAACTATCTGCCGGATTTTATACTCTTAACACACAAGTCGCTTATGAAAATTTAAGTGCTGGAATAGACAGCAAAATATCCTTTAAGGAGAAAAACCTTTCAACTACAACCAACAAGAAATTCGGTTTTATAATTAATACCGAAGAAATAAAAATCTCTAATGATGGAAATACGATCCAAAGTGCGGATGGAACAATCAAAAAGAACATTATTTCTCGCCTCTTTACCACTCTCAGTCCAAGCCCGGATAGCGTTGACAGGAAAGGTTTTTCTGTTTATTACACCTGGGAAAGACAGCTCAATCCCGGAGAATCTCTAAACATAATCGTTAAAACCAATTGGATTCTTCCCATACTTATAATAGTACTTATTATAGTAATAATAGTTTTTGTTAAGATTTTTACGAGAAGAGATATTACCCTAAGAAAAAAAGTACATTTTATACACGCCAAAGGAGGAGAGTTCGCTCTTAAGGTCTCGGTTTATATTCAAGCAAACAAATACCTTGAAAGAATAAGTATAATTGACAGACTTCCTCCTCTAGTAAGAGTATACGAAAGATTCGGGGGAGAACAGCCAAAGAGAATCGACGAGAAGAATAGAAGAATAGATTGGAGCTTTGAAAAACTTGAGCAGGGTGAAGTAAGAATGATTAGTTATGTTATTTATTCTAAGGTTGGGATTATGGGTAAATTTGCATTACCTCCAGCAACAGCAATCTACGAAAAAGAAGGCGTGATAAAAGAAAGCACATCAAACAGGGCATTCTTCGTTTCCGAGCCGAGAAGCAATAAAGATCTTGAACGGGACGAATAGTAAAATAAGAACTTTTAAAAATCACTTAATTCTAGGATAATTATCCCCGCGTAGCTTAGCGGCTAAAGCGTCTGGCTGTAGATAATATTATCTAGGGTGGAGAGTCAATTGTGATACCTATGAAACTCGATAAGCCAAAGGTTTAAGCAGTACCCGGAAGATCCCAAGTTCAATTCTTGGCGCGGGGATAACTTTTTAAGGTTAAATCCCTTTTACGAAATATGAAAAAAATATTTATTGGTATACTAATTATTACTTCGGTGATTCTAATCGGTTTCATTGTATATAATAAAATTTGGAATAGCACAGAAATTGAAAGGTTAAATTTTCCAATAACTACCCCTAATTTTAATAAAGTGGGAGAATTGGGATTTTACGGGCAAAGCGAAGACACTAAATTTTTTGAAGAGGTAAGAGGTATTTCTTATCAATATAAGGAAGATTCAAGACCGGACCCGGAGAAAAGATGTTCTTATTCAGAAGAGGTAGTTGTAATACTTTACAAATGTAAAAACAGCCTATTTTTTGGAAATAAAAATTGTTTAGAAAGTGTAAGGGAAAAGGGGGAAGGAATTAATTCACAAAGGGTAAAAATTAGTGGAATGGATGTTTGGAAAAGTTACGACCCTCTTTGGAGTGATTGTTCAAGAACACAAGGGATAGAGAATAAGTATACTACATACATCTGGGCCAAAGGAAACATTATTTACCGTATAAATTTAGGGGAGAATACGGAAGAGTTAGTTAAAGAGATTATTTCTAAAAATTAAATAAAGAAGAAAGATTCTATGTGTACTTGGCAACTTTTTGTCTGTTC
>CAZGIL010000053.1:0-2710 GCA_964526265.1 Candidatus Woesearchaeota archaeon
GTAAAACCTTTTCTTTCTACGACTTCCAACCGCATTTTGATATTGTCATAATTTGCTTTGGATCGTTTGCGCTTTTTTATCGTTCCATTTTTGATGTCTTCCTTAATTTTTCTCGGTTCAATTACGCGATAATAATAATTAATCAATTTTATTTTTTGTTTTGTCTCTTGTTTCTCCATTCTATCGGCCAGATTAAGCCAATATATTTTTTCTTCGGTGGGAAGAATGTCAAACCAAGGTAAGCCTATATCCATCACTCACCTTTCATCATTTTATCATCTATTTCCCCACCAACAAAGGCACAACCAGGAGGATGATAGTAATCACCCCACCCGAAAATACGGCATGGTTCTGGTCTATCCTCTTCATGGATTGAACATTTACCATCCTTTAATTTTATGCAGGGGTTGTAGGTAAAAATGACATTTCCTTTGAGTTCGGTTCCTGCATGAAGGAGAGTGAATTTCATATCCTCTTCATCAAGGGTATCTGCCCGTAACCAAAACCCCTCACAGCATTTCCCACACTGTTTACAATCTGGGATAAAACGCCCCTGCTCGAAATGACCCTGATTAAGAGGAAATTCGAGACAGTGCAAGAAAGGCCGATTCATTCCTTCACCACATACCCGCATCCATTCGGCTTGTAAAAGGCACCGAAACCATGGTACCGGGCACAGGTCAATGGATACTCTGAAGTGTCGTGAATGTTGCAGCTCGTGGGGAACTCCTGCCCTGGTGATTCATCAAGATGCTGACAGGTATGAGGGATAAGGAGGTGGTCCTGCTTTTTATCCTCTACACATCCGTGAGCTATCAACCATTCCCGGGTCTCTGGTGCCAGGTTCCGTGATATCACAGCAATGACGCGACAACAAGCTCCGCATCGGACGCATTCACCCATAGACATCACACCTTGTTCTCATCGAGTTTGTGATCTCCGCACCAGTCATCTTCAAAGACAACCGGATATCCATTCATCGTTGGAGCGTGGCGACGGCAACGGCCAAGTTTTTTGTGACCGTAGGTCTCCATCGATTGATATTCTCGTGGATTTGGGTCTTTCATTACGCAAAACATACATGTCCGGCACTGCATTCCTGCACTTCGGTGCTTCCATGGATCGGAATTGCCGGTATAACTTTTCGCGGAAAGTCGCTCATGTAAATTCTGCCAGCAGATAACCGCTTCGTTCAATTCCACTGGAGCAAGTTTCTGATGATACCTTCCGGGGTAAACTTCGATTGATGAAATCAACAATTCGTCGAATGAGATAATCTGTCCATTATTCGTGTGTATAGTGATTTTAATTGCTTCTCTTCCTGTTTCGTTCATGCGTTCATCTCCTCCTTGGTGATAGTGCTCTTCCAGACCTCGCTTTCGGGAGTGCCCCGGGGAAAGAACTGTGTTGCTCCCCCCAACTTATGAATCACCCGGACTTCCTTCAGTTCCCGGGCGTGCTTGCCGGTCAGGGTCTCGAACTCGTCGCGGAACACCGCGATGTGGGGGGGCCCCTGTGGTTTCCCGGGTTGTGGTGTAATGATGATGTCTGCCCCATCCTTCCGGATGAGCCGGATTCTTTTGATGGCGATGAGGTACCGGTCGGCCAGCTGCTGGAAATCATCGGTGAGAATGTTTACCACCGTCCTTTTTTGGCTGCTCTTTCTTCTGTACCTGTGGTTCCGTGGCGGGGATTGTTGGGGCGGGTGCGGGTTCTGGCGCTGATGCCGGTTCCGGGGGATCATCCGGTCTCCGCATCCAGATGGGGTGCTCCACCATGTAGTAAAGCAGTGTGGGCGTGATGAGGAGTCCACCAGTATGTTTCGAATATGTTGCCTCGTCCGGACGGGAGTCCCAGAATACCTTGAAGGATTGAGTGAGTTCCGCATTCCGTCCGCGCTGGACTACCGGGTCGTTCCTCCGGAGATCTTCCAGCGTCTTGATTGCCTGTTCGAGATCCATCATATTAATACCATCACTTCTTTGGGCTGCCCGGTCCGGCTGCTGACCCGGTCGGGGTCCGGAGTATAGAGCGGGAGGCCCATGAGCCGGTCGGGATTGGCATTGATTCCTTCCTTTCTGAATTCATCTTTCAGCATGTCATAATCCTCGTTCGAGACCAGGATGCCCTTGGGTTTGAGTCCCACGCCCAGGGCCTGTGCCTGCTTCGCCGCAATGAGCGAGAAAAGGTCTTCTTTTATCACCCGACCACCCTCTCCCCCATTTTCAGATTCGGATCGTATTCGAAGTGCAGCACACCGGACGGCTCACAATCGACAGGGTCCTCAATCCTGACACGGGCATGGGTGAATTTCGTGCCGTCGTTTTCGAGAGAGTACCCAAGGATTACCTTCGCTTTGATGCCTTTGATACGGAGCATCTCGACAGCAATAAGTGATCGTTCGGTGCAGTCGCCCTGCATTTTCTGCCATGCAGTCTCGGGTTTCCAGACCTCATTCCCGCGAGTCACGGTCTTAATACGTTGGAAAAGGTGGAATTCAAGCGCCCGGATGAAATCGCACATCGAGCCGGTGTCTGCATTGAGGCGCTTCACGCAGTCTTCCATGGACTCTTCCGGGATGATTTTATCCCATGCCATGGTCGGGATTACGAGCCGGTCGATATAAACGGGTTTTTCCACAATCTTTTCGACCGGTAATTCCCTCACGACCTCCACGATTTTCGGAGGGATGAGAGTTTGAAGGAATTCA
>CAZGIL010000054.1:0-2592 GCA_964526265.1 Candidatus Woesearchaeota archaeon
TTTTATTTGTATGATCTATTTGCGTCTACACGCAAATTGGCACCCCTATGCTTCCTGTATTGGATGAGATGGAGTAGTGGGGAAAATGTGTAAAATTTGTGGGAAAATACCTTCTTGAAAGCCTTGTAAAATAAGGGTTTTAAGAGAATAATGCGAGGATTACTTCTACGAGTAAATTTTGCCTTAACTGATACTTTACCCCTCAAAAATGGCACTTTTTTAACTAAAATTCCATCACCTCAAAATCTGAAAGTGGCTATTTATAAGGATTTTAGGATTTTGGGGAGGTAAAAATAGGCCAAAAATGGGGGTCGTAATTGCTGATTTTTCGAAATTTAAAGTGCGTTTAAAGGCACTCTCCGTGCATTTTTAGGGCATTCCTGAAGGGGGTCTAAAACCCTTACAAATAAAGGGTTTTAATATAGTAAATAGAAATGGAGAACCGTCCCCTTGTTCTTCTCGTTAGGGAGAGTTTGTGGGTTGACTTTCAAGACAACACCTGATCTCCTTCTACCTCCTTCTGAAAAAGAACAAACATCTCCTGTCAGCTCAACTTTATAATCAAAAATTAGCTTGATTAACCAGCAATCCGTGGGAAGGTTTCAGATGTAACCATTCTAAAACACCTAAATTGCGGATCGTTTCTGCAACATCATCTTTATCTAAAGGTGGATTTCTTTTTTGTTTCCATTTCATGACCTCGTTAAACACGTCTTGTTCTGATATATCGCCTTTTTTATTGAATTCTTTTTCAATAAACAAAACTGTCGTAACAACTTCTGCCCTATGTGTATTTAAACGTAAAAACAAATCGGTTGTTTTGTTAATTATATCATCCCATTTTTTAATATCTCCAAGATATCTATCCCGAGCACTATCATAATTTAATCCTGGAAGGACTCTATACATTCTCTTTAGTTTCTGTTCTTGAATTAATCCCTCATTGGCCAATCTTTTCTTTACATTATCTAATTCAGGGCAATAGGGACCAAAAGATGCTCTTACATAATTCAATCCTGTTGGTAATCCCAGTGTGGTAGCAACATAGGCAATTTTTTGAAATACAGTACGACCTACCGGCATATGATATTTGTGTTGTTCAATACGATTTACAATTTCAGCCAATGCTACCCATGCGGGATTTAATTTTTGTAATATTCTCATACCTGAATATGTTCTTTTCGAATTGGATTCTTCTGACAAGAAGTTAATATTTAATTGCTTTGGAGGAGTATTGTATGGCGCATAGATTTCCACAGGAATATCCCACTTGGAAGCATATTTATAAATAAGTGGACCTACTGATTCCCAAAGCAATTGGCCATTACCACAGCCGAGGGGTGGAATTGCTATAGATTTAATATTCCACTCTTTATACTTTTCAGACAATATTTTTAAACCTTTTTCAATATCTTCAATATGAGAAGCTGCCCGCCAATGTGTTTTTGTGGGAAAATTGACTATTTGAGGAGGGAAAAGTCCATTTTTAAAAAAATATGGTATCCCTGGCTTAACATTTTTTCTTTCACAACGAGTTAAATAATCCTTATACATTTCAGGAAAACGCTTTTTAAACTCCGCAGCAATCCCTTTTCCCATTATTCCAACACAATTCACTGTATTAACAAGTGTTTGCGTCTTTGAATTAAACATATTACCAATTAAAATTTTCATAATATTCTCTCCTAAAAAAATAACTCACTTTTTATTATAACATTAATATCCGACAAATTACATAGATTTTCAAAGGCTATGCTATCTGCAACGTATGCGCCAATAATGTAGTCTGGATGAACGCAATCTGGAAATAAAACTTCCGCACACTTTATACCTTTATGTTTATCTTGTTTAATCGGATTATCATAAATCCAAAAAGTAGCATAAATTTCATCTTTATTTAACAGTGGTAAGCCTTCATCGACAGTCTTAAACCAACATTCTCTTGCAGCATTTTTATCAGTGATTATTACACCATCGATATTTAAAACTATATTCTTAATTCTAAGGACGCATATTTTATCATTTTCTGACCTTCTCGCGCTTAGCATAGGATTATGTGCGTCAAAATATAAATTAGCATAATCGTGTAAGCTTCTATTTGTGCCAGGAATTTTCTTTTTGGCTCTTAATTCCTGTACTCCGCTTTCGGATATATCATGAAAATTAATGTTTCGTGATATATTATGCGATAATATCCCTCTCTTTAGAATTGAAGGAACATTCTCGATATATGTAATAAAATGTAATTCTTCAACATCACATCTGTTCATGAATAATCCTCTTTAAAAATACAAATCTTATCAACAAAGCTAAAATACTCACTCCCGCTGATTAGAATATGATCAGCAAGTTGATATCAATTGTCTTAAGAGTTTGTTCTATCTTAATCTTCCGCGGAAGATTCTAAAGAGCTTAAAAGGATTCTCGGTGTCAGTCTTCACAGATATCGATTACCGGGTTCTTTTTTTTACAGTTAGCCAAGCTCTTTGTCAAGGATAAAGATTTAAATTTCTCTTTTAAGCCTTTCAAAATACGCAGTATTCTATTTTACAAAAATAGTACTGGCCGTAACTCTGGCCATTAACAAATAAG
>CAZGIL010000055.1:0-2552 GCA_964526265.1 Candidatus Woesearchaeota archaeon
AAAATAATATATCCGGTTAATCAAAAGCTGATAAAGGCAAACTATCCGAAAGGGTAGGGCGCAAAGTTATGGATCTAAAATATCTATCACGATCGCTAGACTACCGGCTTTTTTCACATGAATAATGTGGATTATTAATCTGTGAGTTTATTAAAACTTTAATATCGGAAGGTTTAAAACTGTAAAAAACTAATTTCGTATGAATCAAAAATATTTAATAAATTATTAAAGAGAAAAATTAGAAGGAGGCTTATTATACAATCTACTAACTCGTTAAAATTAGGTATCTTAATTTTGTTACTTGCAGTTTTTATCATTTTTTCCGGCTGCGGATGGATATTCCCATTTATAAATCATTCCCTTACTATAATTTCCACTCCCAATACTTCTGCATTTGTGGATACACCCTATATCTATAATGTAAACGCCACTGATCCCGATGTTGGGGATATACTAACTTATTCTCTAACCGGTAGCATCCCTGAGGGAATGACTATTGACTCTGCAACCGGTGAAATAAATTGGACTCCCACCGTTACTCAAATTGGAGATAATAGTGTTACTGTAGCAGTATTTGATAACGGTTCTCCGGCTGAAAGCGATACTCAGAACTTTACTATTACAGTATCTTATGCTGGAAGCATAAGTGGTACCGTAACTTCTGACGCGACGGGTCCGGCAGTTGGGGGTAGTACTGTTACAGTTGTTGGTACCACTATAAGCACAACCACCGACGCGGAAGGATATTATATAATAGATAAGGCACCGGTTGGCACTCATGATATTATTGTTACTCAGTCAGGAAGAGCGACCAGTAAGGCGCAAAGTATAACTATAATCAAAGACCAAACTACCACGGTAGACTTTATACAAAAGGAAGTCAATGTGCCAACATGGGAAATTGATCCTCCAACTATTTCAACTACCGAAATTACAGATGATGATACTCTTTCAGGTACGGTAACTTGCTCAGCTCAAGTTGCTGATGCCTCAGATATTAAATATATCTTTGTAGGATTTAATTATGTTCCTTTTCAATTTGAATATGAATTTGTGAGTAATAATAGTGATGAAATTGTTTTAGGTCCAATTGATACCACATCTATTCCGGACGGTGAATTCCAAATTGTAATTGTGGCTTATGATATGAATTATAACCGCTCACAACTTACTTTAAATGTTACTATAAATAACGGAGGTTCCGGAGCTGTGCCGGCGACACCTACTTCTTTATGGCCCCTATCGGTTACCCTGGGAGAGAAAATAGGTTACTTTAGCAGGGAAAGTAATGAATTGTTTAATAGGATTGGCACCAAGGAAGATCCTAATATTATTAATTTGCCTGAAGGTAGGAATATAGATTTAAACGCAGTAATTAAAGTTGCTGATCCTGATTCCAATCTTTACGTATCTTTAAAATGGGATGAGGTTGCGAGTGCGACAGGATATAAAATATATCGAGAATTTGAAGGTGAAAGCGCTTATCAATACATTGGTTCTACCGTAGAGCCTGCGTTTCTCGATATGGATCCACGATTAAGCGTAGGGAAGAAGACTTACTATAAGATTTCAGCCTTTAACAGTTTTGGTGAAAGTGTAAAATCATCTGCTGAATGGACAACTCCCTTAGCAAAATTCAATCTTAATTTAGTAAGTCCACAAAATGGTGCTACCGGAGTGAGTTTAACTCCCACCCTGCAGTGGCAACCAATAGCAATAGTAGGGAAACAGCAGCTTTATGAATGGTATATTGGAGGAAAAAATGATAGTTATTACACCTTGGAGGGCGAAGCAAATAATATAACCTCTTGGGTCTACGATGGTGAACCTTTGCAGTATCTAAAAGTTTATGAATGGAATGTGAGCTATGCTACTGCCTATGATGATTTTTATTCTACGTTCCCTGCATACCGTGCTATTTCTGTTGCAGGAGCGGGAACTGGTGCACTAAATGGCGCTTTTGAATTTACTACTAAATCTGAGTGATCTGATTGAATTTAACGTTTTAATACTTTAGGATAAGGAGTATAAGTTAGTGAATAAAAACATATTATTTAAAAGCATAATTATAATATCAGTAATAATTTGCCTTCTATTGGCGGGTTTGGCGGGTTGTAATTTTTTAAAAGGAGTAATACCCGGTACTGATAATACGGGAGAAGTATCAGTTAACCCACCTGAGTTCGGAGGAATTACTGAATTTGTTGAACAGGAAGTGTTGATTAAAATCTCACCGGGAGCGGATGTAGAAAAAATAGTTGCAGAGGTTGGAGGCTCAATAATTGAAATGCTGCCCCAGGTTTCTGTTATCAGGGTAAAATTAAAATCCGGGGTATCAGTTGCCGGGGCAATTCAGATTTTGGAAGAACTTGAGGGATTGGAATATGTGGAACCTAATAGAATATATTATATGGATTTGGTTCCCAACGATACCGGTTATACCAATCGACAATGGGCTCCCCAATTAGCCGGGGCAGAAGAAGCCTGGAATATAACAACAGGTGATAATAGTATTATTATTGCAGTGACAGATACCGGAGTAGACGGAACTC
>CAZGIL010000056.1:0-2539 GCA_964526265.1 Candidatus Woesearchaeota archaeon
TGATCAAAAGCACCAGCGCGTCTACGTATTGCATGACGATTACGAGATTTGAGGATTTGAAAAATGATTTCTGTAACGGTTAAGATCGACTTCTTCGATGAAGATTTGATGAATGCGCGAACACCCACATTGGAGATCCGGAACAAAGCAGTTGCGGTAATGATGAAAGGATTGAACGAAGGCGGCAATTGCGCATTCTTTATTGAGAGAATTGAGTATTCTGGAAAAGATCTGAATGAATTTTAGGAGATTATGATTATGGCAGCGAAAAAACAGCAGGTAAAGAAGCAGGAACCCGTACAGCAGGCAGAACCCGTTATCGCGATAGAGGAGCAGGCAGCGACCACCATCAAGATCCGACCGGAAACAAAAGCCAAGCTCGATGAGCTCAAGGAAATGCTCAAAGTCCCGGATTACAACACAACGGTTGCCCGGCTGATCGAGCTCATCCCGGAACGACTAAGTACTGAGCAGACGATCACGCTGGTTATCCCGGCGGGCAAATACCGGTGGTTGTTGTCGCACCAAGATTCATGCGATACCCGGCAACTGCTGGCGGATTCGGTGAGGTGATCATGGCTCTCGGTCGTATTATTCCAGATGATGAGCGGATTGTGTGTGTTGGGTATCACGCACCGTTAATTAATCCGACGCCTGAAAGGAATCGTGGATACATCCCAAAACGGTTCACACTCCCAGATTTTTCAAGACAGGAATATATTATCGACCACCAGTCGGGATCCATAGTGGGAATCAGGATTTCAATCGAACCTGTTACCACGATATACATTTACGGTAGAACTGGATATTATGGATCAGGATCTGGCGATGTTACTATAACTATCGGGTGTTTGGGGATTGATCAATCATTCGTTGTTGGAAAAGTCAGCAAAATTGCGCGGAAAGCATCCCCCCCGACGATTGCAGGGATTGAAATTGTAAAGGTGTGAGCGATGGCAAAGAAACCACAACCAGCCCCGGACCAGCAACAGATCACGCAGGACAAGCCGGCAGCCGGTAAATTTGACGGCGGGCGGTGGGTGCAATGAACGAAAAATCTTCAATCGGTATCAAAAAGGATACGAAAGCACGATTGGCCCACTTCGGGTTATTCCAAGAGAGTTTTGAGGAGGTTATAATCCGCCTAATGGATCATGCGGAAAAAACAAATTTTGATTGTATTGGATCAAGGTTAAAGGATGTAGGACTTGATGTTGAATACCACCCCCGGAGTGAAAAATGACCCGCAAACCTCCCGCAGCATCCCCCGATCTCCTGCGGATGAACGAAGCCCTGATTGCCAAGGTCAATAACCTGCAACTCGAAATGGAGCAGCGCCTTGACGAGCGCATGGAAGAGGGATACGCGGGATTGGATTGGGCAAACCGCATCGACCGGGACTATCTCTGGATTCGGACCTCTGGAGCAAACGCCCCGCAGTTCCGGTACATGACCAAAGAGACTATCGACATCTACGCCGATATCGCCAATTTCATGTATGTCTACAACCCGCTGATCAAAAGGATTGTCGATGTCAAAACACAGTTCACCTTTGCCCGGGGGTTCACGGTCACCTCAGATATCCCGGAGGTCGAAGAGATCCAGAAAGATCCGCTCAACAAGCAGGCGTTCTTCTCGCATCAGGCAATCGGAGAGATTGACGGCAGCCTGCAGCGGGATGGGAATGTATTCATTGCCATCTGGAAAGACAAGAAGCAGGTCCGGGCATGGTCCGCGTATGAGATTATGGATATCGTGCTGGATTCCGAGGATGCAAGCCGCCCGATCTTCTACCTCCGTTCATGGCTCGACGACAAGAATCGGATGCACAAGATGGCGTATCCCTCAGTATTTGCACAGAAAGGAGATTTCCCATCCAGCAAAACTAAGCTCCAGTATCTCGGCATGTCCTATGAGGTCGATAAGGATATTGTGGTATACCACATGGCCGCGAAGAAGGGCATCAAGCAGAAGTTCGCGCTTTCCGAGCTCGTCGCTACGTGCCGGTGGGCGAAACCTCATGAGAAATTCCTAGAAGATTTCGCCGCCATCGTCTCAGCACTCCGCAAGTATACCCATACCATGACAACCGTCGGAGGGAGCGGCAAGGTCAACGCGCTCAAAGCCCAGCTCCAAGGCGATACCAATTACATGGGCACGCCGCTCCAGAGCCAGCCGGCAGGGTCCATGATCGTATCCACAGAGGGCAACGATCTCAAAGTAGTGGATGCTGGGAGTAACAAGATTGTGGGGCCGGGAGATAGTCGGTATTTCCTGAACATGATCTGCGCATCCGCCGGAGTGCCGGAAACCCTGCTTACGGGCGATCCATCGACGGGCAACCTTGCGACTGCGAAAGAGCTTACCGGCCCATTCCTCACCCTCACCGAGGAGCGGCAAACCATGTGGACCGATGCGCTGGAGATCATCTTCAAGACGATCCTTGAGAGTGACGACTTCGAAGTGTCATTCCCACCGATCCGATCGCAGGATGCCCTTGAATATATCCAGACACTGATCGCCGCCGCAACGCTCGGGG
>CAZGIL010000057.1:0-2510 GCA_964526265.1 Candidatus Woesearchaeota archaeon
ATGAAAGGAGAAGAACCATGAAAAAACTTACCAAAAAAGTCAAGAAGGAAATTAAGGAGTATATTGAAAACAATCAGCCAAAGATGGACTGGAATTCAGCAGACTTCGACAAATCCACAGTCGAGGAAATTCTGGAAAAAGGGATGAATGATTTTATAGATGACTTATGGGAGTATAATATTGAATATTCCTGTGATATGGAAAACTACCTGATTCAAGAAATACAAAAAGAATGGGAAGGGTATGACCAAGACGAGATAGCAGAATTCTCGTTGGAGCATATTTCAATAGACATGAATAAGAAAAATCTCCTATCTAACCTTCCAGATGTAGTTTGCTTGGCAAAAGTTTACAGCAATTATGACTGCGCCAACTCTTTTGACAAACTCGAACCAGAATCATATCTTGGAGAAGTTTACAAGCGGGTAAAGTCTGGTGTAAAAAAGGATGATTACATGTGGGAATTTTATAATGGGGCCTATGGAGGATCGTTGTTCTGTTTTATTTTCAGAACTGATATTGAAAATGCTTTGGAATTAAAGGAAAATATTAAAACAGGCAACACAATACATATTCCAAAAGGAACTCAGTTTGGATTTTTCTCTTCTTTTTCGGGGTCTGGTTCTGTCTTTGAAAAAAGAACGTATAGAGACATGGTTCTGCCGCTGCATGGAGAGACTGAGTATGACTCCATCGGAATAACGCCAGACATAACTCAATCATATAGCATGAACGATGTGTATGGGTCCACTGGTTTTGTGGATGATGGAAATATTTCAATTAAATGAAAGGAGATAGAGGGTCTCGCCAAAGCGGAGAAACTTTTAGAGAATGGTTGGATTATTGGATCAGTTGGGCTATACACAATTCAATTTTATCGAAAGGAGAAAAATGATGAACGAAACAGAAAAAAAGTTGGCTGAAATGTTAAAGGAGAATACAGGAATCCATATGTTAGATTCTGGAGGTGCATATGGTAGGCATTGGCAACGAAATCAGGAAAGAGATTTTGAAAATGAGCCAGCAGTATTCCTCAACTTTGATGAACATGGAATAGAAGCAACTCATAATCTATATCATTGGTTGGCAGAACGATTGGAATATAATGAAGAAATGACAGACAAGTTCAATAAATTCTCAAGCAAACCAGAAAATGAGGATAATAGTTGGTTTGAAAATGTGCAAGACTTTGTGGAAATGATTGGGGCGAAAGATGTGGACACAATTAATACATACAACGGAGAAAGTGCATTATCCCAAGTTATCCAGTATACCAGATTCTCTCTGGATAACAGTACTTATGTACTGCTCCAAGTTCAAAACGGGTGTGACGTAAGAGGAGGATACACAAAACCAGTAGTATTTGAAGAGTGTGAGTATGGGGATCTATTTGATGATGCTCAAATTACCATCTCTTGTGAACGATCTGATGTAGACCCAGACCAGCTTGAATTTGAAGGATTTAAAAGAGCTAATGATCCTCATTTTTGGAATTCATATGATGCAGGATACAGTTGGGAACCAGACGACCAGTATCATAATTTAGAGGACTACGAAATTTCCATGAATGAAGAGGATAGAGGCAAAGGCAAGCTCTATGTGGACGGAGACGGTAATGGATACTGCCCACTTTGTGGAAGTCTGCTTGGAGCATCGTAAACAAAATCATAAAATTCTCAAGGAAAGGAGGTAAAATTATGGAAGCAGCACAAATTAAAAATGATCCAGAAGTATATATTAATTTGATTAAAGGGAAAGCAACAGCCGCAATACGAATTCCAAATAACTTCACTTTTGAAATTAAATTTGAAGATTCCACAATTCTTACATTTACAGCAGCCGGAACGTACTGTGATGCCCTTTGGTTAGATGTAACTATACCACCTCCAGAAAATGAGTGGATAGCCTGAAACCCTTCAGAATCGTCAGACAAGGGCAAAGGCATATCAGACTATGCTTTTAATCTTAACAGGCATTACAGGACTATTTCAGGGCTTTTAAACGGCAAATTTAGCATATAAAGGAGGGTAAAAAATGAGTAAAGAAAAAGACATTCAGGAAAGAGCAGAACAGTCCATGAACAGTAGGATGGAAGATCTTGAGTTTTTGTATAACTCAGATTCACCAGAGGAATGGGATGATGAAAATTGGAAAATTGCAGAAGATTTTGGAATAACCAAAGACATGACAGAGGATGATATTTATGAAGCCATCTATACAGGCAGGAATGAATATGGGCTATCCTTTGATTATGTTGCACCAGACACCTTTAACGACCAAGAGCGGGGGTACTTCCGATATCAGATTTCTTGGGGTGGCCCGTCAGAAGAGATTCGATTTTATGTAGACTACGGCAAACATCCATATAAAATCGAGTTTTGGTTCTTAGATTGGTTTACTGGGCATGGTATTGAATTGGAAGGCGACTATCTGGAAACAGCGGAAGCAATATTCCAAGACTTTAGTGATATGGGAAGTGTGGATCATGCCTATGACGAAGCAAGGGAAGA
>CAZGIL010000058.1:0-2493 GCA_964526265.1 Candidatus Woesearchaeota archaeon
TGATCTCGGCAGTGATCCGTGATCGGTAATCAGATAAAGCAAACCGGCATCTTTTTTTAAAAAATTGCATCCGAAGAGATATACAATATCAATTACCGGGGGGCTGGCTGTTCCCCGCCGTCCTGCTCAACAAGCGGGACAGGTAGTTTCTGCTCGAAATTTTTGCCCATGCCGTTATGGTAGAGAGTGCATATCTCAACTTTGTCCCTGCATTTTACCCCGGGCAGCACATGGACGACCACGCTTTTCTCCTGCCCGTTCGCAACGACGAAGGTTTTGGGAATTTTTACGTCCTCACAGGCAGGGATACTCAGGGAAACATCGTAAGCAAACGCCTTACCGGTATTTTTAAAAAGTATCTCCATGGTAAACCATCCCGATGGGTTTTTCTGGGTCTTTTTGCATATGATGGTGAGGGATGGCTGGAGATGGCTCACCCCTTCCCGGGCTTCCTTAAGATTCGGGTCAAGGGAGAGGGCCCGCTCGTAGCACTCCGCCGCTTCGAAATATTTCTCCTCTTTCTCGAGGATCTCTGCCTTATGCTCCCAGGCACAGACATTCTTTTCGTCAAGGGACAGGGAGTCGTCATAGCAGTGTAAGGACTCGTCTAATTTACCGAGGTGTTCCAGTGCCATCCCCTTTGCAAGGATGGCATCCTTGTCCCGGGAATCGATGTCGATCGCCCGGGTAAAGGCGTGGACTGCTTCTGTCTCTTTCCCAAGGTGTTCGAGTGCGACACCCTTGTTATAAATGGCATGTTCGTTGCGGGGATCAATTGACAGGACATGGTCGTATGCTTTTATTGCTTCTTCATCCCTTCCCAGTGCCTCGAGGACAACGCCCCTGTTGTACCAGGAAGAGACGCTTGCAGGGTCAAGGGCAACTGCACGGTCATACGCGGCAAGTGCCTCTTCATGCCGTTCTATCTTCTCAAGGACTACTCCAAGGTTGTACCATGCAACCGCGTTTTTCGGGTTTTTCCCAAGGCATTTTGCAAATGCGTCACATGCTTCAAGGTGCCACGAAAGGCATGAAAGCACGACACCCTCACCGTAATACACATCGGCTTCATCAAGCCCCAGTGAGATCGCCTTCCGGTACGATGTCAGGGCTTCCTTGTAGTCTTCGAGTGTCTGGAGGCAGATCGCCCGGTGATACCAGCAATGGGCACGCGATGGATCAATATCAAGCACAGCATCATACTTCTCAACTGCAAGTTCATGCTCCCCGGTTTTCCGGTAGATATCCGCTGTGCTGGTAAGTGCCGGGACATTGTCCGGATCGAGCGCGAGCGCTTTTTCAAATGCAAAAAGTGCTTCTGTCGGGTTGTTGAGCTGGAAACACGTGTCTCCCTTTCCGCACCACGCCTCAGGGTCTTTTGGGTCAAGCTCGATCGCTTTTTCAAATGCCCATATCGCTCCTTCCAGTTTTCCCAGCCCGATAAGGGTTATCCTGAGTTCTTCGAGAGCAGCAGTATCGTGAGGAGTAACCGCGATGGCACGCTCAATCTCCCAGATCGCCTCCTTGTACCTCCCGATTTTCCTGAAGATCCTGCCTTTGCGTATCCAGCACTCCGTGCACTTCAGGTTTATTGAAAGCGCCTGGTCGAGAACCTGCAAAGCCTCCTCGTTCTTTCCGATGTTTTCAAGAATTGCACTCTTGTTCAACATGGTAAGGATATTTTCCGGAATGACCGGGAGGTCAGGGCTGATCTCAAATGCTTTTTCATACGCCCCCGTTGCCTCGCTTTGTTTACCAAGCAGGAGGAGGGCGACACCTTTGTTGTACCACGCCAGCGCATTATCCGGATTGCCTTTAAGTGTTGAATCGAATGCGCCCAGTGCTTCCTCGCACTTTCCGATTGCACCGAGCGCAACTCCCCGGTTGATCGCTGCATTCACATTCGCGGGGTCCAGCGCCAGCGCTTTATCAAACGATGCAATGGCTTCTGTGCATTTCCCGAGGTTTCCCAGCGCAATCCCCCGGTGGACCCAGAGGTCAGCATGGTCAGGCTCGATTGCGAGCCCTTTCTCGTAACAGGTGAGCGCCTCGTTGCTCTCGCCGACAGAACAATGGTTATGCCCCTTGCGTATCCAGAAGGTGACACTCTGGGGGTCGTATTCAAGAGCCCCTGTCGATGCCCCGAGTGCGTGGTATGCGGGTTTATCTGCATAATGAGCTGCCGGCTGGTCTTTTGTATCCTTCTCATGATGGAGAATCTTATCAAAGATACCCAATCCGGCCGACTCCTTCCCCGTCCCTATTAAGTGTAATTGTTCCAGCACATTATATAAATTAAGCAGACGGGAGCATCCCGGGTGTCCTCAAAGGATCCCGGCCTTCCGGAATTCCCCTGTGGCGATGTAATACACCTCCAGCACCTGTCTGGTATTGGAAATGTGACAAAGGATAATTTTCGATTAGCCACAAGATTCTCTCTGATGAAATAATTACTTTTTTATCCTGATATCCTAATACAAAAGATGAAGGGTG
>CAZGIL010000059.1:0-2382 GCA_964526265.1 Candidatus Woesearchaeota archaeon
GGGTAAATGTTTATTAAGAGACTAATTATATTTATAAGATGGAAAATGAGGTTAATCCTGAGATTTATAGTTCTCAGCAATCTGTAGACAACCCATTAAAAAAGAAAAGTCATCTATGGCTTTTTATTGCATTCGGGATTGTTATCCTCATTGTCCTTGGTTTTTCTTATTTTTTGATAATTAATAACTTAGATAAGAATCTTGAAGAAAAATCTATAAAATTAAATCTTGGCTTGACTAAGTGTTATCAATCCTGCCCTCATGAACAATACCCTATTAATAAAAGTGGTATGGAAAATCTTGATTCTGAAGGAGTAAGAAAAGAATATGGAGATCTTTCTTATTATTCAGAAGCCTCGGCTGAATGTACAGATTCTTGTAATCAAGAATGGAGCAAGATTGCACAAGGGTTCATTTCTCCTTCAGACAAAATTGGAACAGATGCAGTCCAGATTAATTCACAAACAATAAATTGCAGAAAAGAGCATACTGAAGAAGGATATAAAAATTGCTTACAAAAGATTTTAGATAATTATTCCAATTATGAACCTGAATTACTTTTAGCAGAATATGAAATTTTCAATCTAACAATTCTGAATCTAACCTGTTCTGGCAACCATGCATCAGTAAATCTTATACTCAATAAGGGAAACATTGATGGATTAGATTTTTTGCTGCTTTCTCGAGGTAGCATAGAATCTGTGAAAAGATCTGGAAGAATTGCTCAAGGAGAGGAAAAGACATTTACCCTGGAGAGTACAACCCTCCTCAGCCCAATTGAAAGAATAGAAATCTATCCATTAATTGAGAATAAAACTTCTAGTAAAAACTTTAAATTTTCTTGCTAATTAATCAGTCTCTTTTCTTATACCATCTCTTTCCTGAAAAATAATGGCTACCCAAAAAATCCACTACTCCCTCTTTTGGAATCTGCCATGCCTTCTTTTCCCCTTCCTGAAAAGCACTTTTAATACTCTCAATTTGCCTTTTTGCACCGGGCCATGATTCAATCCCCATAACAGCCATATAGTCATTTATTGTAAGTGTCTCCCCGTAATGGTTTAATCTTTGATAAATCTCTCCTTTTACACCCTCGTCACTTGCTACTTTTTGTCCCCTCGTTAATAGCTTTACAGGACGAATTCCGTTTGTTTCTGCATATTTCATTACAGATTTTACGTCAATCTCTCCGTCAGAATTTTCTTTCAATATCCCCTTTGTTGCAAGTTGTTTAATTACTCTTCCTGCATAAGGTCCCTTTTTTCTGAGGAGACGCGCCGCTTGTTCAATGCTTACATAATTAGAAGTCGTTTTTTCACTTGTAAAATAGTCAGCTACATCTATATCAATTTCCTCAATTTTATGAGTAAGACCAGTTTTTTTAAATGTGCTTGGCTGAAGTTTATTCAATTTACCAATCATAGCCATTGCTAACGCCTGGGCGTTATCAGAGGCATGAGGCTTTAGCTTAAACACTAAAAACTCGTGATGCTCATCAAAATCAGTTTCAAACTTTATTTTTTTAGTAGACGCTTTTAAAGTGCCGTCAGGCATAGCCGTCGCACTGCAATCCAAAGTTATTGAACCACCATCATACTGGAATGTTTCAATTACGCGATCCTCTAAATTTTTTGCAAGAGTTTTATTTTCCTTTCCATCAACAGGAGTAATAAAATAGCAAAACCCTCTATCGTTTGAATAAGCAATATAAGAAGTAACCACCTTTTCTTTAAAATCATGACTCTCATAAATACTAACTGCCTGCTGTATCTTTTCAGGCATCCTTTCAATCATTTTTCTCGCTAAACCTAACGCTTCAGGACTTTTTGCTGTCTTTAAGTCCGTGCATATACCCGCTACAGAATCTTGTTCGTCAGAACTAAGCTGCAAAAAACCTTCTCTTTGCTCAATGTCTCCGCTCCTCTCCTGAATTGTTGCATAATCCTGTTTTAATGAGTCTAACATCAGCTCAAAAGTACTAGAAAGGTATTCTTTTGTTTTTCTTTCTCTTTCACTATCTAACATTCTTCTAACTCTTCCTGTTTCTAGTTTGAATGAATTTTCAATAGTTCTAGCTGCTTTCTCAAGCTCTTTTCTTTTCTTTTTCTCAAGCTTTGCCAGTTCTTGTACTTCTTCATCAGAGATTTTTGAAATTGAATTCTCATATTTTCTTCTTAAATCTGTTACAGTTGCCATCCCATACTAAAGAAAGAAACCTTTTTAAATTTTTTGATTTGTTATTACTTTTAAGTTACTATCCACCCATTTACCAAACTATTTTAAGAGTCCAATTTCATAATATTTATAAGTTTTATTTACTATAAACCATAAATCCAAAGATTTATAAACTCTATAGTAGTTACAAAATCAATTAAAGTTTAG
>CAZGIL010000060.1:0-2376 GCA_964526265.1 Candidatus Woesearchaeota archaeon
TATATTAAAGAGTTTGTAAGATTTGGGAGATCCTAATGAAAAAGAAAAAGGCTATGTCTTTTGCAATGACCGCCCTTATTGGTCTTGCGATTGCGGGATTGGTTGCGCTTTTGGTTTTGGGAGGGATGGGCAAGATTAATCTTCCAAGAATTTTTAAAAATATTTTTCCAAATTTATATCCTCCAGAAGGGGGTTATGTCGAGTCTTATGTTGGTCCAAATGGGGAACGTATTGATGTTAAAGCACTTGTAAACGATCATGATTCTTGCTGGGGGCATGATTGTAGTGATGTGGTGTTTATGGAAAAAGGTAAATCTCTTAAAGAGCAACCCCCTACCGGGTTCTTGTTGGATTATGATAAAAATCCCATTTCGGTAGAGATTAAACTTGGAGTTTTTAGTTATGATGTCATAGGACAAATACAAAACAACGGGGATAAAAAAGTCCTTGTATTTGATTCTGATTTTATTTCAAGTTGTTCTACAGAACATAAAAAAGAAATACAGAATTGTGAAAGGGTTCTAGCTTTAAATGGCGCCGAGTTTGTTGATAATAATAGAAAGATGGATCATTTTAGATTTGTGATTCCTCCCGCTCCAAAAGTGGAAGCTGCTCCTGCTCCCGCAGAGGAAGTTACTCCTGTTACAGAGGGAGAAACCCCTTCTGCTGCGGAGGGAGCCGAATGAAAAAAAGAGGGCTTATAGGGGATACTTTGGGAATTGTTCTTGCGGTTCTTGGACTTATAATTTTAATTTATGTTGCGGTAAGAGTTTCAGGCATTTTTATTGATAATAATAAACTTGAACAGGCAAAAGGTACCTTAAGTGAATTAGAGGGGGCGGTGATAAATTACGATTCTTTATCCCAGCATACAGTACTTGTTTTTAATCCTAAAGATTGGTATTTGTTTTCTGTTTCTACAACCGAGATTTTTGAGATTGGGAAGGGACCCCCCTGTACTCGTGGATTCAGCTGTCTTTGTATATGCAAATATAAAAAGAAAGAAAAGTGTACCTCCAAGGTTGTGTGTACTAAATTCAAAGGAGATATAAATGTCGAAGTTGAGGACGATTCGTTTATAGAAATTGATAAGGTACTTAGTATAAAGTTTGTTAAGGATGGCGAAAAAAGTTTTACATTAAGCGAAGAATAGTTATCTAGGAAAATATTTATAAAGGGGTTATTTCTTGGATTTTTATGAAAAGCCTCCTTTCTAGGTTGGTTGTAATACCTCTTTTAGCGGGGAGTTTGGCTGTTTCTTCCTGTGATAAACCTGAAAGTTCAATAAATGAAGTAAAAGATTCGGGAAGAATAGAGACTTCCGAACAAGATCCTTCTGAACAAACAACTCCAAATAATTTTGGGAGTGAAAGAGAATCTAAACTTGAAACAGATGTAAGGAATTCTGAAGATTTGCTCCTTCCGATAGGAGAAAGTCATACCGTCTCAATAGATTTTATTAAAAAAAATGAAAAGATGGTTATTGCTTATGATTCAAAAACACATAAATTGTCTTCAAAGATTATTGGAAGAGAGGGTTTTATTGCACATACTGGAAGCGTATTTTATTTAGTGGTTCCTAAAGAAATTGTTCTTCCTTCAGTTAGTGATACTCCGTCTCGTGGTTCACCTACCTCTTTTTATGTGAATTATTTAGATTCTCAAAAAATAAAAGTTATTTATCCGAATGACAACGATAAATTTAATTCGGCTGCGGCTAATTTTATAATTCAGTTTAGAGCAAAATATTTTCCCAATAAAACTGGAAACATATCTGATGAAAAGTGTATGGGATATAGACTGAGTACCGGAGATGTTGCAGGGGGCATAGAACTTAAAAATACTTCGGATAAAAGTCTTCCAATAGGTATTTTTTATGGAGAAATTTTAGATCCTAAATCTCGTGGTTTTATCTTTGCGATTCCTCCTTCGAAAGAGTAGTTCTCGTTAAATTTATTAATGAGCTTTTATTGTTTTAATTATGAGATGTAAAAGAGGAGTGATTGATTCGGGAGTGATTAAAACAATTGTTTGGATAGTTGTTTTTCTTCTTGCTGGGTTTGCTGCATTTTTTATTTATAAAACTCTTATGAGGGGGGCGTTTTAAATGAAAAGAAAAGCAGAAATTTCAACATCACAGCTTGCAGTTATTATTTTGGCGGTTGTAGGGTTTGCTTTATTGGCGGTTGTTTTGGTTAGTATTTATACCACACAAGATGTTAATAAGGAAATATGCCATCAATCAGTTATTACCAGAGCAACAACGGGAGGATTTGCAAATATTCCTAGTCCGGTTTCTTTGAATTGTGTTACAGAAAAGCTCTGTATCACTGCTGGTTTAATTGGGGGTAATTGTAAAGAGACATTTACAAACAC
>CAZGIL010000061.1:0-2359 GCA_964526265.1 Candidatus Woesearchaeota archaeon
TGAGGATCCAAATATAAAAACTAAAAATATTGACCGTTTAGCTGGTGAAGGTGTACGGTTTACCAATGCAATTAGCCAATATCCGATTTGTATACCATTTCGTGCGGGACTTATAACCGGGCAATATGCACACGTAAATGGTGTACGATTACACGGGGATTTACTTTTGCCAGATCGTAATACGATTGCGCATGTTTTTCGTGCTGCAGGTTATCGTACATCCTGGGTTGGTAAATGGCATTTGGGTGGAGAGCATGGTATTCATATGGTAACGGGTCATTGGAGTGGTGAAGATTATTGGGTTGATCCTAAATTAAGGGGTGGATTTGAAGACTGGTTTGGATTTAATATTTCAAATAATTATTATAAAACTTACTATTCTCATGGTGATCAGGTAAAACCATATGAACTGAAAGGATTTCAAACTGATGCTTTGACAAATTTATCAATAAAGTATCTTTCTGAAACAGCGAGCCAAAACAAACAACCTTGGTTTCATTGTCTGAGTGTAGAGGCGCCACATCCAGGATATGGTATAGACAATAAAATCGGTAATCCTGCACCACCTGAATATGTATCAATGTTTGATCCTAAAAATATTATACTTCGTGATAATGTTCCGGAGGATATAAAGCCTGAAGCTCGTAAGATGTTAGCTGGATACTATAGTCAGATTGCTAATCTTGATGATAATATCGGACGAATTCTTGATTGGTTAGAACAAACAGGAGAGGCGAATAATACCTTGGTAATATTTTTTTCCGATCATGGAGAAATGGGAGGTAGCCAAGGAATGTATAATAAACAGGTTGTGTTTGATGAATCCATTCGTATTCCAGTGATAATGCGTATGCCAGGAGTGCTCCCCGCAGGTGAAACATATAATAATGTTATAAGCGGCATCGATATTTTCCCAACTTGTGCAGGACTTTGTGGAATACCTATTCCGTCACAAGTACAGGGAATAGACATATCGGCCACTTTATGTGGCATTAAGGGCCCCATGCGAAACGAAACCTTAATACAATGGATCGGTAGAACAAGATTCGGATTTGGAGACCATCCTTATCGTGCTATCAGAACGAGGCGGTATACATATTGCGTAGGAAGAGACGATGAATTCTGTTTTTTATTTGATAATGAATCTGATAAATTCCAAATGAAGAACCTTTTTGGTTTACAAGAGTTTGCATCATTACAAAAGAAATTGCGCCAAAGGTTATGCAATGCTATTATTAGATCTGGCGAAATGCTACCCGATTTTGTAAAGTACCGAGATTAACTTAATGGAAAATAAGCAGCTTGATTTATCGGATATTTTTACAGTTTATTACAAGGAATTATGACGACGAATATATTAAAAATGGAAATTACTAATTTTGAGAAGTTATTATGAAATAGTTTTATTATGGTATGAAAGGTTGGGATAAAGATTGGGTATTATTAGATATATTATCCGAAGGTTTATGTGGCTTGTGCTTGTTTTATTAATAATTTCCTTTATAACATTTGTACTTATGAAAATAGTACCTGGTAGCCCATTTGATACCTCAGAAAAACCTTTACCTAAAGAGGTTATTTTGAATCTGGAGAAATATTATCACTTAGATGATCCCTTTTTAGTTCAATATAAAACTTATATCTGGAATGTTCTTCACGGTGATTTAGGCCCATCTTATTTAGTAAGAGGAAGAACAGTAAATGATATTATCAAAGAACACTTTCCTGTTTCATTTCAACTTGGAGTCTTAGCTTTTTTAATTGCTATTGGTATTGGAATTCCTTTAGGAACAATATCTGCTCTTAAACAAAATACATTAACGGATTATATTTGTATGTTTTTTGCTATATCAGGAGTTTCAATTCCTCACATGACTTTAGGTCCTCTTTTAATATGGATATTTGCATTAAAGTGGAATATATTACCTGTAGCTCGTTGGGGAACATGGCAGCAAGCTATTTTACCTGCTTTTACTTTAGGAATTGGTAGTGCTGCTATAATAGCAAGGCTAACTAGAGCTAGTATGTTAGAAACAATTCGTGAAGATTATATAAGAACTGCTCGTTCAAAGGGAGTTTCTGAAAAGAATATAGTAATCCACCATGTCCTGAAAAATTCATTAATACCAATTATAACTATTTTAGGACCACTTTTTGCAGGTTTAATTACAGGAACATTAGTAATAGAACAAATATTTGCAATTCCTGGATTGGGGAGATTTTTTGTACAAAGTGTTACTGACCGAAATTATCCCGTAATAATGGGAACAGTGTTACTTTATGCGTTTATTTTAGTAATTGCAAATTTAATTGTGGATATTATTTATTTTTGGATTGACCCTCGAATAAAGTATAGCTA
>CAZGIL010000062.1:0-2337 GCA_964526265.1 Candidatus Woesearchaeota archaeon
CTAATACAGACTAGGCGAAATGCTTAAAAACTTCGCTTTTTTAGATAGATTATGCAAAAAGAGAGTGCCCTAAAATACGTAGAAAAAACAACAACCGAGTTAAAACTTAAGGGTTGTAGTCCGAGAACAATTCAATCTTATCTTTTTTTTATTGAGCCCTTTCTGGAAAGCATCGAAAGTCCCGAAACCATAACCCTTGATCAAGTTAAGAGTTTTTCGGCAAATCTAATTGATAAATATAGTAACAAGTCTCGGGCCCTTGCAATTTCTAGTCTAAGATTTTTCTTTAAGAGGGTTGTAGACAGGCCAGATATTTTTGTTAAACTAGAAGTACCAAAAAAAGAAAAAAGGCTCCCAGAAGTCCTTTCTGTCCAAGAAGTCAAAAATTTGATAGATTCAACCAAAAACCAAAAATCTAAGTTAATTATTAAATTTCTCTATTCTTCCGGACTTCGAGTTTCGGAGTTGGTTAATCTTACCCCAAAAGAGCTAGATTTTCAACAATCTATCGGATGGGTGAGGAAAGGAAAGGGGAGTAAGGACAGAATTTTTAAGATAGCAGAGTCTTTGACAAAGCAGCTCTCAAAATATCTTATAAAACATCCTGGAAATTACGTATTCTCTGAAAAGAATCCAATGTCCACAAGGAATATACAACTTATAATAAAAAAAGCGGCGGAGAGAGCAGGGATTAACAAAAAAGTCACCCCCCACACCCTAAGACATTCGTTTGCAACCCATCTTTTAGAAAACGGAGAAAATTTAGTTGTTATACAGCAGTTATTGGGCCATGAAAATCTAGAAACAACAAGAATCTACACCCATATAAGTCAGGAACAATTAAAAAACGTTAAATCTCCATTAGATAGACTATGAAATGGAGAAATCAATCTTTGAGAGGGGAAGCGTTTGAGAGGGATAACTTTACTTGCCAAAAATGTAAAGTTAAGGATGACACGGGGAAAAAACTAGAAGTTCATCATATTAGTCCATTGTGTTTTGGAGGAAAGGACGAGCTAGGTAACTTAATCACATTATGTTTTGATTGCCACCATTTAGCACCAAATAAAAAAGAGGATTTTGAAAAATATTTAGAAGAAGAGATGGAAGGAACCTTAACAAATTTGATGAGGGCCTGGGAGAAATCTATAAAAGAACATCCAGAGTTATTAAAGGAGTTAAACAAATGAAATCAAAATTCAATCCAAAAGTTGTAATCCTCTCTCTTGTCGCACTAGGACTTTTAGCTCTAACCTATTTGGTTAATTGGCTATTCATTATACCCGTAGCCGTTATAATTTGGTATAATTATAAAGAATTAAATAAAAAATAAAAAATTTAAATTGGTCTTGCTTATTTAAGCGAAACCTTTAGTTTTTCTGTAGCAGTCTCCACAAAGTACCGGTTTATCTCCACTTGGTTTGAACGGTACTTGGCAATCCTTTCCACATTCAGCGCACTTAGCGTCGTGCATTTCTCTCGGTCCTCTGTTGAAGTTTCCTCTTGATCCGCCATTACTATTTCCGAATCTTCTCGGTCCTCTGTTTGCAGGTCTGTTCTTTCTGAAACAGTCCAAGCATCTTACCGGTTTTCCTTCGGTTGGCTTAAAAGGAACTTCGCAGTCCGCTCCGCAGTCCGAACACTTTGCCTTATGCATCTCTCTGTCCGAACCGTTATCAGAACTCTCGAAATCTTCTCCCATCGTATTATCCTCCATTGTATCTCTATAAGTATTACTTTTCTCCAGAATTTACCTTTAATATTTTAATTTTGAAATTGAGTCTCTTTCCTGCAAGAGGGTGATTTAAATCGATGGTCACATCTTTATCACTCACTTCAGAAATCTGTGCGGGTATCTTTTGCCCGTTTGGAGCTTGAAGAATCAAAGTCATTCCGGCTTCAGGGGTTTGTCCTTTTGGAAGGCTTTCTTTAGGTATCTTCTTTGTTAAGGCATCATTCCTCTCCCCATAAGCATCTTTAGATTCAATTTTAATCTCTTTTTCATCTCCGATTTTAAGTCCAATAACTGCTTTGTCGAATCCAGGAATTACCATCCCTTCACCAACACTAAATTTTAACGGCTCTCTGCCAGAACTAGAATCAAAAACAGTACCATCATCAAAACTTCCTGTGTATTCCACTTCTACTTCGTCGCCTTTCTTAATCGCCATGTCTAACTAAATTAATCCGAAAAGTTCCTTTTTAAGTCTTTGTATTCTCTTAAGAAAAGGTATTTAAGTTGGGTTATTTTTTAACTAAAATGGAAGAGGTAGAAATAGAAGAACTAAGAAGGAAGGCAGAAATTCTGGATAAACTAAGAGAAAATCAGAAGAAAGG
>CAZGIL010000063.1:0-2316 GCA_964526265.1 Candidatus Woesearchaeota archaeon
AGTCAAAGCCGGTCTGGGCTAATTCACGCTCAATGGCCTGCTTGACGATTTCATAATTGATTTCAGACAGCTTGGACTTTGCCGCACGTTCAATCATGGTGGATAGCTCACCGAGGAAGCCGGGGCGATACAGAAACCCTTGCCCCGCCACTTGATTCTCAGCCTGCTTGTGAGTGGTCAGATACTCCTCAATGACGGGCTGTTTCTGCTTAAACCAGAGTGCGTTTTCAGCTATTTGGGTCATTTGAAATACCTTTTCAATTTGTTTTTTTTAGTGAAATAATCTCACGTCCAAATTCCATAAAACACCATGAGCATTATTCTGTTCGGCTACAGAAACCAAGGCATTTATTGCAGCAGAAAGAGAGCCCGGCGTCATTTCTAAAGGATCATCCTTCAGCGTAAAAGGATTCAAAGAGATTGCGTCTCTTTGGGGATAATATTTAACCGCCTCTAAATGCGAAGTCATCGCATCGGTTTCAACTGCGGTTTTTTCAGTAATCAAACCATCGACCATGGTTTGATTGTATGACTGTATATATGCAGAATAATAATAAATCTGATACATTACATCGCCATGACGTGCCACCTTGCAAAAATATTTATTTCTCTTATTTATACACCGAAACAAATCCCCTATCCATTGGGGTTCTACGAAACTTGTAACGACAAGCTTGTCTGTAAATACTACGCCGATCAACTCTGCTGAAAATCCTCCAGTATTAACATTCCCACCATAGGTAGTCATGCCAGAACCCCCAACTTTAATCGGGTCAAGTTTGCCCAAAGGAGTTTCAAAGGTAAATTCAAAAATCTCAGTGGTATAACCAGAGGCACTACCACCCCATCCAGTGGCAGTTCCAGGTGAATACCCTGCTCCCATTTCCCAAACCCCGGATACCTCCCAGCTTTGCTCTTCACTTACTACACGGGTCGTTAATTCTGGTTGATATAATCCGCTCACTATTTCACTTGGATTGGAAAGCCGTGCTATCGTGGCAGTTACAAATGGACCCGTATTGTTGACAAGATTGCGATGTTGAAAAAAATTAGATGATTGCGGAACACTTGCAAGTTCGTATGTCGTAGAACTATAATATTCATCTGCTCCACTCGCAGTATACCCTGGAAAATCACCGCCAAACCCGATAGCGCATGTCGCGGTATATGATCCCGTTCCTTTATTAACCATTTCGAGTTCGTCCCCCAGCTTGCCTCTTGCAAGGACTTCATCCACGGTATCATCCGAACATTCACCAGACAGTTTAGACAGCCAAATACAGCCTGGAGCACAACCTGCCCCAGCATCCGGGTACTCCACATTATAATAGGCACCAGCATACCCAACTTCACTGAACAATACTGCATCCATGACAGGCCAGACCGGGAATCCAATATGATCCGGGTCAGGATTCATGACAAGGCTTTCATCATCCGGAGGCCATGGTCTCGATCTTAGCCACCTGTAAAACGGGTCATATTGGTGTGGGAATTTCCCATATTCGTCTGGCGTCTGATTATAATAGTCATACCACGACGCAACTTCCCCCGTTGGCATGTCATAAAAAGAAAATGCCGCCTTGTATGGAAAGCTGATGGTTTCGCCTTCAAATGTAATTGAATCGACTAATTTTTCTTTGGCAACATCCCATATGACATAGAAAGAAGAAAAAGCATCTGGATCATTTTCTTTATAATAAACGGTCGATATGACAAGATACGCACCTCCGCACTCTTTGATTCCGTCCACGAACCCGATAATCCGTACAGGGTG
Organism: Candidatus Woesearchaeota archaeon; assembly: GCA_964526265.1. Lineage (GTDB taxonomy): Archaea > Nanobdellota > Nanobdellia > Pacearchaeales > GW2011-AR1 > CAZGIL01. The sequence continues at coordinate 1,775 of CAZGIL010000063.1, forward strand.
CCCGTCCGTCGTACACATGACAATCACTTCATCGTCTACCCCAAAGGCAGCCGCACCTCCCTTGATAGATCCGTTTGCTTGCTCTTCCGATTCGGGGTCACAATGATAATAGATAGGGATATCCGCGCCGTTCTGGTAGCCCTCGACGGTCACGTCTGCCGTGTCGTTCTCTGAGTCAACGGCTGTGATGACGCCCTTGGCAAAGATGTGGTCGGCGATATCTCCCCAATTATCGTGGTCGTATTTGGGCATGGTTTACCTTGTAAGGACTACGGGCCAGAGAGTCACGAAGTCTAAGCTCTCGAAATCTTGGAGCTTTAAAACCCACTGTCTCCCATACATATCCCTGGTCAGATTTGCCTTTGAATCGGATATGGTATAGGTCTTGCTCCCCGAATCCGTCTCAACTCTTATGGCAGGGGTCGTCCCCCCGACAAGGCCAAAATAGGCTTTGCGAAACCGTTTCTTACGATTCGTCCCGAACCACGTCGCAGGCAACACAATCCCCGGCGTAATTGCGTCCCCCTGGTCCGTGTCTCCAG
>CAZGIL010000064.1:0-2102 GCA_964526265.1 Candidatus Woesearchaeota archaeon
TGACAGTGTGCCTGATATGGGAAGCGTAAAAAGTGTCGCCTGAAGATTCCCAGACTGCTCCGGTATTATCTTCAAAGAAACCGCCGTTCTGAAGAGTTAAGATGCCTGTTCCTCCAAAAATAATCTTTTTTGTCTCACCTATTAATTTTGCTCCGTCAAGAATTAAATTCCAATTATCAGCAAAAATTAGGTTTGTACCATCAGCGGTTTTTAGAACTTCTTCTGCATAAGCCAAGCCCGTAGAAGTAGCATTATGGTATTGGAGATAATCATATAATTCAGAGATATTATGATTTTGATTAACTGTAACTTTTTTATTTGTATAATCTATAGCAATGCCCGTGTAATCCGCAACTACCGATTCATTAGATTCAGTGATAAACGGGTTGATGGCCAGCTGCTTTGTTTCAATAGTTCTAGCAGCAAAACTTTTTACTTCTTTTAAGAAAACGTAACCGTATCTTCTGACATATGCGGAGTAAGGATTTTTAGTAACAACACTTGGAGTGGTTGTGCCAACTTGGTAAGAATAAGTGTCTGTAAGAATTGTTTTTTCTCCAATGTCTCCGTTGGCATCGGTTTTTTGTTCAACAACAATCTGATTGTTAGTGTCTATTAAAGTAATCTTAGCTCCTTCAATATTTTGACCACTAGAATTAACTACTTTGGGTATATAAGTGTATTTTCTATTAACTACGCCGTCTTCGCTGCCAGACCTTGTCCAATACTGAGAATTCCAATTTAAAGTTGAATTAATAAGATTAGTAGCGCCAGTATAGTCTTGGACATGAACATTGTAAGTGCCAGTTTCTGATATTTCTAAAGCATTAATTGTGCTTGAGACATTATTAACCAAATACAAACCAGCTTCTGTTGTTTTTCTTGATTTGATTGTTTCCAAAGTTCCGGTCTGGGTAACAGCCGGATAAAAACCCTGACCCACGTTGGTGACAACGATGTCGGAAAGGTTGTTGTTGGCGGCGGCGAATCTGATATTCCACCAGTTCTGCAGAGTGGAACGTTTAGCAGTTACTTCGCCGGCCCAATAAAGCTTGAAAGGATTGGTGGAAGTGGCGGCTGTTTTGTGCAAAATATTGGAGTCGTAAAATTCAAATTTGGAACCGGACATCAGATAGAATTCTCCCTGGTCAGCTGTCGAGGTGGCGTCCTCTCCGGAAAAAGACAAAGTGGAACCGCCGTAAGGAGATCCTTCGGAACTCAACTGGCCGGAAACAAGATAGGCGTTGTTGGTGACCCGCAATTGTTTTCCAAAGTCAACAGATTCGCCGGTGGTTTTGACATAAGTGGTTGTGGTGTTGTCGCCGATATCCAATTTTGCCTTGACAGTATATGAACCGGTGGCCGGTTTGGTCACAGCGCACTGGCCATTGGCTGCATTGGCAAATTCATAAATCTGCTCAAAGGTAATAGCGGTTGAAGAAGAATAGCCCATGGCAATACAAGAGAGATCGCCGCTGATACCGCAGTTTGTGCCTGTGCCGATATCGCCCCAGACGGTGATATATGCCGGTGTGGCATCAGGGTCAGAAGTAGTGGCCACTGTCATTGGATAAGCGAAATCTCCGCCGGTGGCATCACAGATACCAGACATAACTACCGAAAAATCCAAAGGTGAAGAAATAGGCAAAGACTGGCCGTACTCGCTTTTGCCGGAAGCGGTGATGGTCAAGTTGTGAGAGTTTTTGGTAGCGCCGGATTGATTGGCGTAATCATAAACATCGGTGGTAATGGTGTATTCCGGGATATATCCGTTCTCGTCAGTGGAAGTGGCAAAAATAACATTGTTGTCTTTGTCTTTCAAAGTAACCGTGGCGCCGGGAATGGCAACGCCCGTAGTGTCCACTGTTCTGATGCGGAAAGTGTATTTTCTGTTGATCTGGCCCGAGCCGGTTCCATTCCAAGAAGAAGACGTAAAGTCCAAAGACGAGTTGATCAGATTAGCGGTGCCGTTGTAATTGTCGATATAGATGTTGGGGCCTCCGGTTTCGGAAATTTCCAAATTGGTGATGGTAGTGGTGGCGTCGCCAACCAAATACAAACCAGCTTCTGTTGTTTTTCTTGATTTGATTGTTTCCAAAGTT
>CAZGIL010000065.1:0-2062 GCA_964526265.1 Candidatus Woesearchaeota archaeon
AATGATGAAGTTCATCATGCCTACAATTCATCAAGCGAAAAAGACATAAGGAAATGGAAAGCGTTTTTGCTTAATCCCGATTTCAATTTCAAATACATTTTAGGACTTACGGGCACGGCTTACCTTGATGACGAGTATTTTAACGATGTTATTTATCGCTACTCAATAAGACAAGCCGTTAATGGCAAAGTGGTTAAGTCTGTTGATTATGTTGCGGAAGATGAGGTGTCTTCAAACCCAACAGAAAGAAAAAGAGAAAAATTCCAAAAAATTTATGACAATCACGAAGAATTTACAAAAAAGTATCGGCTCATTAAACCGCTTACGATTTTAGTTACAAAAGATATTTATAAAGCAAAAACGCTTCGGGAAGATCTGATTGATTTTTTAGAAAAACAAGAAAAAATTTCCAAAGAAGCAGTTGAGAAAAAAGTTTTAATTGTTACCTCGCATAAAGATCATAAGAAAAATATTTCGGAATTGAGAAATGTTGACGATAAAGAAAATTCAGTTGAGTGGATTGTTTCTGTTTCCATGCTTACAGAAGGCTGGGACGTAAAAAACGTTTTCCAAATTGTGCCGTGGGAAGACCGCGCTTTCAATTCCAAACTTTTGATTGCTCAGGTGTTGGGCCGCGGGCTTCGCATACCGGAAGAATACAAATCGCCACAGCCGAAAGTTAGAGTTTTTAATCATGATGCTTGGAGTCGAAACATTCGTGGTTTAGTTGATGAGATTTTGGAAATTGAAGTCCGTTTAACGAGTAAAGTTTTGACTTCCGGCGAACGGGCGAAATATCATTTTGATCTTTATACAATTGATTATGAAAAACGAGAAAAAGCCGTTAAAGCGAAAAAAGACACAGAATTTTTTGATTATTCAAAAGGTTTTATAAATTTAGTTGCTCAAGTTGAACAAATAGATAGAGAAACCGAATACGAGGATTTGAGTGGAATTATCAAGCCGAAAACAACGATAATTCAAAAGGAAGTTTTTGGTGTTGACGAAGTGGTGGCAAAAATCGTTGAAACTTTCAAGACAAGAGATTTTGAGGCAAAAATCAGATTTCCAAAAGGCGAATACGAAAAAGAAAATTTGCCCCCAGAGAACGAAATTAAAGATATTGTCGTAAATTCAATGCGAAAAGTTGGCATAAAAAGTGGAGTTTTAACGGAAGACAACGCCAACAGAATTTTCAAAGCATTTCAAACGCTTTTCAGGGCGAGAGGTTCAACGATTGTTTTGAAAAGAACAGTAAATGAGCCGAAGTTAATCAGCACAAAAAAACTTGAAAAAGAAAGCATAGCTGTTGGCGCAATAAAACGCGGTTCAACAGTTTTCTATACCGAAAATTTCAAAGATGAGTGCAGTAATGGAATGCTTGATATTTTGCAGGATATAATTGACGACGAAAGTTTGCCGAGAAGCGCAAGTAAAGAAGTTAATCCTTATTGTTTTAAGACGCCGGTCAATGTCGTTTTAACAAAACTTGAGCCGGAACGAAAGTTTGTTGAAGCGATTGTTAGTTTAAAAGTATGCGCAAAAATTGACGCTTGGATAAAATCGCGAGACATGGGATTTTACAGTGTTGAGTATTCTTGGAGAAAAGGAGAACACCCGACACAAGGAAGCTTCAATCCTGATTTCTTTTTGAAACTTGGCGAAAATATCGTTGTTATTGAGATAAAATCTGACGGCGACGATTCAGAAGAAAACAAAGCAAAATATCGCTGGGCGAAAAAACATTTTGAGGATTTGAACGAAGAATTGAAAAAGAGCAAGATCAAACAGCGATACTTCTTACACTTTTTGAGTCCGAACAGCTATGCCGAATTTGTAGAATATTTTTGTGACAATAGGGTTTTTGACAAGAAGTTTCGTAGTAAGCTTGAGGATTTACTGGATAGGGATCAAGGTGTAAAGTATGGTTAATAAAGAATGGAATAGGTATAAAGGGGTCAGATACTATCTTGAAAGTCAACCTTCAACAGAAAAATAGAATATGCACTTATTTGTTAATGGCCAGAGTTACGGCCAGTACTATTTTTGTAAAATAGAATAC
>CAZGIL010000066.1:0-2032 GCA_964526265.1 Candidatus Woesearchaeota archaeon
GGCGCCATAGCTGCTTTACTTACCAAATGTACTATTGTAGTTGAAAAAAAATAAATTATATTTTGAATTTACATACATTAATTTCATCGGGTTTCAGGTATTCAATTTCATATACGGTCAGTTCTATCAAGGTATAATCCGGGTCATCGGGACTCTCCCAAAAATTACTAAAGAAATCACAGTGTTGGGCTATTATTTCCTTCTGCTCTTTGTCTTTAATTATTTTTGCCAATCCGGTTCCGCGTATATAACCCTGTCTGTCTTCTTTTTTTATTGTTAGACAAAATTCTACTTTTGGATTCTTCTGAATCTGGCCCACCTTGTTATTATCTGTTCCGGTAGTAATCCAAAATTTCTTATCAAAACAGATAAGTGTTACCGGCCTCACTCTCGGTTGATTTTCTTCAGAAGTTGCTAAAAATATGTTTTGTGAATTTTTAAAATAACTCCACACTTCCTCTTTTGTCTTATTCATCTTATCGTTCATTATAATACCCCCTTATTATTTTATTAATTATTATATTCAGGAAAAATCAGAAATATTTTTAAAACACGATTGTTTACATCAAAATATTTCTTTTCTCTTGTTTAACTACGGAAATTTTTCAATACTCTAAGGGCATTTAAAGTTATCCATTTGCTTGGTTTGCCCTTTTGTTCGATATTTGTTTGGAAACGTCCGTTAAAAGTGCTTTCCAATTTCCATTTACCCTGATCATCCTGTTTAGAAATTAACAGTTCTACGGCTTCCTGCATTCGCTCGTCATGGTAACCCAGTCGGATCAATATTCCCAATATCTCCAAGATGTCGGTCTGATACATTAAGGGAAAACCAAAACGCTTCCAACCAGGTTTGGAAACCTGACTTAAATCATGACTTCTTTTATAAATATGGTGCTTAAGCAGATATTCTGCTCCATTTTCAATAGTATTTTTAACTTCTTCGTTTCTTTGATTAAAAGGGATTTCTGCTAATGCTTTTAAAGTTTTTACTACTCCCATATGGCAGGAATGCTTGCCCCAACATACAACTAATCTTTCGTAGGGCCAATCTTTGGGTGTATCTTTTATTCCATCGTCAAATCTCTGATAAGTAGTAATCCACTTTATACTATTTTGAACTCTTTCATCTTTTAGATAACCAAACCTAATCAGACTGCAGACTAGATTTCCAGTTAAACAAGGTATAACACCGGTAGATCTGCCTCCTCCTTTCTTTGCACTCACCCATACTGAAAAACCATTACTTTCGCGGTCTAGAGAGTTCTCAAAGATAAATTCACAAGCTTTTCTGATATGAGCATCTTTTCCGTCTGCGCCAAGTTCAGCAAGGATAATAATTTGCCATACGGTCCCTTTATATTTGGCAGTATAAAATTTCTGCGCATCTTCCCAATACCCTTCATCTTTCTGTTTGGCTAAAATTTTTGGTACCATACCCTTCTTCATAATTTCTTCTTTGGCTTCTTTCACTACAGGATCATTCTCCGCTTTTTCTAAAATATCGATTAAAGTGAAATATCTTACTGAAGGATTATTATCTTCCAGTAACCAGGGTATCGGGTCAGCATGCAATATTGATTTCCAGTTATCCATTTTTTATCCTCCAAACAAATTAAAATTATTTAATAAAAACTTTTATTGGCATTTTAAAACTATTAATAATCTTCGGGAATAAAAATTTTTCGCATATGTCCTGATTTCTGCATCAGATTTTTTATATAAATAACTTCGCCTTCTTCTGTTTTCAGGACTTTCACTATATCTGAAAGCTTCCAATCCTTTTCCAGGGCTAACAAAATTAAATCCATCTTTTCGTAAGAAATACCTATTACCTCTTCATCATCAACAATACCTGGCATAATATCCGGCGAAGGGGGTTTCTCGATAATTCTTGCAGGAATATTCAGATAGCGGGCGAGTTCTCTTACCTGAGTTTTATATAGATTTAGAAGAGGCATGATATCAGTAGCGTCGTCACAACCATGTTTTACAAAAAATCCAATTTTGTATTCACTCTTATTGGCTGCCC
>CAZGIL010000067.1:0-2015 GCA_964526265.1 Candidatus Woesearchaeota archaeon
GCTGGTCTAAGGGTTGGATAGGGAGGCTCCGGGTCAAACCGGGGCCTTTCCTTTTTTGGAGTGACGGATATGTCCTTCTACGATGGTGTCGCAATCACCTCTTCCAGTGGCAAGGGAACGAGAGTTACATGGCGGAACCGAATGGGTCGGCTCATGGAGCACAATTTCGGCTACAAGGTGACGAAGTTCTACGCTGGTGACTGGTGGAGACGGAGCATCGAGGAGTGTCAGGGCATCCTGAGTCGGGATGAGAAACGGGAGTCGAAGCTTCGCCTGATCGAAATTCAGAATGTGATACCTTATTCCGATTGACTTTCGGTAATGTATGGGTGAAAGGTGGAAGCTATGAAGATGAAAAAAGAACAGCCGAAGAAACGGAAAGGGAATTGAGCTATGTGGACACTTCACAAGATTTTGGATGATGGGAAGCTTCAGGAAATTTATCAGGGACCAACAGGGGATCGGTGCAAAGCCGCTGCGAAGGATTTCAATCGCAGTGAGTTCTCATCGAACCTTCGTGGCAAGTTTCTGATTCGTGATCCAAAAGGCCGTAATCGGATGAAGTCGGTGGACACCGGTTCGTGGCGAATGAAGTGGGTCTATGTTGAGCCGATTATCGGAGGGAAAACCCTGTGCGGCTAAATACGGTCACATTGAAGAAGTATCCGGATGATCAGAAGATCAGGAATATCCGGGGGACGTATGCCTAGTATGAACAAAGATAAGGCGGTTCAGGTCATGGCGGAGTTGCTGGATGTCCTTCATCGGCACGGGGTGTATGTGGATACTCCCTATGTGTTCGATAATTTCTTTCATGACTGGGGAAAGAGCAGGGTCATTAGTCAGATTCTAACTGGCGATGGAACGCTTCAAGATGGTCCTCCCGATGAGTATGTCATGAGACCGATTGCTGAGCGGATTGCTCGGTATTCTAGGATTCCGAAGGAGCGTGTATAATGGGAGGGTTGGCTAGAATCTGTAAGCTGTTTGGCGGAATCAAGGTGACTTCCGACGGGAAGACCGTCGAGCATGTCTGGGATTATGATCATGACGAAGCCGTCACTAAGGACGAGATGCCTATCGGGAGTGATCGGTGGAAGCGGAGTGAGAAGGCAAAGTGGGACAAAATCATGAGAGAGAAACGACGGGAGGCTATTCAAGATGCAATGGCGAAAAAAGATGAAGTACCGCCTCTGAGCAAGGGAATGTCGATAAATGAAAACAATTAAAGCATGGTTCGAGTCAGCCGAAGAGCCTCTTCGCAGTAAGCTGTTGAAAAACATGGACCCTGTAAGAGGGAATATGGAAGCCAGTTCCTTCAGCACGGCCATTGTATGTGGCTTCATTTGGTCGCAGACTCCAGTTGATGAGGGACGCGACCACTGGCTACGTATCTTCAACGAATATGCTGCTCGTGGCAACAAGAAGTCTACTTTTGATAGTCTCCGTGAGGATGTGTTGCGTCTCAGGACTGAGGTCAACTGTCGTATCGAACACGGTGCCGAGAGTGGCGGGCATCTGGAAGTCGTGCAGAGCAAGCTCGATGAGATTCTGAAGAAACATCAGTAAAAGGAGAAGCATGAATCTTAATGATAAAGAGTTTGAAGACCCGCCTGTTGGATTTCCTATCCCCGAAGAGCCTGTTGAAGATGGAGATGGTTGTCCTGATGTCCCGGACGTTACCGTTGAAGACCCGCATTGGAAAGTCGGTGACGGGATGAATAAAAAGGACGGAACGCCTGATTACATTATCGGGCAGATCGCTCTTGTCGGGAAGCCGCTCGATTCATCTGGAAGGGCACGATTCGATATTGTGATTTTCGACACCAAGGGCGACGAACGTGGACGATGGAATGTGACTCAGGACTGATGGGGTTCTCATATGGATTATGAAATTGAAGAGGGGAAGCGGGAGGCAGAGGCATTGTCTCGGTTCCTGAATTGCATCGGGTTTCGTATCGAGGATGTCGTCGAACATCTCGCTAGGGATCATCGAACCATCCAGCAGAGGGTCA
>CAZGIL010000068.1:0-1997 GCA_964526265.1 Candidatus Woesearchaeota archaeon
CCGGCTGTATCAGCGGCGGCAGCGGCTTGGTCTTTTAGTGATATAGAGCCTTCAACTGTGAGCTTTTGATTTGGACTCGTCGTCCCGATGCCGACGTTGCCTGTGCTTGTGATTCTGACCTGTTCCGCCAAATTAGCACCATTTGCCCTCGTATAAAATGCTAATTCACCACCATAAACCCCATCAGTCGCATTTTCTTTTAAACCTTTAATCGCCCCATACGATGCATAAGCCCCCGATGTAAATTGTCCCGAAAACTTAATCCCCCCTCCAACACCCAGTGCTACTGCGGTAGTATCTCTTACTTGAATATGAGCTTTAAGACCCTCGCTATCTTGTGGAGCACCTTGTATAGATAATAATACCCCCGGTGTCGTCCTAGTATCTTCTCCTCGGTTATTGTGACAACTTACTTATTTCAATCCCTGCATGATCTTCATATTATACACCTCCAGGACAAGCTTCTTAAACGTGGCCTTAGAAGTTGCTATACTGTCCCAGTTTGCATCTATATATGCATTAATCTGTGCAGGAGTTTTGTTGTGGAAAACAGAGTCTTTCATATCATTCTCAGCAGTCAATACATCAGTAGAGGTATTACTGTCTGCTTCATCTGTGTCATTTGCAGCTTGTATCGCAGCAATGACTTTGGCTTTCGTAGGTCTTCCTTTGATTTCGACATAGTTATACTGATAAAACGTTTCAGAAGGTAACGGCCCATCGCCATCTGGGTCTTTCTGTACTTCCTGGATGTTGTAATTATAATAGTAGCTGTTTGGAGCAATCTTTTGAATTGTCGGCGGTGAAGACTTAGACTCTGCCGTTTCAGCAAATGCTAATGTTGGAAATAAAAATGTTATTGCCGCTATTAGTGTGATTATTTGTTTCATATTTTAGACCTCCTATATAATTGTTGATAACAATGGATTATGTATTTTATTTTGTTGACATATTTTATGAATAATATGTTGAATATCACAATTAATATATTTTCGTGTTAGATTTAGACAGTTCGCATGCTTCAGCCATCCATAATAACCCATAACTATACTAAGGACTGATATGGGTTTCATCATTTGGTATTTCTTTTTAATCTTATTCATCTTCCTTTTGAACATTACCAAGGTACTTTTCCTCAATAAAGTGTAATCGTGAAAAAACCTATACCCGAGAAAGTCAATACTCCGACTATCTACAGGAAATATTTGCCAGTTTTCTTTAAGTATTAGTTTCAATTCGGCTAACCATTCAATAAGTTGGTTTTTTACTTCATGTAAATATTTCTTATCATGGTGTAGAATTACTATATCATCACAGTACCTAAAATAATATTTGCATTTGGCTATTTCTTTCATTCTATGGTCAATTTCAGATAGGTAGAGATTACCAAGATGCTGGCTTAAATAGTTACCTATTGGGATGCCTGGAGCTGAATCAATTATCCCATCCAATAACCATAATAAATCAAAATCTTTAATTTTCTTACGAAGAATACTTTTCAATATATCGTGATTTACCGATGGATAAAATTTTTTAACATCACATTTCAGACAGTATTTAGTTTCTTCCTTATTTCTTAAGGCTATTTTGATTTTCCCGACACCTCTATGAATTCCTCTACCTTTGATACATGCAAATGTGTTTGGGATTAATGTTTTGATCCATATAGGTTCTACAATCTGCATAATACAATGATGGATTATCCTATCAGGGAAATATGGCAATTTATATATCTTGCGCATTTTGCCACCATCAAAATGATTAAAAATCCTATACCTTGAATTATGAAATGATTTGTTTTTCAACATATAGTAAATGCACTTAAAATATCTTTCTGGATTTGCATCAACCTGCTTAACTTCACGGTAATGAGATTTACCTTTTTTGGCATTACGATGTGCTTCACAAATGTTGTTCATATTATAAATCTTATGATATAGGTTACCGTATCGTTTCATCTGCTTATTTCGCCTCCGAGTCTTCGAGAATTAACCTAC
>CAZGIL010000069.1:0-1977 GCA_964526265.1 Candidatus Woesearchaeota archaeon
TTAATACCTCTCTTTTTAATTAACTATATTAGGATTTAATTGTTTAAAAACTCTTCGGTGAAAATTTCAAAAGTCAAAAATAATTTTTCTCTAAGCTCATTTTTACCGACGAGAAAATAAGAATTTATTTATTTAAAACTTTGCCTGCCTTTTCGAACACAATTTCTCCAAGAATTAATTTTTTTAATACTTCTTTCAAATCAGAAATCTTAACTCGAATTTGTTTTGTTGTATCCCTATCCCTAATTGTAACATCTTTTCCTTTTATAGAATCTCCGTCGACAGTTATGCAGTAGGGGGTTCCAATAGTAGAACTTCTTAGATACCGCTTACCAATACTCCCACCTTCATCATAGTCAATTATAAAATGTCTTTCCAATTGTTCTTTGATTTCTTTAGCAATTTTCGTAAATTCTGGCTTTTTCATCAAAGGGAAAATTGAAATTTCTATGGGGGCCATCTTGTACGGAATTCTAAAGGTAGTTTTTCCTTCCTCTTCGGTTTTCTTCTCATAAAAAATATCCATAAGCGCATAAGTTGGCCTATCAGAACCAAATGCAATCTCCAAAACATGAGGAATAAATTTACTTCCATCCTCCCTTTGCCCGTCGAGAGTAACTCCAGAAAATTTGCTGTGTTGTTTTAAGTCGTAATCTGTTCTATCATGAACGCCACATAATTCAAACCACCCGTAATTATTTAATCTTACCTCAATATCCCAAGCATCATCGGCATAAAATGCTTTTTCGTCAGGATGATGTTGCCTCAATCTAATTCTTTCCTCGGGTATTCCAAAGTTAATAAATTGGGTATATGCCAACCAAATACACCAACCATAAGCTTGACTTTTTATGAATCCTTTTTTTAATGCTTCTTCTATACTAATCAATTTGACGTCGCTGTTCTTTTCCTGGCTAAGATAATCCCAAAACGGAAGTTTTATTTTTTTTATTTCTTCATATCTCTCCCAATTATTTTTAGTAAGAGGATCAACGAATATCTGCCCCTCTGCTTGTGTAAACTCTCTTCCTCTTAAAACATGTTGCCTCGGAGAAATTTCGTTTCTATAAACTTTCCCTATCTGAAAGACCCCCATTGGAAATTTACTCCTAAAGAAATTATAAAATCTTGGATAGGATAGATATGTGACTGTAGCTGTTTCCGGCCTTAAAGAAGCATCTTCTCCCGCAACCCTTGTCTTCATCATCAAACTTTGAGTTTCAACCTTTTCCTCAAAATAATTTTTACAATTTGGACACTTTATGTTCTTTTCTTTGATAAAATCTAATATTTGTTGACTTGAAAAAGAATCCGCAGGAACATCATAGTTTTCCTGGATAATCTTGTCTGGCCTGAAGATTGCTTTGCATTTGGAACATTTAATTGTCCTATCCTGGAAAGTTTCTAAATGCCCGGATGCTTTCCAAACAATATCCGGCATAACTGTTGGACCCTCAAGTTCTCTCAAACCATTTGCATTGAAGATACTTCTTATAGAATTTTCAACCTTATTCTTTAGAAGTTTACCTATTGGACCATAAGTATAGAATCCTGCTAAACCCCCGTATATTTCTGGTTCAGGACCCCATATAAAACCCTTTTCCTGAACAAAGCTAATAAATTCTCTATCTCGATTGTCATCCTTTTCTGTAATTTTAATTTCTTTTTTATCTTTCTTAATTTCAACTATCTTTTCCTTGTTCTTTTTCATTTTTAGTATTTCTTCTTTTTTCTTTTCGGCCTCTTTTCTATTTTTACCCAGATAACCCAAACACTTAGATTTAACTTTATCTCCCTCTCTACGAGTTTCATTAAGGTAGTAGTATTCTTTTCCATTAATTTTTTTCTTAACGATAAAGGCCATAAAAACTAGTCACTACGGAACTATATAAATATTTTGAGATTAGTCCATTCCAAATTTATGTCTGAATATTTTTATAAGTCTTCCAGAATGTTTTCTTTTTTTATAAATTCTAA
>CAZGIL010000070.1:0-1949 GCA_964526265.1 Candidatus Woesearchaeota archaeon
TCCCTTTTTTACGCCCTCCGGAAATATCCGGTGATAATAGCACAGATTATGAATGTATAAAACATATACTCGATTGGATGCAGAATGAAGAGAATTTTTTACCAACTTATTTAGTTCACTTGCGACCAACAACCCCATTGCGTGAGATAAATTATATTGACATGGCAATAGATCTCATAAAAAAAACTAAATATGCTACTGCGTTGCGATCTGTGCATGAGATGTCAGAATCGGCATATAAAACGTTTGAAATAGAAGGAGATTATTTGAAATCTGTTGGATCCAATTCTTTTGCTTTGGATGCATATAATGACCCAAGGCAAAGCTTTAATAAAACCTATCAAGCCAATGGTTATGTTGATGTTATAAAAACGGAATACGTTATTGAAAATAATAAACTACATGGAGATCGTGTTATAGCATTTGTTACACCACGCGTTGTAGAGGTTGATACGCCGGATGATTTCGATTATTTGGAATACCAGATGGCAAAAAATCCAGTTATTATTAAAAAACTATTCGAAAAAAAAGGAGGCAAACTATGAAATATTTGTTTACACAAACACCTGTTAATGTTCCGCCAGTATCTACGAAGTATCGGAAAATAAAAACATCAATTCCCGCTCCGGAGACGTTAAAAATATTACATGATCTGGAAAAATATGAATCCCACTCGATGCATGGACAGCTTCCTGTAGTATGGGATAGGGCAAAGGATTTTCAAGTCTATGATGTGTGTGGAAATTGCTGGATAGATTTTACTTCAACTATTTTTGTTACTAATGTCGGACATGCAAATCCCCAAATAACATCGGCTCTTAAGAAAATTATCGGACATGAACTTCTTCACACATATACATTTGCCCATGAGACACGAGCTTTGTTTTTAAAGAAGTTGATTAAAATAACTCCTGATCAATTTGAGAAGGCCTTTTTGTTATCCGCTGGAACCGAAGCCACGGAATGTGCTGTAAAATTGATGAGGATGCACGGTCAAACCATCAGCTCGACCAAACTGGGCATTATTTCGTTTCAAGGGGCTATGCATGGCCGCACTATGGGAGCTGAAATGCTTAGAGGTAACCCACGTCAATCTGCCTGGATTGGCTACAGAGATCCAAACATATACCATTTGCCCTTTCCTTTTCCGTGGGCTGCTAAAGATCCAATAGACAAGGAATATGATTGGGCAAAGCATTTCGAAAGGGATATACATACCTTAAAAACAAAAGGATTAAATTTTGATAATATTGCAGGTTTCATAATCGAATCTTATTTAGGGTGGGGCGCTATCTTTTACCCTGTTGCATACATTAAAGCTCTTGTGGATTTTGCAAAGGAACATGATTGTTTGGTTACTTTCGATGAGATTCAAGGTGGCTTTGGAAGAACTGGAAAGTTATTCGTTTATCAACACTATAAAGTTGAGCCCGATTTACTCTGTCTTGGCAAGGCGTTGAGCGGAGGACTACCTTTGTCTGCCGTTATAGGTAGTAAAAAGATAATGGATTTGCCGGAATTTGGCTCCATGAGCAGCACCCATTCGGCAAACCCTCTTTGCTGTGCTGCTGGGCTGGCAAACTTAAAGGCGTTAGAATCCGGAAATCTGATAATAGAAGCGGCGAGAAAAGGGGAGATGCTTCACCATCGTCTTAATGAAATCAAAAGAAAATATTCAAACAGAATATCCTATATCTTTGGGAAAGGTTTGCTTGCAGGCCTTATCTTTAAAGATCCGAAAACAGGCGAGCCTGATGGAACCTTCCCCAGTCAAGTCTGTGAAAAAGCCATGCAAAAAGGGTTGCTTCTCGTCCACACAGGCCGGGAATCAATAAAGATTGGTCCGCCGCTCACAATACCGGATGAAGCTTTAGAAGAAGGTCTCAATGTTATTGATGAGGCTATTGCGGAGGTGATTCAGGTTACAAAATGATTAAAGACATTCGCCA
>CAZGIL010000071.1:0-1946 GCA_964526265.1 Candidatus Woesearchaeota archaeon
AAATGGGGGTATATGCCGATTTTTCAATCCTTTTTATTCTTTGAGAAATGTTAAGGATTTTCAGTTCATACTGTAGAAATTTTCTCTGGATAAAATGAACATACTGCATTGCAGCGCTTATATTATCTTCAGGCTATCCGTTTAAGACAATTATTTTCATTGCAAACACCTCCTTCAAAACTACTGATAGAAGTGTTTTCAATCCAATAAATGGTATATAACGGTTCCAGCATATATGATGTTGCGACCGAAGGGAGCAATGTCCCGAAGGGTAAGGGCCTAAGCCCGAAGCGTATATGCTGTTAGGCGAAGTTGCAATAGCCCCCTCCATTTTCCTACAAATCATTATTTGCCAGTGAATATTTTTATGCCCCTTTGAATACTCTTACCTATTCCCAACTCTTGCATTCTCGTGAAGGTTTTCAAGGAAAAGACTCCCGTTATTCTATTTAGCGATTCTTTTCTGTCTACCATAATCTCTATCTTATGAACCAATTCCCTAAATCTCTCTGGAGTTATGTTAACGCAAAAACAGTTGGATGGACTCTGATGGTTATATAAAGAGACATTATAATCGTCACCGATCAACCCGTTTTCTTTACAAAATTCAAATGCCTCCGTACCCGGATAAGGAGTAAATATGCTATAGATTACTGAATCGCACTTACATTTTTTCATAGCCGCAATAGTATCATTTAAAGTATCTTCAGTTTCTTGAGGAAAGCCAACGATAAAAAACGCTCCCAACTTAATGCCATGTTTCTTAATAATTCTACATGCAGAGAAGGCTTCTTCTATAGTGATATTTTTTCTCATTTCTTTTAATATTCCATTATTACCCGATTCAATACCAATAACGATTGAGTAACAGCCTGCTGCTTTCATAAGAGATATGGTTTGTTCATTAACCGATTTTACATGGATTCCACAACTCCATTTTAGTCCCGGGCAATGTATGATAAGGGCATTGCAGAGGTCATTTATGTATTTCTTGTTTGTACCACCGAAAGTGTCGTCATCAAAACGGATTAGGTGTGATCCCATCTTTTGCAAACCTTTTATTTCTCTTATAACACTCTCAGGAGAACGAAACCTTACCTTTCGACTCCATATCTTACGAGATCCGCAAAAGAAACAATTATAAGGACATCCTCTTGTTGCAAAAATATTTGTGAATGCTGTTAGTGGATATTGGTTATAGTCTTTTAGTACTTTTGGGGCATTTTCATGAGGAAAACATAGAGAATCTAAATCTTTTATAAATTCTCTTGGAGCGTTTTCAACAAGTTGGCTGTCTTTTCTATAGTTAATGCCTTTAATATCATCGAATTTCTTTTGGGCATCTATCGCATTAAGTAATTCAACAATGGTATTTTCACCTTCACCTCTGACAACTATATCAATATCTGGGCAATTCAGCACATCTGACCCGACCATGGAAGGATGAGGACCACCTACTATTACGATTATTTGTTTATTGACTTCCTTGGCGAGTTTAGCCACTACGCACGCTGATGCAAAATTTTGAGATTTGGCAGAGATTCCAACAACAGTGGGTTTATACTCTGATATGGTAGATTTGATTTTTCTCCAAATCGGTTTTGATAAGTCCTTTAAGTTATTTAAATAATTATCAAAGCCGGTACTTGTTAAATAATTCATTTTCACCGATTCACTTTGAGGATTTTGAGGACAAAAGTCAGTGTTGTAAGCCATTATACTCCAATTTGTTTCTTTTCTTATTGTTCCAGCTAGATAACCTAAAGCGAAAGGATATCTGCAGAGTGAGTATGTATCTTTAAATAGCCTATAAAAGGGAGGTTCTATAAGTAAAATTTTACTTTGATCTTGTTTCATTGTAGCATTATTCCCCTTACTCTTTAATTTAAAATGCAATTTTGCCTAACTGTATTTACGCAACAAATGCGTATAATACACCAAATTGG
>CAZGIL010000072.1:0-1940 GCA_964526265.1 Candidatus Woesearchaeota archaeon
ATCATTTGAGGAATTATGGCTGTTTGATATTACGGGAAGTTATACCTCAACATTTATTTCCGCGGGGATAATGGCTGGGATAAGTGTGGTTTTATGTGTAGTTCTCAAAAAGAAGTACGCGCTATCATAGGATTAATGGTCCTAAAAATCAATAACATATAACCAGAAATTATTTTATTATTTCAAAAAGAGGATTTTTTACAAAAAATAGCAGACACCTATTTATTTGTCTTAAATGCAGTAAAGTCAGTTTTGTCATAGAATATTATAAAAAATCTTTGACAAGAAGGATTGTCTTATTGTAAAATATAATTACCTGCAATCGAATGCATAATTATAAGATTATTTTATAATTATAAAATTAACTGAAAATGCCTTCTTATTTTTATCACCATTTATCACCAATTTGAATTTTTGTAAACGAGCCCAGTAAATCATCAATGAAAAAACTAAACACGAATACCCGAAAATTAGAAATCAAAAGAAGTAATTTAATCAAAATAGATCAAAGAAAAAAAATTCATAGGATTTAAATTATTCGAAGGCAATCGTTCGCATTTAATATTTAAAATTGCTTAAATTAACATTAGAAATTAACTTATAAGATATTATTTGAATTATTTCTAATAACTAATGCAATTACTTTGGCGCTAAAATGACTAAAATCCGGCTTCTTAAAAAATCAAAAAATTCCCTGTAGTCATACCCTAAAAAGAGAAGCTGCCCTTTAAAATAACAGGGAACTAACCAGAGGAGGTGAGATATAAGAAGAAAATTTTTCTTAAATGTTTTTTAAAATTTTAAAATATTTTTTTGGAGGTAAAAAATGAAAAATAACTTAAAAAGTCGCTTAACTTTCCTGTTTATATTTTTTTGTTTAACTATATTTCTTTCAGGAATGATTTTTGCATCAGCGGCACAAGCAGTTGACCTGCAGACAGCCAGTTGGGACGAGATAGTTGCTGCTGCTAAAGCGGAAGGGCAGGTAACCTTTTATGCCTGGTATTTCGCGGACTACTTTAAAGATGCAGCTGAGGCATTTGAGAGTCAATACGGCGTTAAAGTCAATTTGATTGTCGGGGATCAGACAGCTAACTTCAATAAAGCTATATCGGAGAAGGATCGTGCCGTTGGGACCATCGACGTAATGATTGTTGGGGGACAGTGGGTGAAGACCACTATGGATCTGGATTTGTTCTATGGACCCATGAAAAATGTGATACCCGATGCAGACAAGCTGGCTCCGGCTATCTGGGAGGTTCAGGAGGGTGTGTTAACTAAAGGATATCTTACTCCCTTCCATAGAAATCAGACAGGCATCCTCTATGATCCGGAGCGTGTTTCCAATCCACCCCAAACTTGGGCAGAACTCGAAGCGTGGATAGATGCCAACCCCAAAAAATTCGGCTTCAACGATCCTTCAAAAGGTGGTTCCGGTCAATCCTTCGTTCACACATTGATCAGTCAGACCACCGGAGGTTTGGACAAGTATAAGGGCGACACCGAAGTGGTTGCAGAGAAGGTGGCGAATTGGAATCTGGCTTGGGAATGGGTCAATTCCCGCGAGGATAAACTGACCTTCACCGTATCAAACAATGACTCCATTACCAGACTCAATGACGGTGAGATCGCCATGACCTTCGCTTGGGATGACAATGTTACGGATATGATGAAAAAAGGCAATATCTTCACCAGAGCGAAGATGTATATTCCACAGATGGGAGCCGCCGGTGGCGGAGATACCATGGGTATCCTGAAGAACGCACCGAACAAAGCCGCTGCAGCGCTTTTTATCTACCATATAACCACAAAGGAACAGCAGCTTAAGAAGTTCGAGATGCTGGGTGCCTATCCTGCAAGAATCGATATTGCTATTGAAGGAACACTGTTGACCGAAGCTGACAGAGCGAATAATGCGATAGCGTGGTTCCCTGCACCTT
>CAZGIL010000073.1:0-1881 GCA_964526265.1 Candidatus Woesearchaeota archaeon
GCGAATAATTATTATGATCCTGCTTTGGGAGAATTTCTTCCTATGTGATTAAATCTAACTCCGGTCTAAACATTATAAACTATATTTTTGATAACATAAATCCTTAAATAGTAAGTTTTATGTGAAACTAAATGAGTAATGAAGCTAGAGTATCAGAACTTCTTGTTCAGACAGGAGCATTTAAAGATTTGGATGTACCTGTCATCTTGACTTCTGGGGAATTAGGAATTTATTATATTAATACAGAAAAACTATGTCAAGATGGGGGAGATTTTGAAAAATTTGGAGATAATTCTGAAGAAATGATTAATCATGCTGTTAAAATGACTAAAGAACATCCAACCTTCGGAGAAGTTATTGATAAGCTTGCAGAAAAAGTTCAAAAATTAGCTTATGAAGCCTCAATTCAACCAAAAACAACAGAAGTTTTTATTTCTGGTGGACAAAGAAGAGACTGGATTTTTTCAGGGCCTGTTGCAAATAGATTAGGATTGCAACATATTTCAATATATAAAGATGGAAAAATAGAGGTAATAAATACGAGTGGTTTAAAAGAAGACGGCTGTGCAAAAGCAAGTCTTATTTATCATAATCCTTTAGCAATTCATATTGCGGATTTATTAACAGAAGCTTCAAGTTGTTATAGATTAGAAAATGAAATCCCGAGAGGTTGGGTTCCTGAATTGAGAGGAAATCATGTTGCTATCAGGGATTTAGTTTCTGTTGTTTCAAGATTACAAGGTGGAGAAAGAAATCTCGCTCATCAAGGTGTTTTTACAGATAGTTTGGTTACAATTGGTGATGACTTTTTAAGAGGACATTCTGCAGATCCGGATAGAGCTCTAGAATATAATGCAGATCCTAGGGCTTGGAGTGAGGGCTATTTGAGAGACAATGGTGCTTTAACGTTGCTTCCTACATTTGATCCTGCAGGTAAAAAATTAGATAGAGCAAAAAAGTTTATGAAAAGATATGGAGATGTTTTAGAACAAGCAAGAAAAATGGGAGAACTTGACGACGCTTGCAGAGATAAATATGGAAAAAGTGCGGAGGAATTAGTTGCTTAACATGGTATCATTAACGCAAAAAGAACAAGAAGCAAGAAAAAGAATTTGTTTACCTTTAGATGATTTGGAATCATTGCACGAACTTAAAGAAAGAGTTAGGGAGCTTGCAGATTATGTCGGGTTGTTTAAAATTGGAAAGGGTTCGTTTACAAGATTTGGACCTGAATCAGTGGGGATTGTTAAGGATTACGGAGCTAATGTTTTCTTAGACTTAAAATATCATGATATTCCTAACACAGTAAGAGATGCAGCAAGAGCAGCAACTGATATGGGCGTATATATGTTTAATGTGCATGCCTCTGGTGGATTGGAGATGATGCAAGCTGCTGTTGGAGGAGCAGAAGAAGTAGCTTTTAGGAAAAATATTGAGGTTCCATTAGTAGTCGGAGTAACTGTTTTAACTTCCCTAGACAAACAAAAGTTAAATGATGAACTGGGAATTCCTGGAGATGTTGCAGACCAAGTTAAGAGGTTAGCAAATCTTTCCTATAATGCTAATTTAGACGGGATTGTTTGTTCTGCTGCTGATTTAGAAGTTGTTAGACCAACAATGTCTCGGAATTTTATGTATGTAACTCCTGGGATTAAGGGTACTACAACTCCTGCTGGAGAGGATCAGAAAAGAGTTTTCTCTCCTAGAAATGCAATCAGAGCTGGTTCAGATATTCTCGTTATTGGAAGAGCAATCACAGGACAAAAAACTCCTGAAGAAAGACAAAAAGCAGCTTATGAAATAATACGAGATATTTCAGTAGCTCTTTAAATCCAGCCCTTTTTCCTAATCCCCTCATTAATAATTTCAAAATCTAAAGAT
>CAZGIL010000074.1:0-1861 GCA_964526265.1 Candidatus Woesearchaeota archaeon
GAGATCCCCTGCTTATTTTTTATTAGTAGTGCAGGTAATAACGGGCAAAATGCCGGAACTCCTGCACCCCGGCCACCGATACCCTCATCTCTTCCGAATGAGAGTGACGTACATGGCTAGGATTACCCTTCGTTCAACCGTGTTGCCGGCCGCCTGTATCCTGGTACCGCTGGTCTCAGGAGCCGTCACTGGCATCCTCACGATGACAGCGGTCCGTGACTGGTATACGACGCTTGCCAAGCCCTGGTTCACTCCCCCGGACTACGTGTTCGGCCCGGTCTGGACCGTCCTCTACATCCTGATGGGGATCTCCCTGTACCTGGTCCTTGCAAAGGGATGGGAGACAAAACACGTAAAGACCGGCGCAGCCCTCTTTGCCGCCCAGCTGGGGGCGAACCTGCTCTGGTCGGCCCTGTTCTTTGGCATGCATTCACCATGGGCCGGTCTTGTTGACATCCTCCTCCTGCTCGCCCTCATCGCCGCGACGATTGCCACCTTCAGCAGGATATCAAGACCTGCAGCCGTGCTCCTCGTCCCCTACCTTGCCTGGGTCTGTGTCGCAACGGCCCTGAATGCCGGGATCGTTATCCTGAACTGAACAACAGGCATGTCCCGGCCCGTTGACCAGAACCATTATACAATATTGGCACAATAATGTTCCATGTGGAACAGAACTTAACCAATGAGATCGTCGCGCTCCTCATGCACAACGACCTCCACGCACGGGGCATCGCCGTAAAACTGGGCACAAATCATATGACCGTTGCACGGGTACTCCAAAGCCTCATGGAGGAGAACGTCGTCGATTACCGGGCCGAGGGAAAGAACAAGGTCTACTTCCTGAAAAACAGTATCGAAGGAAAGAATGCCGCGATGACTGCGGAGATCTACAAACAGTCCCGGATCATCAGCCGGTACCCGGTGCTCAGGGGCGTCTTTGCCTCGGTGGCAAAACTGCCCGGTATTCGCCTCGCCCTGCTCTATGGCAGTTACGCAAAAGGGCTTGCGACCAGAACGAGCGATATCGACATCTATATCGAAACGCCTGATACGGCCACAAAAAAACAGCTCGAACAGCGGCATTCATCGCTCAGCGTGAAGATCGGAACGTTCGACCCGTCAAGCCCGCTCATCCGCGAGATCATAAAGGACCATGTCATCATCCGGGGTCTGGAGGAATACTTTGACAAAACAGGGGCACTTACAAGCGAGTAGTGATACAGTATATCGCCACGAGCTGGAAAAAATGGTAAGCACATTTTTGAGAAAACTGCATAAGCAAAAGGCGCTCCTGCTGGTCGAACCGAGCGATGATATCAGGGATGCCTACCTGAAAAAGTCAGAGAGCTACCTTGCGTCAGCAAAGCTTCTGCTCGACAATGAACGGTACGAGGAGGCGGTGTCGATGGGGTATTACAGCATGTATTACTCTGCCCAGGCACTCTTTTTTGCAACGGGCATCAGGTGCGAGAACCATTCGGCAGCGATCATGCTCCTTGAGGATATCTTCGGTATCGACAACTCCGCAATCAAATCTGCAAAGGCCGAGCGGATTGACAAGCAGTATTATGTCACGTCAGCACCAGTCCGCTATGATGTTATTACGCTTATCCGTGACGCGGAATCATTCAACGCAGGGCTGCTCGATACCATCGCCCGGCTGACGAGGGAGAAGAAGGAGTCGTTCCGGCACGGGCTGAAAAAACTGTTCTGATTTTTTTTATACCTGATACGTTGTATCTCCTTTCTGGCGTATGTGATCATTTCCGGCCTGCTCATCGTGTGGCACCGGGTCCTCGACTACATGGCGGGATATTAAAAGAGCTGAAGAACCGCACTGTTCCATTCACGTGAAGTCAGC
>CAZGIL010000075.1:0-1854 GCA_964526265.1 Candidatus Woesearchaeota archaeon
TTTTTTTCCTCTCTGTAATTGAATAGCGATCTGGTGGAATGAATTGAAGATCATCATTGTAAACTGCATCCCATAAACAGAAATTTTTTCCTTTTGATCTGTCCTGGTGCTCGCTCGCTGGTAAGGCAGGCAATAAAAAATGCCCGTTCTCGTTTTTGGTCAATTCCAATATCGGAAGCTTCCCAACAACCCCACCCAATATTATACCCCATTTTGGATAGTTCCCAGAACACTTTTCCAAGAAACCGTCCAGATTCACTTGAAAAGATCCCTGGGACGTTTTCAAGTAAGATCCATCGGGGTCTAATATACCGAAGGATTCTCCTGAGTTCCGGCCAGAGATCACGGTCATCACAAGACGCTTGACGTTTTCCTGCAAGGCTGTGTGGCTGACAAGGGAATCCCCCGCTGATAAGGGTTGGTCTCCCGATTTTTCGCACAATCTCATCGCCTTTGAGCTCACGAATATCCCTCCATTTCGGCACGTCCGGCCAGTGTTTCTTCAAGACCGCGAAAGGGATAGTCTGCAAGTTCCACCTGTCCTATGGTGCGAAAACCTGCCCATTCGGCTGCAAGGTCAATCCCGCCAATGCCAGAGAATAAGGAGAGATGCGTGAGATCATTCACCACAGTCACCACCCCTCCACCATGCAGCGGTCTTGATCTTGTGGTTCGCGGCGGCGATCTCCTGTGGGCAGATGCATGCAAGGGGGGTCATACTTTCACCTTCCGCCGGGTATAATCTTTGAAATCAATCGACCAGAATAACCATGGACGATTAGCCCACCGTGCAAGAGCGTTAATCTCTTTTGTCTTTCGGTACGGCATTACAAAGGCATTCGTTCCCCATTCTTTCAACTTCTCGCAACGATGGAGATCCTCTTCAATGGTTGTATTATAACCGGCGAGAACGTAAAATTGAATGTCGTGCTTGAGGTTGAACCCCGCTTTTCGAAGGATCTCTATACCCCGGTTGACTGCTTTTTCATCAGAGAGATTATCCCATGCGAAATGTATGTTTCCCGCATGACGAACAGATTTGAGCATTTTTGCACGATCTTCAGTGAGAAGTCTAATATCCCAACCTTGGGGCGAGAGCATTTTTATCTTATTTTCCCAGAACCATTTGAATACCGAATACTGCCAAGCGTTCGGAGCTGCGAAAAGATTGTTGTCCATGATCATGCAGGTGTCAAACCGGGGATCGTGAAACTCTGCCGGATGTCGTGCTACTGTTAGCAACCCCTCCTTTTCTGGTACAATACAGAAACCACATTTCCGACTGCATCCCCTCGTAGTATAATCCTGCGAGTAAGTTGAGGGATAAAGATCGTAATCGGGTTTTATCCATTCGATTTCTTCTGGTAATTGCTTTTTCAGGTCAACACCAGAACCCCCGATATCAATCTCTGCACCGTCATAGAACGACGCTATCCCCTTTGCCTGCGATTTGTTTTTGCTGAAGATGCAAGAGATGTAAACCTTATCGGGATTGGAAACATCAAACCCAACAACATCACCCTGCGCTTTATGCCACGCACTTATTTTCATGAGTGCGAGATTTGGAATTTTGCTATCAACATCAATGAGTTTGATTTTCATTGCGTTCACCATAGTCACTACCCCTCCATTCCCACTACTGCAGCGAGCGCGAGCATGAAAAAGAACATGATCACCAGTGCGATCAAGAGATCCTTGTCCCGGTCGGAGAGGGTCATGCCGATACCTCACCATCAAACGGAACAATCCTGGATTGCTCTTTCAGTGGTGCAAGCATAGATTGCCAGCGGAGCCAGAGCTCGAAATGCTCAACATTACAGAACCACTCGCTATCTGTAGCTCCGTTGGATTTCT
>CAZGIL010000076.1:0-1853 GCA_964526265.1 Candidatus Woesearchaeota archaeon
GTCTTATGTTTGAAAGTAATATTGCAAGACCCCATAATACATACTGAGTTAAAAGAAGATTTATTAAAGATGTTGAAGGTGAAGTAGCAAGTGTGGGTCTATAATAAAAAAATAGTTTTTAATTATAGACCCACATATCCTATTTTTTATTCGCATTTAAAATCTTTAGCAAGTTCGTAGGAAATAAGTTCTTTTGTTTTTGAAATTTCCCAAGCTTTTTCTTTATGGGAAAGTTCAGAAATTTCTTTTGAAGAAAGGTTCTTAAAACGATTGAATACGTAATTTATAGTTTCTAATTCTTCTTTCGAGAAAATCGACAAACAAGGTTGCTCAATAGGTTTTATATATATGAATTCCTCGGAATTGAAAATAAAGTCAACCTCAAAGGTAATAAATTTATCGGAAAGTATTCCTAATAAAAGATCATATCTTACGGGAGTAGGTCCATAGTAATTTTTTAAATATTTTAATCCCGTAATTGAAACCGTATTATTTTTAAAGTTTACAAAATCAGAATAGAAAAGAAATTTCATCAATTTGGTTTTATATAATTTTTCTATATTTAAGGCAAAATATAAAACCATATTTACTAATTTTTCGTAGCTAAATTGAGTATATCCACAATATTCATCTAAAACCTCATTCGTATACTTTTTGATTATATTTTCTTCTAATGCGTTATCTATATTATTAATCAATATGTTATCTAATTTTTCCATTATTTTTTTATAATCCCTTTGGTTAATTTTATCTTTATTTCTTTCAACTAATATTTTCATATTCTCAGGATTTTTTAATAGAACTAAAGTATCATTATGGGATTGATCTTGTAATGCACCAGTTTCGTACCTATGGGTAGTTATTTCTCCCCAACCAAGTATTCGAGAGAAAGCTCTTTGACTAAGCCCGTACATTCTTCTAATTTCGGTAATTTCTTCTGGTAATAATAGTGAATACTTACTTCTATATTTATTATATAAAACATCTAAGTTTCTATTTTCTATTTCTTCATCGAATATTTCTTCTCCAGTCTCTTTGTTTATCCGAATAGTTTCTTCAATTTCTACAGGTTCTCCCCTTACTTCATAGGTTATTTTTTTAGTTATAAGTTTAGTATTATCTGAGCAAATATTATCTTTACTTTTCATTTTTTCCCACCTTTTCAAACATAAAGACAAATTTTTCTATGTTTAACCTAATAATTTACCTTTATGTTTGCCTCCTTTTAGGTTTATTTTTGGGGGTAGGCCATTTCAAATTTGGTATCATGAAATGACATACATGCTATCTCATCACATCCTTTATTTTTTCTTATTTTTAATTTAATATAAATTTCTCGTCCCTGAATTATTTTACCAAATTCCCAGATATATTCACCTTTATGCTTATCTTTATCATAATCTTCAGTAGGTCCCCGGTAATAATTTTGTGGAGTGAGGCTTAGAATTTCTTGTTTCATGTGATAGGTTTTATAACCTAAAGCAACCAAGGTTTTCATATTTTCTTCTTTTTTATCGAAAAAATCATACCTGCCTGCAGATATCAATTTTTTGGCTTTTAGTAGAAAAATTATAACATCGTCTTTTTGTGAAATTTGAATCACTCCTTAAGGCAAATTAAATTAGATTTATTACGGATTGTTATCATATGATAATGTTATTTGATTTATAATATATCATTTGTAAAAGAATGTAAAGTACATTAATGCTAAAAAATCCAAATTTATAATATTTTACAGGTTATTGATTATAATTCAGATAAGATGAATAGAAAAAGTAAATAAGTAAATAGGGGGCCTTGTAATATAGCAAAGTTAGTAAATGTAACTCTTTCCAATTGGAATAGGAATATGG
>CAZGIL010000077.1:0-1847 GCA_964526265.1 Candidatus Woesearchaeota archaeon
GCAAGACCGGTAACGGTGCCGTCAGTGTCGAACTCAATTCCGTCATGCGCACCGTGAGCGGTCAGAACTCCGACAGCTTCAACGATAGTGCGGTTGCGGGCGGCTTCCCCGGACGATCCGGCGCCATTGAGTGAGAGTGCGAGATACTGCCCACGAACATCTCCGCTGGTAGCGGTTGAACGGTAGCGGAACTCACGAGCTTTAGCAAGTGTGCCGATAGACTGCGGAGTGGTGGAGTTGCCGACCATCTCAAGCGCGTCGTCGGGGTTCCAGTGAACCTTAACCGCGATGATCTCGTTGGTGCCGGTGACTACTGCATCGAGGGCATAGCCGAACCGCTGGGATGCGCTCTTGTCGCTGTTCTTTGAGAGCAGGCAGGTAGTCTTGTTGATGAAGATCTCATCACCTGCAGCAACCGCGCTGTTGCCGTTGGCGTCCGTGCCGTAAACGGTCAGGAACCAGATACCCTCAGTGTCGATGGCAATATAATCGGTTGCGGCTGCTGCGCTCTTGAACGCTACACCCACAATGTCGTTACCAACAAGGACCGGATCGCCCTTGTCAACAAATCCGTCAGTATGTGAAGGGTGTGTGATCTCACTTTCGAGGACGGTGATGTGCCGGCCCTCGTAAGTTGAACTCGCCTCTTCCCCTGCGGTTTTTCCTGTCTGATCGTAGTAGCACATGATTTACCTGCCTCCCGCTGCAATTTCAGCGAGTTGTTTTGCCTGCTCTTCGGTCTTGCCCATTGCCCGATAGGATGCAACGAACGATTCGACAAGCGCCTTGTGCCCATCCTCTGCGGGCGGTGCTCCGCCTCCGTTGCCCTTGATCCCGGCTTCCTTGGTGATCGCCGCGATCTCTTCCTGCTTGGCCTTGATCTCAGCCGCAACAATCGGCGCGAACTTCTCCACGTCAACATCGCCGGCTTCGGTCAGGACGACCTGCTTGATCAAGGTCTCAGTGAGGATCTTGCCAGATGCTTCCGGAAGTTTTGCCTTGCCTACTTCAGCAACGACATACTCACGGGCTTTGGCCTGTGCTTTCTCTGCCTTGAGATCCTTGTTCTCCTGTTCCAGAGTCTTGATCTTACCGTCAGCTTCTGCAAGCTTCGCGGCCTGCTCTTTGGTGACAGTCTCGATCTTGAACTCTTCCGAGATGGATTTCTTCATCTCGTCGTAAACCTCAGGGTGATTCGTACGAATCTCCGTGAGGGTCAGTGATTCCTGGTTGTCTCCCATTTTTTTCCTCTTGTGTTCTGTTTTCTGTGCGTTAATCTCGTCCAGGTGCGCCTGTAAGTGCGCTTTTACCTCGTCTGTTTTTGTACCCAGATTCATCGGCGATCCTGTCCGTGCTCCCCCGATAGCCTGTAATGCACCCCTTACACAGTTTGGCCGCAGGTCACCGGATACCGGATCATGGTGCGGTAATTTCAGGAGTGAGAAACTGGCATTGTCGCTACCGGACGATCCGGCGGTCATGTTGCCATCGAAGGCAAACCGTTTCCGGATCTCTGTGAAGGGCATACTATCTGGGAAATCCCGTTTTGTGACATTGCAGTTCGCGGCATCGCGCCCGATTTTGTAGCCTGACGGGTTGTCCGGTACGGCTGAAGCTTCACGGATACGGAGATCGGCAAGCGCTTCCCCGAGCGTCCGGTAATGGCCGCCGGCCCCGGGCACAGTGACGAAATCCACAGTGTTGAGCTCGTCGGCGATCAGTTCCGTGATGATGGGACCTTTCCGGCCTTCAGCCTCTCCAGCCTCCGCCTCTCCGCTGACGTAATGCGAGATCCCGATGTGTCCGTCCATCGCCTTGATATCCGCCTCGAACTGTGGCATTACGCG
>CAZGIL010000078.1:0-1762 GCA_964526265.1 Candidatus Woesearchaeota archaeon
ATAGCCTTTTTCTTTTTCATTAGGATCTCCCAAATCTTACAAACTCTTTAATATAGGCGATATAATTGCCGATTTTACCCGTAATAATACCAAACCCCACAAGCATTATAAACACAAATCCCGCAACAATAAGTAGCGCAACAAAAATATCTTGCCCGGTATACCCTCTTTTTTTATTCCCCATAAATTAGGTAAAAACAAACCCCTTAATAAATTTAACGAGATAGCAAAATAAATAAACTCAGAATATACCCCTTTTTATGGCAAGAACTAGGAAATTTGGAGTTTTAGAAACTCTTCTTTTTGCGGGAGTATTTGCAGCCAGCAGCATAATAAATGGGGCTGCAAGAGCGGAAGAATTCTTGAGAGAAAAATACGAAATAATGGTTGACAACCAAAAAAAAGAAATAGTTATCTCTGCAGACTTAACAGACAACAAACTAACGGTAGAAATTACTCAGGAAACAGATAAAAAGTATTTTGAATCACTCTCGGAAGAAGATGCTAAAAAACAATACGCTCAAAGGATAACAACACAAACTCTTGCTGAAATAAGCAGTGCTGGAACAAATTTGGCCATTGTTTCCTCTCCCGAAACAGAAATAGATACTAAAAAGCAAACTGTTTGGGGACTTCCAGATAGAAAAGAAGTAACCGCAGTCCCTCTAAACGATAATTTTCAAAAAAAAGTTCTTGTTGGAGCGGTAGAAACAGGGGTTGTTGTTGGAGGACATGTTGGAGGAGTAAACGGGATATTGACTATTCTTGGAGGCAAAGGACTAAAATTTGCTAAAGGAGCGGAAGAAGAAAATGCAAGAAGAGATTTTGAAAAATTTACAAAAATAGGAGATGTAAAGGTAACAAAAATAGAAAACAATCTTCCTAGAGAATGGAAAAGTTCCGCAATCTACAAAAGAACATATTCGGTAGATCTAACTCTAGAAGAAGGCCAACCAACGTCCTACCTTGTAATGAAAGCTGCAATTTCAGATGAAAAAGGAGGAGTTAAAAGCACTCCAACAATAATGAGAAAAATTTCTCTAGAAAAAGAACTTGTTAAAGTTGGAGAAGTAAATAGTTTTAAACTAGATGATAACGACTTTAAAACAGCGGTAACAAAACTTACAAAAAATGGTGAAGAAAGAGAAATGGTTTTTATGACATATGATTTGGAGACTGGTGAAAGAAAATTTATAACCGGAGAGCAGCTGATAAGGGCCAAATCCTCTAAAGAAGAAAAAGAAAAGTTGTATAGAGACTCCGATTTTTTCATGGCTTATGATGCAAAAACCGGAAAGGGAGTGTCCCTTGAGGGAGTCTCTTGTAGATACGAAGTACCATCAGACTCTTTTGAAAAAACAGAAGAAGTACCTGCAGATTTTTCAAATGAAAAACCCCATTATATTGATGAAGAAGAGCCTCCGTTTATTGTTGAAACAGAACAAAAAAATCATTTCCTTCTAAAATTCTCTCCTGATGGAAGGGAACTAGAATATAAAAGATTATCCCAGCCCTCCGAGGACAAGGACGGAAAGGAAAAAGAGTAGTAACGAAGAGAAGAATGCAAAGATAGAATACAACAAGATACCTCTAACTAAATTTTTACCTTTCTTATTCATTGATTCAAGAGCATCTTCTCCAGAATCAACCGTAACAAGCGCGCTAGTTAAAATTATAGTTATTTCTATTAAATAAATTCCAACAATGATCTGAAGGAAATAAGGAGGAATTGAAGAAGTTCCGCTAAAGAGTTCTGTCAAGG
>CAZGIL010000079.1:0-1758 GCA_964526265.1 Candidatus Woesearchaeota archaeon
GCTATCAATTCCATATACTTCCTTTATTTTTTCTAAGGATTCTTTTGTCATTTTTTTAGTATTTGATTACAAGCTTCTCTAGAAGTATTGGTTTCATCATAAATACAAAAATCAAAATAATATATCCTAACTTTTTCTGAGCAAAATGGACATTCAAGTGTAAGATTAAACTTATGCCAACCCAATGGAATCTTACTTACTTTATAATCACACTCTGGATTTATAATATGTTCTGGGACATTAGTTTCATTCTCAAATTTGTGTACATCTAAAGGGGGAATTTCCCAACATTTGTTATACCATATTTCAAATTCTAAAAATTCTGAGCTCTCTCCGACAATATTATCTATATGCTCACCTGGTGAATTTGTGAAATTACTCTTTAACTTTGCATTAATATGCCCACTTCTCATTCTCCCTATGTTACTTAAAATAAATCTAACTTTTGCTTTTTCAAAATATTCATTTTTGCCCTCATATGTTCTTATATCTGCAATCTCCCATACAGCAAACCCTTTATCACTTGGGAAGTCTAAACTTACTTCAATATTTGGCTTTAGCGGTGATATAGAATCCAATTGTTTATCAATAAGGTTGCCTTGTTTTTCCATTAGATTTACATTATGATAGCCCATCCAAATAGCAAAAAATAAAGATGTTACAGCAATAAACACGGAAATTCCTATAAAGAGGGTTTGCTTGCTAATAATTTTTGTTTGATTTTTTTGTAAATTTTTTGTTTCTTCTTGAATTTCAATCTGTTTTGAAACAAATTCTTCTGTTTTCTTAATAGATTTAATTTCTGTTTCTGTTTTAATTCTTTGTAAGATTTCACCTCTTAATTTATCAAAGTCTTGGGGAAGGATTGATCTGTCATCACAGTAATAACTTTTTTTAACTAATCTTATTATAGAAACAATATCCTTTTTACTAATTTTATCCTTAAGACTAGGAGGAATTTTTAGATAATTACTGAAATCTTCAAGCCAGTAATCCAATATTTCTAAAATAGTTTCATTATCAATTTTTTTGGACTTCATAGAATTAAGAATATTTTCTAATTATATAAACATTACTTTTTGTTATGCAAATGCCTTTAATAGAGGATCATTTTCCCCATAAGGCTTTTTGCTGTAATGCCTTTTTGCATGCTCGACTATCAGGGCATGGTATTCCTGATACAGCTTGAAATCTTTTTCAAGGTTGTTTTCAAACAACTTTTTGATTTCCTCATATGATGCATGTTTTTTGATAAAACCAAGTTTTGAAAAAACCTTTTTTGTGTATGCATCAACTACAAATTCTGAAACATTGAATGCATAAAGCAGTATTGAGTCAGCTGTTTCAGGGCCAATGCCCCATACATTAAGCAGCCCATCTCTTGCCGGGGTTTTTGATTTAAGACTAATGTAAAATTCTGCAAGGGTCTTTAGTTTTTTTGCTTTCTGGTTAAAATAGCCAGCTGGTTTTATTGCATTGCAAAGCTCTTTAATTTCAATTTCTTTTATCTTTTTTGGGCTTATTGCATCTATTTTCTTTAAATTAATTAATGCCTTCTCAACCTGCGGCCAGCTTGTGTTCTGCGTCAGGATAGCCCCAATGCAAATCTCAAATCTTTGCTTGTTGTTTCTTGGATAAGAATAATCTTTTGGGTGATAACCCTTTATTGAGCCTGTTTTGGTTGGATTAGTCCCCTTACAACTTAATAAAGGCCACCAGCCTTGAAAACCATATTCCTTGAGCAATATACTGTATATT
>CAZGIL010000080.1:0-1753 GCA_964526265.1 Candidatus Woesearchaeota archaeon
TAAACTTTTACATAAGATAATTCACATTACTCAAATAGGGGAACTTTATAAACAGGGGTATCTTTGTCCAGTTAAATATAGTGTCAATAATAACTATAATCCATTAGAGATTAAACTAAACTCTACCGGAGCTGATTTCGATATAAATTCTCTTGAAAAATATAACCAAGAGAAAGGAATCCTCGGCGTAATCCAACGTGAAATTGTAGCCCATGATTCAAAACATGTGCTTGTTTTTGTAGCCTCAGTGAAAGAAGCTCAAGAACTTAGTATAAAATTAAATGAAAAAGGTATTTCTTCTGATATAGTCCACGCCAAAACGCCTAAGAAAGAAAGATCACAAATTCTTGAGAAATTTAAATCAGGAGAACTTAGAGTTGTCACAAACTGTTCAGCTCTACTGACAGGATATGATTTTCCTGCCCTCGACTGTGTAATTCTCGGAAAACCAACCCAATCACTATCTGTGTTTATGCAAGCAGTGGGAAGGGCTATGAGAATCCACCCAGACAAAGAATTTGCCCGTGTAGTTGACGTTTGCAATAATCTTAGTAGATTTGGTAGAATTAACACTTTTGAGATTGTGGAGGTCAAAAGGGGACTCCATAGGATGAAATCAGATAGCCATTGGCTTACTGGTTGGGATTTTGTAGGCAATCGTGACATTGAATCATTAAATTACAAGGGCTTTAAACAAAGTAAATGGAATGAGAATACGGTTATTATCCCTTTTGGTAAATTTAAAAATCAACATATCTCAAAAATTCCAACAGATTATTTAAGGTGGATGGAAAAAACATTTAGTCCTGGATTATGGAAAGATAAGTTCACTGCTGAGCTAAACAGAAGAAACCAGCTAAGACCGATAAATACAGAGGAATCACCATTTTAATTTACCCCTTGACAAATATTTTTAAAGGAGTATAATGAAAATCAAGAACGAGTTATTTCTGGGAAAATTGATAAACAAAACTTTCGTGAGCAAGTGTAGGTTATCAATCGAAGAATAATTGGTTTTAAAAGGTAAATTAGGGATGATATTTTTCACCCATGAATATCATCCCTAGTAAAAATTATATGACCGATGATGAGATTAAAGCTCAATATTTCAATTCAATTTGTCCTCAATATAAAGATGTAGGATCTAAAAAGTTGTTGTTGAAAGAAGTAGTTAAAAACGCTAAAGGTAAAAAATCAGGATATTATAAGTTGTCAAAAAGTCAACTTAGAGCAATCCTTGCAAAACAATGAAACATCTTTGGACAAAAGAAGAAGCTAAAAAAGCAGCAGAAAAGAGGTGGCAACATGAAAAGGCTTGTGAAAATTATAGAAAAGAGTTATATAAAAAAGTGTTAAATCAAGATGTTTTTTATTATAGAAGATCAATGTTTTGGGAAATTGAAAATTGGCTTAAACTTATTTTCTATTCAATACTTACAGGAATCTTGTTAGGATATTTAATGATTATATTTTTATGAAAAATGTCTACGTAGCATATTTTGCAGGGAAAAGACCTGAAATAATAATGACTAAAAGCGAGAAAGTTAGAGATGAGATAAAAAGCAAGAGTCCACTTCTCCAGTTCGAGCAAGTAGAAATAGCTAATAAAGTTTATAACGCATTACCGGAAACGGTATTCCAAAGATTATGATGGACTTAGAAATAATTAGAAAGAAGAAATTTGTTGATTTAAAAGACGCTGGTGACACCCTATATCAACTTACTCTTATTGAGAAACAACTGAAACTAGCGA
>CAZGIL010000081.1:0-1752 GCA_964526265.1 Candidatus Woesearchaeota archaeon
GAATCTATTTGTTTAATGTAAATATTTGTATTGTATGTTTTAGAATTAATATTTTTAGGAATATTGACTATTACTTTTATTTTTGTGCTTTCACCTGAAGAAATTGAAACCTTATCTGGAATAAATTCAAACCAGTCTTCATAACTAGCTGCGTATATAAGATAACTTGTTTCTGTATCTTGTGTGTTAAAAATGGTAAATTCTCTTTCAAAAGGAATTCCTGTTGATAAAACATTAAATTCAAGTTTTGCAGGAGAAACACCAATAGCATTTGACTTTGTAAATGCAAGCAATAAAAAAATAAATAAAAAAATCATAAATCTCATTTTTAATTAGCAATAGCTGTTATTGTTATCGAGCCAGAATAGCTTCCTATTTTTGTTTCTTCCGGGATGTTTAACCTTAGGTTTATGCTATCATAACTTGACTCGCCATATCCGAGATTAATGTCTGCTATTGTGGGATTATTTAACAAAGAAATAAATGAAGATGCACCAAATTGGTATTGTAAATTAGCTATGCCTATTATTTCCTCATTATTTGTTAAATTTGTACCGCTAATTTCAATATCAGAGATAATATTTCCAATGTTGTGGATAGTTAAACCATTATTTCCATCGAGGGATTTGTTTACTCCACTAGTAATATCACCAAAATTAAGAGTGTCAAAGTTGATATCAACAGCCAAAAGCTCAAGATATTCAAACTCGGCTGTTTTGATTTCCTCTGAACTGCTGTTATCAATTGCTTTTAGGGTTACATCATAATTTCCAGAAGCATCATAAAAACTCATATTTGCTTTACCTTCATAAATGGCTTCATGTTCATTTATTGTTTCTTTTTTCAAAAGCTCTATTTCATTGCTGTTAATTGTTGCAGTCACACTGATAATATCATCTATGCTGTCATCATCACCTATAATAGCACTTATTGTAATTTCTTTATTTTCTCCAGCATTGGGCATTACTTGAAATCCTTCTGCATCATAATAATCCGGAGAGATATTTATGCTGTTAACAGATGGCCTGTTTCCAATAACATTAACAGAAATTAATATTATTTTTGGCTCTGCAGTTGGATTTTGTTCTGGGCTGGTGCTGCTAACACTGTTTTTAATTCCAGGAGTTCCTTTATCTAAAATGCTTTCAGCCCAATTATCTTCATTGCTTTCCTCATCAGGGTTTTTTCTCTCCAAGCTTTTGCCATTTCCATCTGCACCCCAAGTTGGGGAATAATTAACACAATCAATTGAAGTCAGAGAGCTATCTCGAATGCATATAAACTCACC
The DNA here is from genome assembly GCA_964526265.1 of Candidatus Woesearchaeota archaeon. Taxonomy (GTDB): domain Archaea; phylum Nanobdellota; class Nanobdellia; order Pacearchaeales; family GW2011-AR1; genus CAZGIL01. Next base: position 1,289 of record CAZGIL010000081.1, read on the forward strand.
TGTATTAATTAGTGAGAATGAACTCTTAATCAAAGTTCCACTAAAATCAGGATAATCTGATAAAAAACTATCATCATTATCAGCTATAATAGCATATCCATCTTTAGGAATAATCATATCTCCTTGAACAAGAGATAGTCCATGATTTTCACTATTTTCATAAAATTTCCAGCCAGTAAGATCTATATCATTAGCTTCATTGTTGTACAGCTCTATCCATTCCCTGTCACCATCTGTTCCGCTTGGATCATACATTATTTCATTAATAACAATTGCACCTGCGCTCTTTGCTATAAGAAAAACAAGGCAAATCCAAACAACCATGCAAAATTTTTTATTATGCATTATATTCACCCCAAAATTTAAATTAGGATAACTAACTTGAAAATAGTTTTTAACGCTTTCCAAAAAAAAACATTCAAATATTCGCTATAAAAAGAAATCTTTTGGTTTTCATGAAAGGT
>CAZGIL010000082.1:0-1745 GCA_964526265.1 Candidatus Woesearchaeota archaeon
AAAAAAATTAAAATCGCCGGCCATTGGTACCGGGTGAAGTTCAAACCAAACCTCTACCGGGACAATGATGCAGCCGGACGCAGCAATGCGAATAAAAACACAATCGATCTCGATCCTACGGGCACAAAAAGCCACCAGCGGGAAGTTCTGTGGCATGAAATCATCGAGCAGCTCAATTACCGCTATGAGCTTGGCCTGCCGCATGAGAAGATCACTATTCTTGGTGCCAGCATTTTTCAGGTAATCGAAGACAATCCAAAACTTCTTGAAGGTGTCATTTGACCGGCAGGATCCTTCTCCTCTCAGACCTCCATTGCGGGTCAAAATGGGGACTATGGCCGACGAATTTCAGCGCAGAAAGCGCCCGGACGGGAGAGATTGAACCATACCCGCAGAACGCCGCCGGGGTCGCCATCTGGGAGCACTGGCTCCGGATGCTCAAGGCGCTCAAAAAAGAAAGACCGGATTGCATCATCCTCAATGGGGATCTCGTGGAGGGGATCCAGAAACGCGAATATGGCCGGGGCCTCATCACCCCGGAGATCTCCATCCAGAAAAAAGCATGCCTGAAAATCCTCAAGACGCTGCCGAAAGTCCCGATGTATTTCACGCAGGGCACGGACTACCACGAGAACCTTGATGGCCTGCCGGTCGAGCGCGAGATAGCCGAAGACCTGGGCGGGATCTTTGGCGATGAACTCATCATCGAGGAATGCGGTATACGCCTGTTCGTGAGGCACGCAATCGGGATCAGTCAATCCACATGGCAGTACATGACCACAGCCCCCGCCCGGGACCAGATGCTCCTGTACCTCAACCAGAGCAGCGAGAAATACGGCAGGATCGATGTCGCTGTCTTCTCCCACCGTCACCAGTTCGTTGCCGCACAGTTCGCATCAGGCATAGCGCTCGTCACCCCATGCTGGCAGGGAAAGACAGTCTTCGCAGTCAAGAAAGGCATCATCTCACCGCCCCATATCGGATGGGTTATGCTTCATATCGACAACCCAAAACGGATCTCAATCGACACCTCCGGGATTGCCAATGTCGTTCGGCCATGTAAAATCGTCGGGAGGGACGGACGGAAATGAAAATGGACAAAAGACCTGTAGAGGGAATGTGCAGTGAATGTAAATTTTATTATGATGAGCGAATTCCCGAGACAGTCGGGTGCGGTGAATGTAGGTATGGTCCTGCAATTGAACTACAAATGCCCCACCCACACTACCTATCACATTTCCCAATGGTTTCGGAATATGAATGGTGTTGGAGGTTTGAACGGAAATGATCTCCCCCCACAATGCACGAAACTTAACAAAATTGCATAGTATGGTGTACTGGAGGGGGAAATGAGGCACAAAACTGTTCCACATGACACAGAAAACGAGATCATCATCCCGGAGCTCGAAGAGGCCGCACGAAATTACATTCCAAAATGCCGGTCGTGGACTGAGAAGGAGATCGCAATAGTCAAAAAATATTATGGGAAAGTGCCGATTGGTCAGCTCGCTAAGCATCTCAAACGGTCGATCTATTCAATCCAACAAACTGCAGCCGCCCACGGCATATCAGCAAAGCAGCAGGAGCAGCCATGACCCCGCTCGCTCTTGTTGGTCTCATTATCGCTATCCTTGGCTCAGTCCTCGGGGTTATCGGTGCGATAGGCACCAGTGCGAAAAACCCGAAGACCCGGCATTTTGGCTTCACATGCTGGCTCTGGAACTCCCCTATGCTCGTGATCTCCA
>CAZGIL010000083.1:0-1741 GCA_964526265.1 Candidatus Woesearchaeota archaeon
CCGAGAATAAGCAGGTATTGGAAGTGTTTCAGGAGAAGACACTTCTGTTGTCCAATTTGTTGATCTCTATTCCGGACCTAGTTTTTTTCAAGGACAATCAAGGGGTGTATCTTGGTTGCAATCCGGAGTTCGCCCGTTTTGTTAATCGAGGCATTCCAGACATCATTGGTTTTACGGATTATGACTTTTTCAGCAAAGAGATCGCCGATTTTTTCCGTGAGCAGGATCGGATCATGATAGAGCGGGGAGAACCGCGGCACAACGAGGAGTGGATCACCTATCCGGATGGCTCTCGCTCACTTATCGATACGTTTAAAGCTCCACTTCGCGATGCTGATGGGCGAGTCATCGGCCTGCTCGGCGTAAGCAGAGATATCTCCGAGCGCAAGCAGGTGAATGATTTATTACAACAAACCCGTCAAAATTACGAAACCTTTTTTAACAAAATAGATGATTTCCTTTTTGTTCTTGATGAACAAGGGAATATCATTCATACTAATGCTACAGTTATTGACCGTCTCGGCTACACAAGAGAAGAACTTTTTGGAAAATCAGTTCTTATGGTTCATCCGCCCGAACGCCGCGAAGAAGCCGGCAGAATTGTTGGTGAAATGTTAAACGGAACAGCAGAGTTTTGTCCAGTTCCGATTATTACAAAATCGGGGGTTCAAATTCCAGTTGAAACAAGAGTCTCCCATGGTATTTGGGACGGCAAACCGGTGATCTTTGGAGTTACTAAGGATATTTCAAAAATTAAATTATCAGAAGAAAAGTTTTCGAAATTATTTTATCTCAATCCTTCCGCTTGTGGTTTAAGTGATTTAGATGACCGCAAATACATTGAAGTAAATGAAGCATTTTACACTTTGCTGGGATTTGATAAGGATGAAGTAATTGGTAAAACAGCTTATGATTTAGGAATTTTTACTACTGAAACAGCAAGAAGTACCATATTAACGAAAGCAGATCGTAATGGAAAGATAACTAATGCCGAAGCCGATTTAAAAGCAAAGAACGGTGATATCAAGCATGTGCTGTTATCCGCAGAAAATATTTATGTGCAAGATAAAAGATATCGGTTTACTGTTGTCCAGGACATCACCGAACACAAGCAGGCCGAAGAGGCGCTACGGGAGAGCGCTGCCATGAAGACAAAAGCTACGATAGCGCAGAAAACCTTACAGAATATAATAGGCACCCTTTCTAGCATTATCGATATCAAGGATCCGTTTACGGCCGGTCACCAGGTGCGCGTGGCCCAACTGGCAACCGCCCTGGCAAAGAAGATGAACCTGTCGGATGAGCAGGTCGGTTATCTCCAAATAGCAGCTACCCTCCATGACATCGCTAAGCTATACGTGCCGTCTGAAATACTGAGCAGGCCGGGGAAGCTGCTCCCCTTAGAATACCAGGTGATTCAGCTTCACGTTGAAAGAGGCTACGCTATATTGAAAAGTATAGATTTCCCGGGGCCCGTCGCACAGATCGCATACCAGCACCATGAAAGGATAGACGGCTCCGGTTACCCACGTGGGCTAAAGGACAGCGAAATCCTGCCGGAAGCGAAGATATTAGAGGTAGCCGACGTGGTTGAGGCTATGACTTCCCACCGACCTTACCGGCCAGCTTTAGGTATCGATAAAGCATTAGAAGAAATTTCCCAAAACAGAGGCATCCTCTATGACCCTGAAGTAGTAGACGCTTGCTTAGCACTCTTTAAAGAAAAGGGATTTAAATTTGA
>CAZGIL010000084.1:0-1666 GCA_964526265.1 Candidatus Woesearchaeota archaeon
AATGACTTCAACTGTATATAAAGTAATCATTTAAGAACCTAAATAGAGCAAAATTGTTTGACTTTGACTAATTAAAGTGATATAAAAACTTAATTATTAACTGCCTGAAAGGGCAGTTTTTGGAAGGAGAAAAAATGAGCTGGCAGGAAAAAATTGAAAAATATACACAAAAACAAGAAGAAGCTTTCAGCCTTAAAAAACTTAAGGGAGAGGAAGTTGATAGGATTGTGGAAGAAAAGAGACTTAGAATTATTAAAGAGAGAAACTTGCCACTTATTGAACAGCTGAATAAACTTCCTGTTAAAGAATTTTTAACAGAAATAAGAGACGAGGAATGGAAATTAGGGGAGGTAGTGGCTGTCCCAGGAGAACCAAAAATCAGACTAATAGCTAAATGGCCACGAGTAATTCCTGACCATACTGATGCAATATACGATGGTGCGGGGGATTGGATCAGAGATGAATCTGTGGCCGGATGGGTAGAGTCTCAAGGGGAAGTTATTGAAATCGGTGCTCGTTGGGAAGATATTGTTAATCCTAAAAAACAAGTTTTTTACTCCGAAGATGATTTACCTTCAGAGTTTTACTGGTATCGTGACAGCTGTAACTGGTGGTATCCGAATGACGAGGGAAGAAAACTTTTTATTGAAAACATAACAGGAGAGAGTATTTATAGTTTTCCTTCTTATCCCAAGGCCTCCGAAGGAGATAAACAACCTTTTCCATTACAAAGAAACCGAGATAGGCGGGAAGAAGAATCAAGTTTACCAGAAAAAGAGAAGATGGTGTTCTATGGACATGCGGTAGGGTGGAACCCAGGTTCGTCTGAGACAACATATTGTGAATTTTATAGTCATGCTCGATATTTTAACTATTACAGTGGTTTTGAAGGACCATCAATTAATGACCCTGATATTGTTTCAAAACTTGAGAAAAGTTTAATAAAAATGTGTCTTCTTAGAAGAGAAAGGGGAAAAGATTTTTTGCCGCCATTTGATAGATGTAAAGAAGAATCTAAATTAGATGCGATTAAACTGGTTAATGCAGGACAGTGTCGGCGAGGGTTTGGCAATATTTCATCTGAGGAAATTAAAAAAATATTTACTTAAGCCTGCCAAAGCAAGATTAGAAAAGAAATAATAACTTTCATCTTTTTCCCTTAAAATCTTGTTTTTAATTTTCTAAAGTTATTGTTTAATTAATTAAACCATGTTTGGCATGCTGGACTAGTAAAAAGTTTGTGGGGTTTGGTATAATTAGGACAAAAGGAAAAACTTTATGGCTGAAAAGCATGAGGGGGATATCCCAGAAAATAATAAGAATCAGAAATCTTTTTTGAAGCCCGATGAACCCTTTAAAGATTGGTATGATCGTGTATATGGGAGTAAGAAGAAAGATGAGGAGTCAAAAGATACTAAAAAAGAGTCAGAAGAACAAAAAGAAGAGTCGAAAAAAGAAAAAGAAATTGTCGACAAAGGAAGTCGACAAAAAGATGATATTTTTCGCACATTTTTAAATTTTATTTCTTCGTCTGACCAAAACCGCGAAACGCTTCAATATGCCCTTGGTTTACTTAAGGAACAATATTCAAAAAAAGAGATTACAAAAGAACAATTCGAAAAATTGAAGACCTTAACAGAAAATAAATTATCTCAATCTAAAAAGG
>CAZGIL010000085.1:0-1642 GCA_964526265.1 Candidatus Woesearchaeota archaeon
TCTCCTATCTATTGTCTTGACTTCGTATGGTCTTTGTTCTTCAGTCATTTTGTATATCCTCCGCTTTGGTAATTGCTTCGTCTATAAGTGTACCCACATTTGATTCAAACCAGCTTGCAAGATCACAGATGGATTGATCGTTAAAAACCGGGGTTACAATTTGACCATGGGATTGAACCCATATTTCAAACTTTTCCTTGTCAGGCCTTCGGGCTTCTTTTTTCGCTTTCTTCTCAGCTTCCCGGCGCTCTTTTTCTTCTTTCTCTTTGGCCTTACGTTCAACCGCTTCCTTGGCATCCTTATCTGCCTGTATTTTGGCTTCTTCTTTTGCCTTGCGCTCAAATTCTGTCCGGTCAATCCGCTCCTGCTCTTCTCTCTTTTCCCGTTCAATACGGTCCTTCTCTTCCTGGAGTTTGCGCTTCTCGATTTCGATGGCCTCCTGTTCCGCCTTAATCTTTGCGGTAGCGACTTCCTGTTCCTTACGGATTTTCTCAAGTCGTTCAGCCTCGGCTTTAGCGGCTGCCTGTTCTTGCTCGAATTTCTCCCTGGCCTGTTTCATCTGGAACAAAATATTACTCGCTTCTATCTTTGCGGCCTGGGCCTCATCTGCAAACTCCTGAAAGGTTTCATCGTCAATGAGCACAGTTATAAGCTCGGTCATCAGTTCTTCAATCCGGGCTGCTGGCATGGTTTGGGGGATGTTGGAGAACCCACGAATAGCGTCAATCTTCTCCCTGATATTTTGTACCCGAACCTCTTCCTTCCTAATCTTCTCCTGCTTAATAGCCTCGATCCGGTCGTCTTCAGCTTGCCTTGCGGACTTCAGGCTGCTCTCAATCGGTTCAATGAGCCCGTGGACACGCCGTTTCTCTGCGTCGTAATGTTTCCCGGCCTTAAGTATCCACGCCTTGTTTGTCTTGTGCCACTCGTCACAGGCCAACCGGATATCCCTGCATTCCCTGAGACCACTCATGACCATGGCATAGGCCGCTTTGTCATCGGGCAATATCGTTATGTCTGAATATTTGGTTTGTAACGCGGTAATAGTCGCTTCTTCAATGTCATACGGAACTAATTGTGTTTCCATTATTCTCCTCCCATAGGCAGGTCCATCTGTTCCTCTCATTAATCCCAACCAAGTGATTTTGACGCCGATACGTGATTATCATTCCCGCCAGGCTGACTCCTGAGTTCTGACATTCGTTCTCCCCAGTATTTCCCCGTTTCTCCTTGGAACCATAGATCGCCAACCGTAGCGAATCTCCAGTGGCTTAAAAGGCTTCTATAAGATAGGGCGTCAATGTGAGCTTTGTTTTCTGGTGTTAAATCCATCAATCCCTCCTTTCATATCTCAACCGCAGCCATTGACCATCCCCACGGTTGACATACAGCCTTTCCCCGACCATCTTGTAATCATAGCGCGGACCCATCTTATGAATAGCCCGTTCAATTTCGTCCGCGCAGACTTTCCCGACGAAAGCAGGTTCATCCCCGATTGCATCCCCTATGGCTTTAAAGTGCCAGAAGTATCCGAAGCCGATAAATATCAGGGACAAAGCGAACCAAAGCATATATTTGTTAAGGTTAGTCATGGCCTACCTCCTTCCGTTCAGGGATTCCCATACATTTCCCCCCAAGTTTA
>CAZGIL010000086.1:0-1636 GCA_964526265.1 Candidatus Woesearchaeota archaeon
TTATAATATATAGTAGTTATATATTAGACTGGGATGTCTTAATCCCAGATCGACCTTCTTTAAAATTTTGATATAATATAATCATTACTACTCGCCTATGGAATAGGACCTTCACCTCCTCGTTCTTTTGTGAGGACCGACAAAAGACTGTCCATTTCATAGGCAACCTAGAAATATCTACCACCAATAGAGTGCCGTCCTGAAATAAGGACCTTTTCTATTAGGCCGTCGGTGATATTTCACCATAAGACCAGTAAAATTTAATAACAGGAGGTATCCACTATGTATTATGTTGGTATCGATTGGGCTGATGAAAATCATCAGGTTTTCATCACCGATGATTCAGCACAGCGTTTAAGCGCTTTCTCAATTAAAAATTCTCGTTCTGGTGTGGAGGAATTGTTTGAAAGAATCAGATATTTTGTCAAAGACCAAAAACAAGCACTGTTTGCGTTAGAAACTTCCAAAGGTCTCCTGATCGATTCTATCTTAGATGCTGGTTACACCGTTTATCCTATTAACCCTAAATCCGTTGACCGTTACCGAGATAGATACAAAGTTTCAGGCCACAAAAGCGACGATTTCGATGCTATGGTGCTTGCTAATATCCTTCGTACTGATAGACATAATTACAGACCCATTCTACCTGATAGCCCCATAACCCGTGAACTTAAAATTCTTACTCGAGAGTGCTGCTCACTGATTAGACTTAAAACTATGCTATCTAACCAGCTGACTTCGTGCCTGAAGGATTATTACCCAGTAGCACTTGAACTTTTCTGCAAACTTGATCAGCCAATCACTCTCCTCTTCCTGAAGAATTTCCCTACTTATCAACAAGCAAAACAAGTATCACTACCACAATGGGGTAAGTTTCTCTCTAAACATCATTACCGCGTTGGAGTTAAGAAAAAAGCCAATGAGATTTACCTCAAGCTCCAAGAACCGCAATTTAATGTTGAACCTTTTCTTGCTAATGCTAAGGCACGCTATACCTTGGCACTGGTAGAACAGTTACAATTGTTACTAGCACAAATTAAGTCTTTCGAAAATAAAATCGAACAACTGCTCAAACAACATACTGATAGTGAGATTTTCCTTTCTCTACCAGGTGCAGGTATAACGTTAGCAGCAAGAATGGTCTCAGAATTTGGCGATAACAGAGAACGCTACAAAAAAGTTTCATCTGTTCAGGCAGAAGCTGGAACTGCACCTATTACCGAATCAAGTGGTAACTGGAAGTTTGTACATTTCAGGTCAGCTTGTCGTAAATCGTTCCGTAACACTATGCACCAATTCGCATTCTGTAGCATCAAAGAATCACCATGGGCTAAACAACGCTATCAGCAATATGTTGCTTCTGGTAAAAAACATACTCAATCCATCAGATGTCTGGCTAATGCCTGGCTAGAAATAATTTTTCCTATGTGGAAAAATTATATGCCCTACAGCGAGCAGCGCCACCTGTTGAAATATGTCAAAGAACAAAAACCTGTGAATTATTCTCGAAATCTCAATTATTTATCAGTATGAAAAAGGCCAATAATAGAATTTTTTTATTTATCTATTTACATAGAGTGTCTTTTTTTACTTCAACTATTTTACTAAATAAACGTAATCCAATTTATTATTTATT
>CAZGIL010000087.1:0-1620 GCA_964526265.1 Candidatus Woesearchaeota archaeon
TATGGCATATAATGAAATATTATGCTTATTTTGGGTTTACCGAATTTATTATTGCTTTAGGTTATAAAGGAGAGATGATTAAGGATTTCTTTATGAATTATCATTTCCTGAGCGATAGCTTTACGGTTAATACAAAGAGTGGAGAAATAACAGAACATAATAAAATAAAGGATGATTGGAAAGTACATCTTGTTGACACCGGTCTTGATACTATGACAGGAGGAAGGATGAAAAAACTTTCAAAGTGGCTTACAGATGGCACATTTATGATGACTTACGGTGATGGAATTATAAATCTAAATTTAAAAAATCTGCTGCAATTTCATCGCTCACATGGAAAACTTGCAACTATAACTGCTGTTCAACCTTTGGCAAGATTCGGGAAAATGGTATTTGACGGAGATAAAGTTATAAAATTTGCTGAAAAGCCAAAAATTGATGAAAATTGGATGAACGGAGGGTTTTTTGTACTCGAACCAGAGGTGTTAAACCATATAGAAGGTGATGATACTCCTTGGGAACGCGAACCCTTGGAGAGATTAACAGAAGCTGGTCAGTTGATGGCTTATCGCCATAATGACTTCTGGCAGTGTATGGATAATATAAGAGATTTGCGATATTTGCGTGAATTATGGAATGAAGGTAAAGCGCCCTGGAAATTATGGGAGGATTAAATAAATGAGTACGAATTGGAAAGGTTGGGAAGGTAAAAAAGTTTTAGTCACGGGAGCTACCGGTTTGGTAGGTTCATGGCTTGTAAAAGCACTTTTAAAGAGAAAATCAATAATTGTGGCTCTGGTGAGAGATATTGATTATCAAACTGAGTTTTATAGAAGCGGAGATTATTTACAAACTAATATAGTTAACGGTTCATTAGAAAATTTTTCTACAATAGAGCGAGCGATAAATGAATATGAAGTGGATACCATTTTTCATTTAGGAGCACAGACAATTGTCGGGGCAGCTTATCGCGAACCTTTACAAACTTTTGAAAGCAATATTAGGGGTACCTATCATATTTTGGAAGCTTGTAGACGGCATCGAGAGTTTGTGAAAGAAATTGTCATTGCTTCTAGTGATAAAGCATACGGAATTGCGGATAAATTACCCTATACCGAAGATATGCCACTTAAAGGGTCTCATCCGTATGATGTTTCAAAGAGTTGCACTGATTTATTAGCTCAAACATATTCTTGTACTTATAACCTGCCAATAGCCATAGCGAGATGTGGTAATATTTATGGTGGTGGCGATCTAAATTGGAGTAGAATCATTCCTGGAACTATTCTTTCATTGCTTAATAATAAAAGACCTGTTATTCGAAGTAATGGAAAATATATTCGTGATTATATTTATATAAAGGATATTGTGGAGGCTTATATCAATTTAGCAGAATCAATTACTAAGAAAAATATTTCTGGGGAAGCATTTAATTTTAGTAACGAATCTCGAATGACCGTTATCGAGATTGTGAATAAGATTCGTTCAATAATGGGTAAAGAAGATTTAGAACCTCAAATATTAAATTTAAACTTGAAAGAAATTCCTGAACAATCATTATCAGCAGAAAAAGCACACGAAATATTGGGATGGTATTCTAAATATGACCTGGAGAAAGGT
>CAZGIL010000088.1:0-1607 GCA_964526265.1 Candidatus Woesearchaeota archaeon
CGGCAACGTCGGCATCGGCACGACGGTGCCGGGGGCGAAACTGGAAGTTGCTGGCGATGTAAATATAACAGGCAACTTGAATGTCACTGGGGTTATATCAGCTGCATTCTTAAATCAAGCATACGGCGTAACCTGGGATGAAGATAATTCAAGCCCTACATTAACAAGAACTGGAGCGTTGGCCCCTTTTGCTGCTGCGAGTTCACCTGGAAATGGTGTATTGCCAATTCAAGCAGCCATGAGACGATGTGTTCTGAGTGATGCCGGAGTGGTGCAATATTACCTATGTGATACAGATTCAACCAAGAAAGAAGACTGCTCGACCGCCTCTGTACTGGACGGCACAGACGGTCAGGTAATGGTTGAAATTCCGAAGTTTTATTATAAATACTCTTACAATGCCGCTACTCACGTTCATTCATGGAGTATATCAGGAGTCGCAATACCTGGTTACGAACCGCATCCCGCATTCTATAAGGATGGAGCATGGGTGGATCACAGGTACATTGGAGTGTATGAAGGCAGTCTGTACGATGATTCGGCAGTTGCAATGTGTACAGATGCTACGGCTATTACCAATATTTACACCGCCGGTGACAAACTTTGTTCAATTACTGCTCAATGCCCTAAAGTCAATGAGACGAGAGCTGAGTACAGAGCTGCTGCATTATCAAGAGGCACCGGCTGGAGGCAGCAGGACTTTTATTTGATAAGTGCCGTCCAACTACTTTATCTTGTTGAGTATGCCTCATTTTACAGCCAATCCGTTATTGGAGATGGAAGAACGGGTTTAAGTGGAGGAACGTGGGTTGTAGATAGCTATATTGGGAGAACGGGAAAAAGCAATGCTTCCGGTAATGCGACTGCTAATACTGGAGGGAATACTAATGATGCGTACATGAGTTATAGAGGGATTGAAAATTTTTACGGTAATGTCTGGAAATGGGTAGACGGATTTAACATCAATAATAACATTCCATATGTTTGTAATGTAGGAACCAATTTTGCAGATGATACGGCAAGTAATTATAGCCAACTTTTAGACACAGGTGGTAGTGGGATTACATTAGCAGCAAGTAATAATTATCAAACAACATTAGAACAAACGAAAGGAGGATTTTTACCAAGTGCAGTTGGCGGAGGAAGCAGCTCAACTTACATAACAGACTACTATTATCAGGATGCCGCGTGGCGGGTGGCGCTGCTCGGCGGGGTTGCGAATGATGCGGCGAGTGCGGGCTTTTTCTGTTGGGCTCTGAATTTTGCTTCGGCGTTTGTCGGTGTGAATGTTGGTTCCCGGGTCTGCTTTTAAAAAAATTTTTAAGAACGAAGGGTTATTATGTCTCAACAGCAGGTGGCGAAACTCAGCGGGAATGCGAATAATGCAGCGAATGCAGGCATTTTCTATTGGAATCTGAATAATGATTCAGCGAATGTCAATGTGAATATTGGTTCCCAGGTAAGCTTATTTAAAGTAGTATGAATGCAATTTTATAAAACATAATAATCCTTGCCTCTTGGCAAAACATAAAGCAAACTTCATTACGGGTTGGTAGGTTAATTCTCGAAGACTCGGAGGCGAAATAAGCAGATGAAACGATACGGTA
>CAZGIL010000089.1:0-1607 GCA_964526265.1 Candidatus Woesearchaeota archaeon
GTCCGGATATTTCAGGGACCACTGCCCATGAGAAAGATCGGTTATAATAATCTCAATTGAAGGTTCGTCTTCCTCTGGTTTGGGCGCTTCGTCCTTTTCTCTGTCTCTTGTCTTGGTCTTGCTACGGGCCTCTTCCTCAGCCTTCGCTTTTGCCTCCGCCTCAAGCCGGGCATTCGCTTCCTCTGCCTTCCTGACCTTCTCCTCTGCCTCCGCCCTTTCTCTGGCCTCGGCCTCTTCCTTCGCCTTGCGCTCCGCGTCCTCCCTTGCCATGGCCTCCGCAACCAGACGCGCCTCCTCCTCGGCCTGCGCTCTCTCCTCTAACTCCTTAGCTGTAATCCATTCTATATTACTGCCTTTTTTCCACGCACCCCTGCACATTCTCCCATCAGAATATCTATATTCTCCCTCTCCGTGAGGAAGACCCTCGCTCCATTCTCCCTCATATCTTCCGCCATCGGGCCACTCGCAGACACCTTTCCCATGAGGCAGACCGCTCTTCCATTCACCTTCATATTGACTTCCGTCAGGCCACTTGAAAACCCCGTTCCCACTGTAAGGGTCCTTTCCCCATGCGACATTAAACGGTGCTTTATCTGATAAGTCCCGCACTAATCGATAAAACATCTTTTCTTCCATCCCCTCGATTCTGCAGATTTTTTTCTCTCGTTCTTTCCTGGACTATACATTAAGACATTGGGCACGCACAGGGGTCGCTTTTCCCTTTCTCTTCAAACATTATCTAAAATGTTTGACCTGCAGGACGTTTTTTATCATATTTTAAATCAGAGTTCTAAACATTTCAAAGCTCTATGGGAAAAACAGGTTCAAAGGGCAGCAAACTATCATCTGTTCCTGCGTCCTGTTTGGGGCGATGAATCCAAATATTCCGAAACGGTGATTGTTATCACATCATATTTTAGTCTGATGTATTATCTATGAAGCGGGATTTTTCACGGGTTTTAAACTATTTTCATAAAATATGATCATGAGCCAGATCCTATCGACTCCAAGTCCGGAAAAGACCGTCGATCTCATCTTGAATCCAGGCACGATCAGAAGAACCCGCATCCTGGATATTTTAGGCGATCGAATCGTCCTCTCAAACCAGAGAAAGGCTTTAAATGCCTGGAACCTCCTGCATCCCTCTATCCTGACCTACCTTCCCAAAGAAACGCCTTCCGTGCGGTACGGTTTTGATATCATGATGATGTCCATTCCAGATGATTACGCTTTAGCCGAAAAAACAATCCCAGCGGTTATTGCCATGCAGATTTCTCCTGCCCGGAAAATGGATTTGAGAGTCTTTCCCCGGATCAAGATAGACGGCCTGAGACTTTTTCTCGGCGACGAGGAACTGGACATCATGGATATCTCGGCAGGCGGGGCTCATCTCGTTCGCAAAAAGAAACGGCATGAAAATGTAAAAGCGGGTGCAACCATTCTGCTCAACCTGAAACGAAGCCGGGATGTTATAATGAGGGAGGCAAAAATTCTGCGGCTCTGGAATGTCAGAGGTATCAACGGGTCCGATCATCTTGCCGTCAAGTTTCTCCAGCCTGTTGATTTTTAATGCAAGGATAAAAATATTTGTTATGATGGATACAAGG
>CAZGIL010000090.1:0-1604 GCA_964526265.1 Candidatus Woesearchaeota archaeon
TTTAAGGGGTGAAGAAAGTGAAGGAAGTATTGATTGATCTGGACAACACCCTAATCGAAACCATGACTGAAGAACCAACGTGGGAGAGCTTGAAACTACTCAGACTGTTAAAGGAAGAGAATATCGAGATCGTTGGATTCACATCACGGCCACGATTTTTGAAGTTTTTCACACATTGGATATTAAAAAGATCAGGAATAAAGCTGGACGATCTAATAATGGGAAAGCCCAGAGCCGATGCCTATATCGGCAATCGAGTAATCAACTTCGATTGTAGGACAGGTGATGCAGATAAGGCGATGATAGAGGTAAGGAGGTTGCTTAATGTTTGAGCAAATCTGGAAGACGGCGTTGATAGTTTTACTATTTCCATTCCTGGTTATCGGGATATTGTTGGCTGGTTTAATGGAGTGGGTATATGGAAAAATCATTAACATTTAGAAAGGAGAAACACAATGCCAGAATTAACCCCTAACGCAGACGTAGCATATTTCGAGACAATGGCTTTCTCAATGTCAGGTATGGCCTACAGCCAGTATTTGAGGGCACTGGTCATTGAGAAAATTGATGACCCCAAACACATATGGGATGATCGTGTCCTGGCAATGATGGATGGCATTTTTGGGTACAAGTCTTAATGGAATGGATCGCCCTTAATTGGTGGTGGCTTTCACCCATCGCAATACCATTGATACTCGGTGGGCTGAAAGTCGCTGCTAATAAAACTAAGTGGGTATGGGATGATAAGATTGTCACCCTACTTGCCGGTATATGGGATATGTCCAAGGGTTTGATCCCACGCAATACGACAGGTAAGAAATAACTCATGCGGAGAGTACAGAGACGGCCAGCGCTTGGTCAAGTCGGCGGGTAGGGATGCCATGAGTAACCCTATCCAGAGTACGTTGGCTCATGGGGCCGGACGGGATGGTGAAGAGCCTACCGTAAAAATTGGATGTTGACACTCCGCATGATTTGACCGCGCCGGTATGGGGCTCACCCTGCCGGTGTCGGTTCAGGTTAACGTAAAGATCAGCCGCCGCGTTTTTCAGCGGTCGGCTGGAACGGCTTGTTAGATGCCGCTGCTGACGGAATTGCGAACAAATAGTCTGCGACAAGTTTTTCAGTGTTCTGATGCAATATCATTTTATGCCTATTGCTCTCAAAAAATTCTTTAGGAGTGTCTCCAAACTTTAGAGACATTGCCGTCCAGTCACAAATCATTTCGAGCACGTATTTGTGTGGCATTTCTAAGGCTTCTTGCTTTGCTTGGTCTACAACCCAATAGTTCCAGTGATGCTTGTTGTGGTGCTGGTGATGCAACCACGCATATTGAAAAGCTTCCTGCGTATGCCCTGTCTTTTTCCCGAAAAAATTAGATGAATACGCTATAAATTCTAAAGGCGAAAACTTTGACATGTCGTGAATAATTCCTTGCCAGTATAAGCCACGACTCCAACATTCTTGAAATACGAACCACTTGTGGTGCATTGTGTACCATAGATTTTTAAAATATTTCTTCATAATGCTCCTTTAATGGAAAGGCATCTAACGATAAGTTCAGCGGTGCGAAGCATCCGCCTGAAACGGCTTGTTAGTTGATA
>CAZGIL010000091.1:0-1571 GCA_964526265.1 Candidatus Woesearchaeota archaeon
TATGAAAGATCTATGGGTAAATATCGATTATGATTTAATTGGAAATGAATTTTGGTATAATACAAATATCAAAGGAGAATATCTTTTAGAATTTCTTGAAGAGTATATTCGATCTAAAATGGGTACTGGAAAAGATAAATCACGAGTAGAAAAACATGATCTTTACTCCATAGATATTTACTTAGATTTGGGAGGAGATATATTTTCTGCGAAATCCAATTGTGGTAATAGAAGTTTGAGGGAAGGCATTGTTATTGGTTTAGTTGAACGTTTACGAAAGGAAGATAATTAATGCCAAAGAAATTATATCCTTACGATGTATTAAGTGAAACGAAAAAGTGTATTAAGTGTGGGAAATCATTAAAGAAACGGATAGAAATCGAACACCCAAAATTTACTAAATGTTATAAATGCTATATTAAAGGAGGAGGTAAGTGAAAGATTTTGATATTTCAAGTCCTTGTATTAAATGTGGATATTCAGGAAATGCAGCTGATATCCAATATAAAGTTGGTATATTTAGTGAAGAACTTCAAGAGGCGATAAATATAACGCAAATGGGCTACCCACCAGATGATTACCTCCTTCGAACATGTAGAATGTGTGGATACAAATGGCCTGAAAGGACTATTGACCCATGAGGTTAGCAATTGATATAGATGGGGTGGTTTCCAACACAGTACCTTTAATGGTTGAAGTTATAGAGAAGCGTGGGTATAAAATAGTGTTTGACAGGTACAATCCTCATATTGAAGGAATAGAAGATAGAGAAGCTTTTATGTATGAAGTGGTTGATGAAGTGTACTCGACTCGAATGGACCAGCTCAAGCCATATGAAGGAGTGGTTGAGTCTATTAGAAAGATTTCAAGAGATTTGGGGCAGATTACATTTGTTACAGCAAGAAGGGCAAAGTTTTCTGGTTCTACCGTTATATGGTTACAAAGAAATTTTAATATTTCGTTTGGATTTGTGATAAGATCTTCCTCTGAAAAACCACAGTTCATTTTAAATGAAGGATTTGATGTATTTATAGAAGATAGGTTGAGTACTGTGAATCGAGCGGCTGAATTGGGCATTAAAACTTATTTGATTGATCGACCTTGGAATAGTGGAAGATATACACATTCAGATGTTATTAGAGTTAATTCACTGGAAGAGGTTTATTTGATGGAAAGGAGTATAAAATGAGGGATAGAAGTGAAATCATTGATGTTTTTAAGCACACAAGAGATTATAGAAGGTGCCCAGATAGTACTAAACTAATAGGTCTTGAAGTTCTGCTTGATATTCGAGATCTTTTGGTTGAAGTAAAAAATGGTTTAATTGATGTTGAAAATAAAATTCATAACCAAATGATTGGTGTGATTCCAGTGGATGGAACCAAGATTGAATATTACTGATGGGGGAAATAATGTGTGATTGTTGGTTAGGAATTTTAAATAGTTATGATCAGAGTGAGGCAAATAACTTATTTATGAGTAATATAAAGGAAAGGTTGGAGGAAAGATCATATCACTCTATTCACTCTATTGATATGACTATTATTAGTAATGGATTTAAAGCATTTTCA
>CAZGIL010000092.1:0-1546 GCA_964526265.1 Candidatus Woesearchaeota archaeon
GTCCAGTACGCTGGGAATACCGACACGCCTGACCATGCGCTCCGGTGCATTATCAATGGGAATGTCCGGTACATCATGGTCTCGGAGGCCACAAGCTGAGGTGTTTTTCTGATGGACTTTTTCAAGGAACAGCAGACCCGGATCGATAAGAACGCCGCCAAGATCGGGCAGCTCGCCTATCAGCGATACCAGATCAAGTGGAAAATCGAGGACATGGAGAAGCAGGCCAAGGAAATTGACACCGCAATCAGTGACCTCGAAGTCACGATCATATCCTGCCAGCAGGCACAGCGGGATTTCAATACATATCTCGCCGTCAAGGAGGGCGCTGTAACCCTGGAACAGCTCAAAGAAGGCATCGAAAAAGGAGGCAACTGAAAATGGCAGAAGATTTCATGAAAATTATGGAGAACTGGAACGGATTCCAGACTCTCCGAGGCGCACACAAGGTACCGGAATCAGCAATGGCAGCGACTGTTGACCTGCTGATGAACAAAGACCGGCTCTCAAAGCGGATGCACGAGGCCCGGCTTGAAGAGGCCATCACGACCTCGGATTTCCCATACCTGTTCGGACAGGTTATCGACCGTCAGCTCCTTGCCAACTACAAGGCATGGATCCCGGACTGGAAGTCATACGTCAAGATGAGTACCGTACCGGACTTCAACACCGTCCGCAGGGAGAAGCTCCTGGGCTCTGACAACCATCTTGCAGAAGTCCCGGAGAAAGGCGAATATGCCCCGGTAAAACCCACAAACTGCCGGTATACCTATGCCGTCAAGAAATACGGCAGGCAGTTTGATATCAGCTGGGAGAGCATCATCAACGACTCGCTCGGAGCGTTCAATGATATCCCCACGAGATTCGCAACGGCAGCCATCCGCTCGGAAGCCCGGTTCGTGACCGGTCTCTACGCAGCGGCAACAGGGGATGGTAACGCGGCCCTCTACGGTGCAACCATCACTGATTGCGGTCAGGATATCACCAACCTCGGCCAGCTCCCGCTGACAATCGCCAACCTTGAGACCACAATGGCTCTGATGACCGCCCAGACAGATCCGAACGGTGAGCCTATTGGTATCATGCCGAAACACCTGGTCATACCCCCGGCTCTTGAGTTCACCGCCCGGGCAATCCTCACCTCTGCACTCAAGCAGTGGACGGAAATTGGTGCTGGTGCTGGTATCCCGGTTCCAACTACAAACGTGGTTCCGCAGATGGGGCTCCAGCTCCACGTGGATCCATTCATCCCGATCATCGACACCACGCACGGCGGAACCTCATGGTATCTGTTCTCGGATCCCTCAGATGGCGCATCGCTGGAATTTGCATACCTCCGAGGCTATGAGTCCCCGGAAGTTGTGATGAAGGCATCTAACAAGGTCAGCGTCGGAGGCGGAGGGCTTGCATCCCCATTCAGTGGAGATTTCGAGACCGATAATATTATGTACCGCGTCCGGCATGTCTTCGGTGGCGCACCACTCGATCCCCGGTTCACGTACCTGCAGAGCGGAGCCTAATCAATCCCTTTTTCGGGAGGGATTGA
>CAZGIL010000093.1:0-1530 GCA_964526265.1 Candidatus Woesearchaeota archaeon
TTCAGATCATCGAGATGGAAGAACAGAGAGAGGCAAATCGTCGGTTGATTCAGTTTGCTCGTAATGTTGGAACACCCATTGTAGTCACATTGGACTGTTTGGTTCCCGGATCGAGAGTCAATATGAAGGATGGTTCTATTAAGAAAATTGAGGACTTGCAACAAGGAGATGAGGTGGCGACAGACGATGGGAAATTTTCAATTGTTGAGGCTATTGGGAGTCGTAAGGTAAAAGAAGGTGAAGGCGTATTTAGGGTTATATCGGGAACCAACAATCAGAGTATTGTTGCTACTGGGAATCATCCCTTTTTAGTGGATAATGGGCATGGAGAGAGAACGTGGATTAGGGCAGATCAACTAAAAAGAGGACAGTGGTTGGTAATCCCAAGGCCAGTTAGGGATATTAGAGATGTAAATGTTGTCATGAAAGACTATTTCGATAATAGTAAAAATAGATGCTTGACGATCAACCATGGACGATGGGTGTCAACAAGAAGAGATAAGGGGTGCTTTGTTCCAAAAAAAATCATGGTTGATAGGGATTTTTGTTGGATTCTTGGATTGTACATAGCCGAAGGATACAGAGACGGATACAATACGGGATTCGCATTGCACGAGGAAGAAACTGAATACACTAGAAGAGTGATGGAGTTTTTCAAGAGGTATGGATATAAGCCATGTGACGCTCCAGTCGGGGCACACGGCATATATGGCAAAGGAAAACAGATTAGGATTACATCGTTTGGGTTTGCTCCAATGTTTGAGGAGTTATGTGGGAATGGTGCTCATAATAAGCATCTTCCCTGGTTCTGGAGAAATCTTGATGATGAATGTCTTAACGCACTACTGGATGGGATTTTCTGCGGAGACGGTCACTGGAATGGAAGAAACATAGCAGTTGTGTCCGTTTCTGAGAATCTTATTTATCAAATACAGCAAGCAGGATTGTCTTTGGGATTATGGGGAGGGGTCGTAACCGTAGAAGGAAAATTCGACCCAAGAACCGGCAATACGAATAGGAAACAATTTTGCATTAGCTTTGGAGGACACCAGGTCAAAGACATCAAGTGGAGTTGTGTTGGTGAAATAACAAGAAGAAGTAAAACGTCACAGCATCACAAATTGAGAAATGATTGCGTCCTGGTAAAGATCAAGTCTGTCAATCAGGATTTGGGATTTGTAAATTCTACAGTGTATGATGTTCAGATCAGAGACAGACATTGTTTTGTCGTAGAAGGCAGAGTAGTTCATAACTCTCATTATTTAGACCCGGAATATTCATTGACTCACGATGTTTTGATGTGTCTTCGTCAGAAGAAAACACTCGTAGACAAACGTGAGAAAGATGATGTGTGGAGTTTCGATGTCAAAAATCTTTTCTATCGAGATGTGGCTTCCGTGAGAGACGTATTTGAGAATGGTTGGACAGATGACAAGGGAGATTATCACGCCGCTTTCAAGGACGATGTATTTACAGAAGAAGTTTTTGCTGAGGCGATGGCGAATACGTTGAAGATCGCTAGGGGAACAA
>CAZGIL010000094.1:0-1528 GCA_964526265.1 Candidatus Woesearchaeota archaeon
TGTCGATAATCCCGTCCTCGCCCGACTCGTCTTCCGGTTTCGGCCTACGTCGCTTTACCTTCATCGCTTCGCTCCTTTCGCCTTGAACCAGCGACAGACCTTGCACTTGTCACACTTTAACCTCGCCCGCTCATCGCGCCGACGCCATGTGGCCGTGTATTCACACGGCCACTCCTCCTTACAATCAGCCGTGTTTCTCCTACTACAATTCGTGCAGCATGTATCCCTGCCCGTCCGCCGCTTCTTCTTCACGCCGCCTCCTTTCACTTGCTGAACTGCGTCGCGCACTCGCGGCACTGCCAGTCCCAGTCCACGCCCGCATGCCCTTCCTTCAGGTTCGTCGAGCCGCAGCCGGGGCACTTGGGCGGCTCCGGTGGGTCAAACACAGTGGTGTCCGGCAACCCGCTTTCGTCGGGCGGCGATTCCGTGCCTGCGCCGTCGGCCTCCCGCTCGACATCGGGCGCGGGCCGACGTTTGGCAAGGTGCTTCGCGTAGTCGCTCGCCGTCCGCAGAAAACACGGCTCCGGCTTGCCGTTCTTGCCGATCTTCTCGGTCTTCGTCCAGCAGGTCACCCATTCGACGCCAGCCTTGCTCTTGAACTTGAGGAGCGGCTTGCCGCAGTTCTCGCAGTTGGCCCCGACGGGATCGCCCGGCCCGGCCTTCGTTTCGGGTTTCGTTTCCGGCGGGGCGCTTGCGGGTCTTGCACTTACGACTTTCGGCGGCGGGTTCGTTTCCGGTCTCGCGGCCTGCGGGGGCGATGGCGTCGGCCTTTCCATGTCCTCCAGGTCTTGCGTGAAGATGCTCGACGCTGCCGTTGCTGAGAGGGTCGCCGCGACAAAAGCCCGTTTCGCACCCATCTTCAAGACAGTGTTATACTGGTCGGCCAAGTCCTCGTTCGCCACGCGGCCAACGCCCTGTCCCTCAATGGCCTTGTCGCCGTCGTTGAACTTGGCTCCGCATCCGCCCTTCTTTGCGAAACAGAGCCAGCCGCCGCCATACTCGGCCTTGCCCTTGATTATCGCCTCGCCTCCGCACCTGGGGCATTTGCGGTTAGCCTGGCGGTAGGCATACTTCGATTCTCGCGTCGATGCGCGGCCCAGCCCTTCGGCTACGATCAGTCCGCTTGTGATGTGGGTCAGCGTACAGGTGATAATGACGGTCAGATGCCCGTCTGCATCCCGGATTTCCTCGGTGCGATACGATGGAGCAAGCCGAAACGTCATGCACAGCTTCTCTGCGCCGGGCTTCAACAGCGTCGGCTTGTCCCCGCAGCCGGGGATTCGTCCGTAGTCCACGTTCTCAGCCATGACGCGGGCCAAGACCTCGTGAACCATCCGCACGCGGGCCACAAGCTCGTCACAGGTCAATTCGCCCGTCTGCGCGAGCGAATCGGGCCTGCGTACCGCCGGGACTGTTGCCGGGTCATCTTTCTCTAAGACTTCTGTTTCAGGCATCGTCCGCCTCCTTTCACGCCTTCACGTAGAACTTGTCGGTTTCCTCGGTCACTTCGCAGCCGGCCGGGACTTCC
>CAZGIL010000095.1:0-1507 GCA_964526265.1 Candidatus Woesearchaeota archaeon
GAATTGATACACTTACAGATGGGACAAATCTTTATTTTTGCCATATCATTACCCCCTGATTTTTTATTTTTTCTATTAATTTATTTAAATCTCCCCTTCGGGGAATACCTATTATAAATAAAGAATCTCTTGAAACTTCAAATTGTATTGATTTTTTTCTTTTGCAAATTTCTGTATCTAAATCTACATCTTTATATCTTTTTATTGCTTCTTTCGAAATTAAATGTATTTCTTGATTAGCTGAACCACGCCATATCTTATTGGTAGGTAATGACTCGATAAATGGTTCACTAATTAAGATATCAACCATATTTAGAATATAGGAATAATTTTTAGAAAGATAATTAAATTTATAACCTGAATAGAGCATAATTTCATTAAAATGTAGCATACGACATATTTTGAGCACTTTAAGTAAACCTGGTGCTTGATCAAAAGGCTCTCCACCGGAAATGGTAATACCAAAAGGTTTATTTTTTTTATGCTTTTTAAGAGATTTTGATATTTCATCATAGTTCATGGAATATTTGGGATCAAAATCCCAGGTATATTTAGACATACATCCCTTACAATGAATAGTACATCCCTGAAACCATATCCCAATTCTATTACCAAAACCCAAGGTTTTGACCGGATAATAAATATGATTAATAAGTACTTTGTCTCCAGTTTGAATCTTTTTCAAAATTATCTCCTTTCCATTTTCAACTTTCCCAAAAATCTTTCAGAGAACCTTCTAATATTTTATTTGCAGAATCTATTTCTGGGTTTACAATGACTTCAACTTTCTTTAATTTTGAATAGTATATAAAACCAGCTATACAAATCGCTATAGTTGAAAAAATAATATTCGGAAATAATACAGGAAAGATAAAATTTATAAATTGGTCTAATAAATATATTCTGCCCGCTATTAATATTATTTTGCCAATTATTTCTGCGAAAAAATCTTCCATAACTATACCTTATTATCTTAATTTCTAGATTTACCTTTGTATAAAGAAAATATAATGAAAATTATTAAGCCAAATGATATTAACCCGCATAAAGTTTTATCTGCATAACTCATAAGGAATAATATTATCCCTAACCCGATAATCCCTGAAATCTGAAAGGTTCTTTCTTTTATTACTTCTAATTTGGTAGAATGTACCTTTTCTATTTGTTCCTTTATAATGCATAAATTATTTAATGCGGGTTCATATTTTATTAAATTATGATATTCTTGGTAAGTGTAGAAATTTTTATCTGGAGCTAATAAATATTTATTTTTCTCTATAAAGTCAAAAGTTTGAGTAGAAAGCTCTTTTGCTTTGCTTTCAATCTAGTATGGTAGAGAGATATTGACATGTTTTTCGATTTTTTGTTTAAATTTCTTGGGTACCTTCTTAAGTTGAAGGAACCCTATTATCGAATATTCTGAAAAATATAATTTTACAATCTCTGAAAGATAATTTAATTTTGATTTATTGATCAATTTTTCATACCAATTAAGACAAATTTATTT
>CAZGIL010000096.1:0-1503 GCA_964526265.1 Candidatus Woesearchaeota archaeon
ACTATCTGTAGCACTAATTTGTTACAAAAATCTAATCTAAGATTTCTCAAGTGAACATGAAATTGCGATAACTTTTTTCTGGCTTTATATCGATTTTTTCCCTTTTTCATTTTTCTGGAAAGGTTTCGACTTAAAAAGCGTAGTTTATCCAAACTCTTTTTCAAAAATTTTGGATTTTCTATTGTGACAAGATGGTTTTTATCTCCTATTGCCATCGTAGCAAAATGCGTAAGACCTAAATCTATTCCGACGGATTTTTTCGGATTGAGAACTATTTTTGGACTGGAAAAATTTTCTATTTCGCAAGAAAATGAAATATACCATTTTTCGCCTTCTTTTAAAATGGTAGTCTGCTTGATAACTCCCTCTATTTCTCTAGACTTTATCCATTTTACCCATCCAATCTTAGGCAAAAAAACTCTATCCTCTTCTACTTTGACACCCTGAGGATAACGAAAAGAGTCTCTAACTCCCTTACACTTGAAACGGGGATACCCTACTTTTGGTCCTTTTTTTAAACCTAGGAAAAAACTTACATAAGCTTTATCCAGATCCGAAAGAGCCTGTTGTAAAACTTGAGAGTGGATGGAACTTAGCCAAGTTGTCTTTTTTTTCAAAAAGACAAGAGAGTTATTTTGATCAAAAAGAGAAACTTTTTTCTCTTCTTTTTCAAAAGTTTCTTTTCTTTGCTGTAGCCCCCAATTATAGATCCACCTTCTAGCTCCGGCAAATTGATGAAAAAGAGCTTCTGAGGTTTTGTTGGGTTTTAAGAGGTATTTAAAATTTTTTCGTATTATCATGGAAAAAATATAATCTTGGACTATGAATATGTCAAACGATTTAAGAAGAGGTAGGAACTGTGTTTTCCTTTTACATGTACATTTGGTCTTCTTGGCGAAGCACAGAAATACGGTATTTTCAAAAGAGGTCTTAGAGGTTCTGAAGGCCATATTTGTAAGCGTTTGCTCAGATTTTGAAGCGCATCTCGTAGAATGCGATGGGGAAAAAGATCACGTTCATCTTTTGGTAGAATATCCCCCAAAAGTATCCATCTCAAAATTGGTCAATTGCTTAAAGGGTGTTTCGTCAAGGTTGATTCGAAAAAAAGAATATCTAAGCATTAAGAAGACTTTGTGGGGAAAAAACCTGTGGTCTCCTAGTTATTTCGCAGGAGCTTGCGGTGGAGCTCCTTTATCGGTAATCCGAAAATATATCGAAGAACAATCTTCTTCTGAAAAGAAGCCCGGCGCCTGATATCTCTGCCCTAAAGGACAGAGTTTTACGGCGTCATAGATAAACGGACCTAGAGCAAAGATAATACACCCCAAAAGAGAATCTTCTATCAAAAAAACTACCTACTATTTTTTAGCCAAAAAAACTTTTAAAAAAGCTTATTAGCCTAGTTTTTCTGAGGCATCCACCTTTTGATTTTTAAAAAAAAATCAACGACTATTCCAAGGGTTTTTGAAAAAATGACCCTAAGGTTTAACAGGCAATTTTACT
>CAZGIL010000097.1:0-1499 GCA_964526265.1 Candidatus Woesearchaeota archaeon
ATAAGACTTATCCGGATATTTATTTTACTTTACTTTTGACTTCTTATAATGATTCCAAAGTTGGCGATGTTGGTAATGTTTCTGAAGGCGTTGGTGGTGCTTCAGGTGGTGTTGATTTGAATGAATCTTTGAGTGAAGGCGATAACGGAACTGTTCAAGACAACCAGAACAATATAGATGCAAATGACTCTGTGACTGATATAGAGGCTACAATTAATGCTTCGGATGATGGGTCTACTGAAGTTCCGGTTGTTGAAGAACCTGTTGCTGAAGTTCCTGCAGTTGAGGAAGCTTCAGTTGTTGTGGGGGTTCCGGCTGTCGAATCTCCTGGAAGTGATGTTGTCTCTGAAAGTCCAACTACTTCTGCAAATTCAAATGGAAATTCGGATAATTCTAATTCTAATTCAAATGCTAACCCTAATAAGAACAAGGATAAGGAGAAGCAAGACAAAGCTACAACAGATAATTCCAATAAGAACGATAAGAAGGATAGCAAGACGAATGCGGGGAGTGTTGAATCTTCTTCTGAGGTTTCATCTTCAGCAGGAGGGAGTGATGCTGGAAGTTCTGATTCTTCTGGACAGGATACAGGGGGAGATAGTGTGGGTAGTGTGGGAATAACAGGGGCTGTTGTTTCTGACGAGCTTAGTGAAATCTTAGGAGTTGCTTCAAGGGATAATCCTTTTAGTTATGTTTTGGATGGACGAAATGCGGAGATTAAAGTGGGTTCTGTTTATTCGGATTATGCTAATCTGTCTGGGGATGTTTTGAGTTTGGATGTAGAGAATGATAGCGCGATTGTTGAAACAAATTATTCTATTAATGGAAATTCATCTTCTGGAAGTGTGGATATTGATTTATCTCAATTTAATATTCCTGCGGTAAATGGAGAATTAAACGTACAGTTGGTTTATGGGGATGTGATTATTACATCTATTGTGAGGGATATTTATGTTGAGAATTTGACTAGGTTGAAGGAGACAAATATTACTGAGTTAAATGAAACTATTACGAATGTAACTAATGTTACTGTAATTACTAATCTTTCTCAAAATAAAACATTCCAATACAAGGCAGTTATTGGAAGGCCCGTTAAGTGGATTAAAATTGTAAATAAATCTGAGGATGATTTAAATGTTAAATTGCCTAAGGAAGCTGAAAATATAAGTGTTAAAACAGGAGATGAAGTGGATGTTGCTTTGAATAATCTTGAGGATTATGGTGATGCTGTTGATAAGGCTGATAGAAAGAGCTTATTGACGGGGCAGGTTAGTTTAGAGATAAAAGAGAATAAGGGCTTATTAACAAAATTAAGAGATTGGATTGCAAATTTAAGGATTTCTGGGAATGTTATTTCTGAAGATGAATTAACAGGGGAGATTAGTGAGGATGCGGAGAATAAAATTGTCAATGTTAGTGGAATTGCGGAGCAGACAAATGAGAATATTGCTGTGGAGTATGAAACCCCTGCACCAACTGCAAATGAAACTAATATCACT
>CAZGIL010000098.1:0-1482 GCA_964526265.1 Candidatus Woesearchaeota archaeon
TTTTTTTTATTAAATATTTAAAAAATAAAAGGAAGGAAAATAATATGTTAGTTTTTATAAGTGACTTGCATTTTATGGATGAAACGGCGGGAAAACATAATATTTCTGCAAAGGCTTTTAAGAAATTTTTAGAAAGCATCAAAGTGCACTCAGATAAAACTAAAAATAAAGATAAAGAAGTAAAAATAGTGTTTTTAGGAGACATATTTGATCTTCTTAGAACTGAAGAGTGGTTTAAAGAAAAAGAAGAAGATAGACCTTGGGGAAATAATACTAAGAAAATGAAAATGAAGAAAAGGGCAAAGATTATATTAGAAAATATTGAGAAGAAAAATAAAGAGACTCTGAATTTACTTTCAAAGATAGCATTAGAAAAACAATTTAAAGATGCTCAAGTAGAAATAATCTATATTCCAGGAAATCATGATCGACTTTGTTGGGTGATAGATGAGTTGAAAGAAAAAGTAATTAAACTTTTAGATTTGAATACCAGTAACAGTGAAAATTTTAAACAATACTTTTGTGATCTGAAATATGGGGTTTACGCCTCGCATGGTCATGAAATCGATAGTTTTAATTATGTGGAAGGATCAGGGTATAGCAATGAAGATTATAACAACACTCCAATTGGAGACCTCATTGCAACAGAGATAATAACCAAAATCCCGGGTGAACTAATAAAAAAAGTTAAATCAAAGAAGTTAGTAGATGATAAAGAAATAAATCAATTGAAAAAAAATTTCCAAGAAATTGATAATATTCGACCACTTAAAGCGACATTAGAATGGCTTTTTTTTCAAATAAAAGAAAGTGCCAATTTAAAGAAAATAATTCAGGATACAATAATTGAGGTAATGCAAGACTTTGATAACTTACAGTACGTAAAAGAATATGACAAATGGCATCCATTTGATACTTCTGATGCAGTTCAATACCTTAGTATGGGTTTGCAAAAAATTAAACTATTTTCTTCGGAAAATTTATTAAATGTATTTGGTTATGTTTTAAAGGTTGGTGGTTCTATTTCTGAGAAGATAGGATCAACCAATCTTATTTACAATGTTGTAGATAAAAAACATCTTGATAATATCCGCTATATTATTATGGGTCATACACATGTTCCTCTTCAAGAACCTCTTTTTTATTTCAATCCTGAAAATAGAAATAAGTTGAAGGCAATTTATTTTAATACTGGAACATGGCGAAAAACCTATTATAGCTATAAATGTGAAGAAGGAATTTGTTTTACGGAGAGAAGGAATATGAATTATGTAATTTTATACACTTCAAAAGAGAAACCAAACAAACGCAATTTACCGGTATTTGAAACTTGGATTGGCAGAGAGCTTTAACAAAACAAGAACAATTTTTTATAGACAATAGTAGGGAAGGGGTGCCAGGTCAGTAATTCGGTAACCTTTAGCGGTAGAGCGCCAAGAAGTTTTATATTTCTTGCAGGGTGAAAGTCCTTGTTGGGTAAGG
>CAZGIL010000099.1:0-1479 GCA_964526265.1 Candidatus Woesearchaeota archaeon
GGATTTCAATCCGGCTATTAAATCAGAATTAATCGGTTCTGGTAAAAATAGTTTTGTCTATAAGGGGGAAGTGAAACCTGGAGCAATAAGGGTTAATGATACTTATTATTTGATTTATCCTACAGGAGATGATGTTAATGAATTTAATGGCAGAAATATTCTGGGGGTTGGAGTAAGAAGAGTTAATTATAATCTTCGGACTATTCTGAACCCTGAAGTATTAGCGTTTATTGAAAGAAGGGTTGGGAGCGATGCATTGAAAGATTATACTCTTAAGCGGCTTTCTGGGAATACATCTTCTCCTAATTTTAAAAGACATCTTGAGGCACATTTTAGGATGTTTGGCAAAAGGGAAAATGGTCCATGTTTTGTTGCAGGGCCGGAGGTTGATGGAAAGAGAGACGTGGTAGAATTTTCGTTATCTAACTAATATCTCAAATATATTTTTGTTTAAAGAAATATTTATAAAGTGTTTTTTCATAGGAGAGGTATGAAAAATAAAAGAGGGGAGATTAAGAATTTATCCGTTAAGGTTCTTTGGGGAATTGTTATCGCTGTTGCTCTCTTTATCGTTATTTATTCGGCTGTTCAATTGTTCTCTGGCGATGTTGATCTGGTAACCGCCACAGAAAACTCGGTTAATGTTGTTTCTGCTTTTACCATGAAGGTTGCATACCCCCTCTTTGGTGCTATCTTGGGATTTAAGGCGAATGAATTTGATTTTTTAAAATTCCTTGCGTTTATTCTTCTAACAATTATTATTGTCAGTACTATGGATTCTGTTAATCTTTTTGATGGGGGCAGTGGTTCGAAGTCCGGAGAATGGATTAATTTCTCTGTTGGAATAATCGTTGGGATTATTGGAGTTCGGTTTATGCCGGATAATTTATGGTCCTCTCTTACTGCTCCATCGAGTGCTCTAATCGCTACAATCTTGATCGGTCTTCCGTTCTTGGCGATGTTTTTTATTACTATGAAGATTAAGCGTCCACTAGTGGTTAAACTTGTCTGGTTGTTATATCTCGTATTTGTTGTATATCTAATCACCTCGGGAGATATTGAGAAGGAAATTAAACTAGTCTATTTAATCTTCGCGATTTTGGCGGTAGTGATGCTTTTTGCGGAAGGATTCATCCGTGTTCTTTGGTTGAAACAGTCTAGCGTATCCGCTTTACAAGATACTCTTGGTTTGCGTAATTCTGAGCGTTTGGCAAAGCTAGAGGGAAGGATTAATGATTTAACTGACACGATTGATAAGACGAGAAGTGTTAACTTGAAAAAGGATTTGAATAAATTGAAGGGTGAGTTAATAGAAGAATACAAAGAAATTTCAGGGGATAAATTTTATAACCCTTAGGGGCCCGATTTAATCTTTACCCACCTTTTTAATCTTAATCTTTAAAAACTGTGTATTCTTGTATTGCTTATGAAAAGACTGGTGTGTTTTTTATTTTTAATTTTATTATTGGGAAATCTTGC
>CAZGIL010000100.1:0-1450 GCA_964526265.1 Candidatus Woesearchaeota archaeon
AGCTTTACTATATAAGGCTTTTAAGGAGATATTTTCCCACAGACTTTACACATTTCCCCCATTTGTAGGTAAATATCCTAAGTTTTAATCCCTTTGCCTTATTTTCCTGAAATATTTGTTAAAGTAATAATATATTACATAAACTTGTAATAATAAAAAACATATGTTATAGTATGTATGGTTATATGATTTTAAAGAAACGAGGTGTAATAAAATGCCTACATTATATAAGAATCTAGGTTTTAAAATTAAAAAATTAAGAGAGAAAATAGATGTCTCGCAGTCCAGTTTGGCTGAAGCATTAGGCGTAGATCGGGTGACCATTTCAAAAATTGAAAATGGAGAAAGAAAAATATATGCAGAGGAAATTAAAAAGCTTTCTGAGTATTTTAATATTTCTTCAGATGTATTGCTTGATTTAAAAGAAGATATAGAAGTAATCATTGAAAAAAGTACAGCTAAGCAGAAACAAAAAAAGGAAATACGAATAAGTGTTCCCCAAAAAAATCTGCGGAAATTCAAAGAAGTATTGCTTTATATGCTAAATAAAATTGGGTCAAAACCAAACATAGGAGAATCAGTATTGTACAAATTGCTTTACTTTATTGATTTTGATTTTTATGAAAAATACGAAGAACAACTCATTGGAGCAACCTATATAAAAAACCATTATGGTCCTACTCCCAAGGAATTTATAAAAATAATTAAAGAGATGGAAGGCAAAGACCTGATTAAAGTAAAAGACAGCTATTTCAAACATCCTCAGACGAAATATTTATCTAAAAGAGAATCAGATCTAACCCTGTTAAAAGCTCATGAAATAAAAATGATTGATAGCGTATTAGATAGATTATCTGATATGAACGCTGCTGAGATAAGTGATTATTCCCATAGAGATGTACCATGGTTAACGACTAACCAGGGAGAAATAATAGATTATGAATCTGTATTCTACCGCACAAAACCCTATTCGGTGAGGACCTATATTGAAGAAAATATTTAATGAAGTGTTAATGCTTCCTGATTTCATGAAAGATTTTAAAAAGTTAAAGAAAAATTATCCTACCTTAAAGCAGGATTTAGAAGTATTTGTAAAGAACCAGCTTAAATTATCTCATAAATTAAATATTGAAAATAGCGGAATTGTTCGAATCTCAGGACTTTCCATATCGGAACCCAAAATCTATAAAGCCAGAAAATTTGCCTGCAAATCTTTAAAGGGAAGAGGCTCTTACAGTGGAATAAGGATTATTTATGCTTATTTTAAAGATGATGACCGAATAGAGTTAGTCGAAATATATTTTAAGGGAGATAAAGAAAAGGAAGATCGACAAAGGATTCTAAAATACTATTCAGATGAAAAATGATTTAACCATAGATCTCTTTGGTTTTTACTAAAGTTTTTTATAAAAAAAGAAGGATTTTTAAGATAAATGTAGTATTTTAGAAT
>CAZGIL010000101.1:0-1440 GCA_964526265.1 Candidatus Woesearchaeota archaeon
ACTATCTTGCAGGCAAGCCCGAAACGTGCATAATTAATCTGCACTTTCTTAATCTCTGGCTGCTTCTCGACAGCTGGCTTCTTGCTAACCGTTATGTTCTTTAGGTTGGCAAACAGCTCATCAAGCTGCTCATTGCTCAAGGCTTCTACATCTGCCCGAGTTATGTCCTTTTTGTTCCACCGGGCTAACTTAACAGCCCAATCTATTTGTTTTTCCGTTGCCATTTAAGGCACCACCGCGCTTTACACTCTATTTGGTGCGAAGCGCTTTTTACGTCTTGGGAAAAAGTGCGGAGTCAAGAGAAATTGCGCTGATTACGGTAGCTATTTCAATCTCTGAGCTCAAGAGCGAGTGAATATTTATGGGTTTCTGCCCAGTAACATTATATTGGATCTAAGGGCAGAAAGGCTTAAATATGACTACGAAGCGTGAGCTCAGCGTCTTATTGCTGCTACTAATCAGCGCGTCTATGCTGGAAGCTCGAAACCGGCAAGGTTTCGGCCCTTTTCTGATGAAGTTTAAAGAATAATGTAATAATAATAATTTAATTTAATAATTTTATTTATTTATATTTAGATATATATTAATTATATGATAGATAGAGTTTTCTATATCGGTTACACGTTCATTTTGTAATACAGGATTAAGAAATGGACATCACCCCTAAAGCGGAAAAGGCATCTATATAATAAATAGTTAATTAATCAATATATATATTACACTATCGAAATATATAAATAGTAAAAGGTATTACAGGTTTTATAATGGTAGAATACGGCTTTAGAACAAGTGTTTATATTCAGGAAGAACTGATTAAGCAGATTGATGAAGCTATTATTAAATGGGAAGGCACTTTTAAGAGCCGTTCGCATTTCATAAATTGTGCCATATCAAGAGAGCTTAGGCGCCTTAAGGAATCTAAGCCGGAGTTTGAAATCGAATGAAATCATTTATAGAAATGAAGCAAGGCCTGAAAAGGTCAATAATGGGTGCTGTGCACTCATCGCCAGAGCTTGACAAGAAAAAGCTGATGGCTCAGCTGTGTTTGGATACTGGCTTTAAGGAAGCAACTATCCAAAAAGTTTTCGACCAGCTCGAGGAGCTTAATTTTATAACACAGGATAATGGAATTATCAAGAAAGTGCCGCCAAAGCCGGCTAGAGATCCACCACTTCGCGAGGAGCCGGAATATCCTGATGATGAGAAAGGTGCTGACAATGAATAAAATATTAGAGAATTTAAAAGAACGTATAAAAGCTAACGAAACTGAGCATTTAGAGCTTACACTTGCAATAATAGCACTTTCAGACAAAACTGGTGAGCCACAATGAGCGAAATATCCCAAATGACTGAGAAACAGCTTAAAATGCAGGAACTCTGCAAGGTTTTGAATAATCTTGAGTCGCAGCGCGACAATGCAAGAATAGCAAGGATCAACAA
>CAZGIL010000102.1:0-1408 GCA_964526265.1 Candidatus Woesearchaeota archaeon
TGATAATCATTTTCTAAAACTAATTCCTTACCTTTATTGTTTCCTTCTAATATTCTTACTTCTAAAGTCTGAACTGTATGTTCTATATTAGATCCAGGAAGTAATATACTTTCTTGCTTAATAATCTCGATAACTTGAGCTTTAATAGTAGTTTGCTCATCAGCAATAAAACCACTGTCAGTCTGGGCTAAAGCTACCTCTATTAAAGAGAAGAAAAATATTAATATTAATAATGTAGTAATTTTTTTCATATTATTGCATAAAACTAACCAAACATTAACCACTCTGGTTTAAATATTAGCAATAGACCGATTAATAACATTATGACGCCACCAAACAATCTTGAATACCTAGCATATTTAGTTGTTATCCCAGTCATCTCCAAAGTAAACATGGCTATAAAAAAGATAAATAAATCATCTATCATAAAAAATAAAATATAAATCAATATATAAAGATAATATTGCCAATTGGATAATTCATTTAATGCTAGGACTTGTGTATAAATAGCGGGTAAGCCAGCAGAACATATCAGTTCTACCAAATTAACCATAAACGCTAAAATAATTATTCCACTAAGAGCAATTATAAAGCTGTTTTGACCAACTACAGCTTTCATTTTTTCAAAAACTCTTTGTCGCTTTTCACTGTTAGTAACCTTACAACCACTATCTCTACTAAAAAATGCTTCTTTAAGACTATAACCGCCTCCTAGTAGAGCCAAGATTCCTATTATTATTCTAACCCACACAATAAAGCCTAAAAATAAAATTAGGTTTAGCCAGGCAGACATAAAAATGAAATAAACCGAGGCTGAAGCAATAATAAAGGCGCTTCCGAGGATCCACATCCTTTTTCTATCTTTCATGCCTATAAGTAAGCTAATTAGAAAAAGCAGTGTCCACATAGCACAGGGGTTAAAGCCATCCAGTATTCCCATAATAATGGTTAAAATCGGTAGAGAATATTTATCACTTGCAATATTACCTATGAAAGGAATACTAATTATTTTGTCCTCATTAAGATTTTGGATATCCTCATCGATTGAATTAGTAACTGTACTAATATTACTTTTCTCATCAGAATTATCTATAAGATTAATACCAGCAATTTTAGCTACTAAATCTACACAACCATTATCAGTACAATTTATAATCTGACTCTCTATTTCATTTGATGTAACACTTTCAGCATAACCAACAAAATGTCTATCACCTATTATTAAAAATGGGACACCACTAACATCAGTCTCAATAGTTTCAACAACCTTTTTTAAAATCTGAATATTTTCATTATTATGATATATTTCAAAATCATATATCTTAAAATTACTATACTTTTGAGCAACTGATTCCAAATAACTTCTTTCTTTAGCACAATGTGGACAACCATCACCATAGAAAAAATA
>CAZGIL010000103.1:0-1402 GCA_964526265.1 Candidatus Woesearchaeota archaeon
GTATTTATAGTAGAAAATTTAGTCCAAGCGAGAGATGCCTTGGATGCACTGATGGAGGAAAAACAATTCGGAGAAGCAGGCAGGCAGGTCATCATAGAGGAATTTTTAGAGGGAGAAGAGGTATCGATTTTAGCTTTTTGTGATGGAAAAACTGTGGTACCCATGGTTTCCTCCCAGGACCACAAAAAGATATTTGATAATGACCTGGGGCCCAATACCGGTGGGATGGGAGCTTATTCCCCGGTGCCCTTTTATCCTGATGAGTTTGAAAAGAGAGTTTTAGAAGAGATTTTAAAACCTACTGTAAAAGGTTTACAGAATGAAGGGAAAGAGTATAAAGGAGTCCTTTATGCCGGATTGATATTAACCAAAGAAGGTCCTAAGGTTTTAGAATTTAATGCCCGCTTTGGTGACCCGGAGACTCAAGTCATATTACCGAGATTAAAAACAGATTTAATCGATATACTAAATGCTGTCATCGAGAATACGCTTCATCAAATCAATATCGAATGGGAAGATACTGCCGCCGTATGTGTGGTGGTGGCCTCCGGAGGATATCCGGGGAAATATCAGAAAGGAAAAGTGATTTGCGGTTTGGAAAGATTGGAAAAAATGAAAAATATAATAGCCTTTCATGCCGGCACCAAATTTCAAGATAATCAGGTGATTACTTCAGGAGGAAGAGTCCTGGGGATCACTGCCTGGGACGCCACGATATCTAAAGCAAAAGAAAAGGCCTACAAGGCAGTAAAAGAAATTTATTTTAAAGATATGTATTACCGAAAAGATATTGCCGCAAGGGCCATAAAGGAGAAAAACAAATGACCAAAGTAAAACGAGCTTTAATCAGTGTATCCGATAAAGAAGGAATTGTTGATTTTGCTAAAGGTTTGGAAAAATTAGGAATCGAAATTATTTCTACCGGAGGAACAGCTCAGCTACTGAAAGATGCTCAAATCAAAGTAAAATTAATTTCCGAAGTAACCAATTTTCCGGAGATGTTAGATGGCAGAGTTAAGACTCTTCATCCTTTGATTTTCGGCGGGCTATTGGCCAGGAGCGATAATCCACTGCATCAAGAGCAGATAGCAGCCCAGCAGATAGAACCGATAGGCCTGGTAGTGGTGAATTTATACCCCTTTCAAAAGACTATTACTAAAGAAGAGGTAAAACTGGAAGAAGCCATCGAAAATATCGACATTGGCGGACCTTCTCTTTTGCGGGCAGCAGCCAAGAACTATCAAGATGTCGCTGTAGTCATAAATCCCCGGGATTATCCTATCATTTTAGAAGAATTAGAGAAAAATCAGGGAGAAATATCTTTGGAAACCAAAAAGAGATTAGCGGCCGAGGTATTTGAACATACTTCATTTTATGATGGCCTTATTTCCCAATATTTAAG
>CAZGIL010000104.1:0-1400 GCA_964526265.1 Candidatus Woesearchaeota archaeon
TTGGACAACAGAAGTGTCTTCTCCTGAAACACTTCCAATACCTGCTTATTCTCGGAGATGTCATGAAAAAACACGGCGAGATAGCCGGGCTGGTCGCTGTAGGCTGTTATTTCGTACCAGCGATCTTGCAGGTCAAAATACTGTTGAAAATGGATGCTCTGACCGGTTGCAGCTACTTGATCGAAGACATTGAGCAAATCTAATTTTATGCCCTTAACCAGCGGAAGTATTTCGGTCATCTTTTTACCAATAATATTTTCTCTTGGATGCCCGATAATGGCCTCAAAGGAGGAGTTGACTTCTAAGAAGACATAATCCAGCGGTTTTCTGCTACTATCCAGGACCATTTTATGATAGGCAAATCCATCAGGCAGGTTCTCCATCAGTAAATGATATTGATCTTTTTCTTTAATCATAAGTAACACCTCCAAATGTGTCAGATGGTTCATTGGTTCCCGGGATAATATCGGTATAGCTTGTGGTTGATATCCAGGTGCCCTGTCTGATGAAGCAGTAAAGAATCCACCTGCTTAGCGGGTGGATTCTTTACTATTCTACGGGGAGGCCGTGGCCTCCCTATTTTAGTAAAATGACAACTCTAAAAGCTCTTTGTTTCCCAATATTCAAAAATGATGTTCTTTTAGATTCCCGGGAAACATTTTAATTTTATTCTTAGAAGTCCTAACTTATTATATTTCTTGGCTTTGTGTATTCTTGGTCTGAAAGTAGAAACATAGAGCTTCATATCAACTCTTTTTTTTACAATATTTACTATCTTGCTAATAATACTTGTCCTACCAAGACATTTACTCTGTATAAGTTATGGATGTATAAATCTTACCGTTTCTAAACTTAAACATGGTCATTCCTTCAACATGATATGGTGTACCGTCACTTTTTAAGGTACCATCCTCGACCCAATGCGTAAAGACTACGTCACCATCGGCGGCAATATCCCGGATTTTGTGGTCGTAATTTTCAATAAGCTGGTTAAATTCCTTGTTCCCCTGAACGATGTCAGAGAAAACGATTCCCGAATCAGGATACTGTGTGTGTTCGTAATCTTCGTGAAAATGTGCGCTAACTGATTCCAAATCATTGCGCTCCCAGGCCATTTGAAACTCTATTACCTTTGCTACATTTGCTGCTACATTGTTAGGTTCGGATGTCATGTTCAAATTTGCTGTTGGCATGTCAACCATCTGTTTTTCAACTTTGAGATTTCCTTCTTCTTGAGCATCAACGTATTCATTGTTCGTTGCTACAAACATATCTATGATCTTTCCTTCCTTGATTCGAAACAGCTGTATTGAGTCCCAAGAAAAAGTCTTTCCGGCATATTTATCGCTCTTTTCTGATAACGTTCCTTCAGTGGTAATGTGGGTGAAAACGACATCTCC
>CAZGIL010000105.1:0-1396 GCA_964526265.1 Candidatus Woesearchaeota archaeon
TTACTGATGGGTCAACAGCCACCACAATTCGGTCATACGCTGGCCCTGCAATCACACGTCCATCATCAATCGTCTTCCGGGTCCATAAGGCCCCTGGTGCTTCGTCAACATCCTCAGCCAGGATCTCCATCCTGTACGCTAAGGATGTCATATCACTTGCTATCTCATCCAGCGCATCACGAGACAGGTAAGGGTTGTCCATGGACGAAAAATGAAAGGCGGCCCACCGGGTGGAACCGCCGTTCTGAAGCTCCTGCGCCTTCTTGAACATTTTAGCAGCATGTTGGGGGTCGGAAGCCTTAGACACTGAACGGGAATGGAGGGAAGGGGGTGTATAGATAAACACCGCATCCCCGTCCGTGTCCAGGAGCATGGGTGCGCCTACCAGGCCCCAGGCATCTTCATTTACAAGCTGCCATTCGTCAAAGATCAGAACGTCGGCATAGTCGCCGCGCAGGCTATCGGCATTCCAAGCGGTCTTGGCCTTGAGTCGTTGTTCGGTCCCCTCAACTTCAATGAAATGCTCAACTTCGTTTTTTCTGAAAACGCCGTCCTTAATTGGTTCGTGGAATGCCCTGGTAACTGTGGCCCAGAAGCGCCCTACCTGCTCTTGTGTGGGGGCGGTGTAGAGGATACGACGCTTTGCGAGAAACCATTCAACTGCTGCGATTGAAATTCCAACTGTCTTACCACCGCGTCTTCCGGCCCGAATGACCTTTCTCTTGGCGGGATGGTCAATGAATTCTCGTTGTTTATCATGGGGCCTCGGAAGATGAACCTCAAGCGGTTTCTCCTTGGGTTTCCTCCGCTGGTACGTCTTTCCCCATGGGGATTTTGTCGTCATAGATCAGTTTGATCTCTCTGGGCTTGTCGCTATTTTCAGGCTCATCCAGGTTAAACGCCTGCCGCTCCAGTTGGATTCGTTTGTGTTGGACGTTAGCGAGGTTATTGGCCGCTGCCGACCGCTCTGATGCAGTCAACCCCACAGTTTTTTGAACGATTTCCCCTTGGTATTGGGTGATATAGAGTTTAGTAGGGTTGTCTTTGAGCTCTGCAATGAGTTGTTCTTCGAGCTCTTGAAGGGCGGCTATGTCTTTCCTGTGTGAAAATACCAGTTGAACACCCTCATCGGCATTCGTCTCTATAATCTCTTCATCACTTATGTTAGAAATGCGTACTTTTTTGCGTACTAACTTTTCGCGTACTCGTTTACGTACTCTATCGGCCAGGTCTCTTTCCCACCCACAGGCCTTTGCTTTTTTGCGGATAGCGCCCTCGGTACAATCAAACCCTCTACCAATTTCACGGAGGGACTTCTGCCCCGCTCGGTACTCTCTCTCAATCGCCTCCCAATCTATCTGTTTACGTTTAGCCATGGCCCATACCTAAGTATGCC
>CAZGIL010000106.1:0-1393 GCA_964526265.1 Candidatus Woesearchaeota archaeon
ATCATTCTATCTTTTCTGTCTTTCAGGTATTTGTGTAAGACCTGATAACCGCCAATGTGATAACTCCAGACCTCCGGTGGAACACCTTCAAAATATTTTTCTTTATTGATATAGATACGCTGCTCATCTTCTTTGTAGGTTACTTTTTCAATACGGTCGTTATCTCCGGATCCCTGATACTTAGCAATGGGCGAATCAAGCTCCGAGCTTTTAAGTAAGTGCAGAGCAGTTAGTTCTTTGCCCAATTTTCCCATTTCTAAGAATAGATCATAATCCGAAGTGAACGGTACACGCGGAAAATCAATTTTAAGAAACTCTGCGTAGGTTTCACGGTAGATATTACTGTAAAAAATACCATAGATGTAATAGAGGATTTCTTCGGGAGTGGGTTTCCTATCATAACTTTTACTTAGTTTTTCAAATACAAACGGTGAAATATTTGGTTCCTTTTCACTTTGAGTATGATTGAAAAGATTTTTATTTTTTTCATCAGGATATAGATATAAAGGAAAAAGTAATTCTCCCCCACGATAATACAAATTAAGATCAATCATATTATCGGAAATGAAAACCAAATTCCACAAATACTTTAAACCTACAACCTGGCCCGCCCTACCAACGGTAAGTCCAATATTTTCTTCCACCATGTGCCTCATAATACGTCTAACAGTTCGCCATACTACTGAATCATGCCAAAAGATATATCTATTACAAAATGGGCGATAAGCAATTGGTAAAATGTATTTTTTTAATTCCGAGTCAGGTATAGATTGTAACATTTTCCATGCTTTCCGAATTTTCCATCCTTTCTTTCTATTTATTTGAAAAAAATCATGAAGTTCTTCATCATCTAATTTTGAATTTTTAAATAATCGAATTTTGTTTTCAAGCTTAAATTTATCGAAATCAATAACAAATTTATCTCTTGCAGTAGTCATGCCCACACCGTTCAATGGAAATATTTCATTTATCTTCTTCCAATCAAGATACTTTTTAATATTTTCTGTATTACGTTTTACAAAAAAATAATATGGAGATTGGGGTTTAATCTGAATATAGTTATCTTTTAAGAATTCATTTTTATCCAGCCAATCATATTTTTCCTGACGCAGACCATATAACTCCGAATGATAAATAGCTGATTCTTTTTCTTCTTTGTTTTTAACAAATAGTGCAATGGCGACCCCCTGTCTAATATCAAAGACATTTTCGTCTTTACCACCCTCAGGAGTAGTTTCTCTTTTTAAACTATTGCCGTGCAAATCAAGAATGAAAATCTCATCAAAAGTTTTCATTAAGCTCTGGCGCATCCCGCGAAAAGTAGGATTATCCAGATAACCATGATTGGTGATCATGCCCACAATACCGAAACCGGACTTCTGAATTTTCCATT
>CAZGIL010000107.1:0-1387 GCA_964526265.1 Candidatus Woesearchaeota archaeon
GAAGCAGGCGTATCAACAGCAACAGTTTCCCATGTGATCAATAAAACTCGGTTTGTTGAAAAAGAAACTAAAGATAAAGTTTTAAGGGTTATGAAAAAATTAGATTATTACCCAAACTTTGCTGCGCAGAGTCTACGCAGCCAAAAAAGCAAGGTAATAGGCTTAATAGTGCCTGATATTGCTAATTTCTTTTTTACAGCCCTGATTAGAGGAACGGAAAATACATTAAGAAAATATGGATATAATCTTATACTCGCTGATTCCGATGAAAATTTAGAAATCGAGAAAGAGCAAATAAGAGTCTTTAATGCCAAATCAGTAGATGGTTTAATTGTAGCTCCCGCATCTGGAGATCATACTTTTTTAAAGAAGCTATTAAAGAGGAATAGCCCCGTAGTATTTATCGATCGCAAGCCACAAGGTTGTTGCCCAGGTGATTGTGTATTAGTTGATAATGTTAACGGTGCATATAAGGCAGTTAGTGCGTTAATTAACAAGGGGCATTCAAGAATAGGAGTTATCGCTGGGGTACCAGGATTAACTACTAGCGAAGAAAGAGTTGAAGGATACGAAAGAGCATTAGTGGATTATGGGATAAAGGTTGATCAAAATTTAATAAAAATAGGCAATAGCAGATATGATGGTGGTTATAAATTAATGAAAGAATTATTACTTAATTCAAATATAACTGCTTTATTTGTTGTTAATAATCTAATGACTATCGGTGCTATACAATTTTTAAAGGAAAAACATGTAAAAGTACCAGATGAATTAGCAATCATAGGATTTGATGATTATAAATGGGCTTCCATTACTAACCCTCCGTTATCGGTGGTCAAGCAACCAAGTCGTACAATAGGAGAAAAAGCTTCTGAACTATTGATTAGAAGAATCAAAAAAGAAGAAACCGGAGATTATAAGGAATATCGTTTACCTACAGAGCTTGTTATCAGAGATTCGTTTTAATTAAAGTAGCAAAGTTTCGAATAAATAAGGAGGGGTAAAAAAAGGGGGGATGTGTTATATATATAAAATTATATTAATTTGTGATAGAAGATATAATCTATACATCTAAATCAAAAAATGCTGTCTGTTGAGTAATTGCGTAAAAGATTAAAAAATTAAAATTACCCTCTTTAGAATGAGGGGAAAGAAAGGAGAAGTTTTATGAAACGTTTTATTATGTTGTTAGTTCTTGTACTATTTCTTGTATCTATTCCACTGTTTTCTCAATGTGGAGCTGCCGAGGAACTAGTTATTGCTACGGTAAATAATCCTGATATGATAACTATGAAAAAGTTGTCAGAAGAATTTACTAAAGACACAGGAATCAAACTAAGTTTTATCGTATTGCCTGAAAATGAACTTCGACAGAAAGTCACTCAGG
>CAZGIL010000108.1:0-1386 GCA_964526265.1 Candidatus Woesearchaeota archaeon
GTTAGCCGAAATTCCCGAGGGCGCCGAATTTTGCGAAAGGTTTTTAAATAACCTTTCGATTATATATTTAACATGAAAAAATCAACAATAATATTAAGCGCATTTTCAATTCTTTTAGTGATAACTTCATTTGTTTTTGCTGCTGATAGCATAACTTATGATTTTGATGATGTCAATGTTGTTTATGCAACAGAATTCGAAGCAAAACCAGTTGATGGTGTCGATTCTTCTGGAACATGGATAAGTGATATTGTTGGCTCAGACAAAAAACTTACAATCACTTATGGAGTTGTCGAATTGCTTAAAGACGGAGACGTTTTAGTTACAGAAGAATTTATTAAAGTTGGCGGTTCTGAGGGTTCAAAAAGATTTTTAGTAAATTCTGCCTCTTATGATTATTGGGACGGAACAAGCGATTTTAGTCAAATCAAATCTTTCTTTTGGTCAGCAAAAAAACTTGAAGGAACAAGCGTTGTCAAAGACAAAACTAAACCAATTTACTCAACATGCTTTTCAAGAAAATTCACTGAAGGTGGAGATAGATATTCTTTCTACCTATCATTCTCAGATGATGGAGAAGACCATTCTCAAGAATGCACAGGTGGAACATCTACTATGATGTATGAAGCAGATGTTGGAAGCATAAGAGAAACAGGCGAAACTACTGCAACATCTTGAATGTAAATAAAAGAGGCAAAAAATGAAAATAGGAACTACAATACTTTTGATATTCATTGCTGTTGTAGTTGTTGGTGGAATTGTTTATTTTGCTTTGCCTCAAGACAAATGCAAAGATGTAAATTGCAACGATAACAATCTTTGCACTACTGATTCTTGCAATTCTGAAACAGGAAATTGTGTTTATACACCAAAAACCTGTCCTTCTGGGAAACAATGCAATTCTCAAACTGGTGTTTGCGAAAGCCCAGCAAATGTTTTAGATGATATTGAAAACGCAATTGATGAAGAGCTCGAAACTTGCACTCCGAAAACTTGCTCACAACTGAATAAGGAATGTGAAAGTTGGAATAATGGTTGTGGTGATTTAATCGATTGTGGTTCGTGTTCTTCTGGAGAAGAATGTGAGAATGGTCTTTGTATTGAAATAGAAGAAGAAACTTCTACTGATGGAATGGATAGAATTGAAAATGCTATCGAACAAGCATTAGGTTGATTTTTTCATAATTTTATGGCGCCCTCGGGAACTCTGCGAATTTTCTTTGAAAATTCTTGCCCCACTGCGTTCTCAGAAATCAAAGATTTCTTCGGGTCGGCTAACAGGCATTAACAGGAATTTTCCTCAGCTCGGAAAATTCCCAAATTGAGTTCTCAGCTCTGTTCCCTTCGGTCACGAGGAGAACTCAACTTCTGTTAATGCCGATGTTA
>CAZGIL010000109.1:0-1381 GCA_964526265.1 Candidatus Woesearchaeota archaeon
GCGACTCCCAGCGCGCCCAGTCATTGTTCAGGTTCCCGCCCTCATGCTGGTAGGCGTCCTCGCCGGTCCCCCACAGAAAGCCATCGGGAAATTCCTGGCCCTGTACGGGCAGTTTTCTGGAAGGAGGATGAATGCGCAGGCTCCCGTAGATAGCGACACCGGCGATTACGACAACGAGTATGACAACCGTGCAAAATATAAAATACATCTAGTTCCGCCCTAACAATCTTCTGGCCACTTTCAATAGAATGGTCGGGGTGAGTGGATTCGAACCACCGGCCTCATGGTCCCAAAACAAGCTGGCTAAAAGGCAGTGACGGCTTGCCTCCTTTCGGTATAAGACTATCAATATAGCTATTAAATAGTCAATGTAACATCTAATTTGGTTTTCACGTACTTAGATCAGGTGCAGTTGATCCCCGCCATGTCGCTGACATGGATTACCACAATATCTGGGGATACGTGGATTTCTAACAACAATAATATCTGCACGGACAGGTCAATTTGCGTGTACAAATCCACTTTATCTCCTGATATATTCTGTTTGAAACATCCGCTGAATATCTGTTCCGCAGTTACCTGTTCTGATGAAAACTTATGCTCTCACCTTTCATTTCCTGACCTTCTCATTCAGCCAATGGCTGGACATTCTAAGAACAGAGGGCATGAGTAACTGCTTAATCTTCGGCAGCGATTCGACATTCTGCCGCAGTGGCTCGAGATCATCAGCGTATACCGGTGGACTTTCCTTCACCACTGCAAACTGCTGTACACCTACCACTCCTGCCGGGGAAAAATTGATGGGGATATTACGGTGTTCCGGGTATCTTGCGAAATTCAGGCTTTTCCCTAAGAGGATCCTATATAGACCAATATCGATAGTTGGCTCCATCGAGACCCATGAACCATCGATCATAACTTCGGGATACGTATGTAAGAACGGGTCCGCCCAGAACCGGTAGGCCAGGGGGTGCACAAGGTCCCGCAACGCCTCCTTGCTGACCCACATGAAGTGCAGGCGCGCCGGTACGCCGGCGCGCCGTGCCATCTCGGCGAGGAGGACTGCCTTGTTCATGCACGCTCCGCGGCCTGCAGTCAGCACCTGCCCTGCGGAGACGAAGTAGTCCGCCGGCAGATCAAAGAGAATAGAGTCTCTTACGAAATAATAAATCCGCTCCAGTTTATCAATAGGAGACCTTAAATCTCCTATTATTTCCTTTATTTTCTGATCCAGTGCAGGTACCTGGTAAGCCATAAATTTTTCTAATTTAGCAGACGTTTGCATAGGACATCTCCCCGAGTTTAATTACAGTCTACTCTGCAACCACCATCGCATTCTTAACCTTTTCCATATCTGCCACATAATGCCGTGAACCCAGCC
>CAZGIL010000110.1:0-1373 GCA_964526265.1 Candidatus Woesearchaeota archaeon
GGCTACATTAAGTGTTTTTCACTATTTAAGCA
The DNA here is from genome assembly GCA_964526265.1 of Candidatus Woesearchaeota archaeon. GTDB lineage: Archaea > Nanobdellota > Nanobdellia > Pacearchaeales > GW2011-AR1 > CAZGIL01. The sequence continues at coordinate 33 of CAZGIL010000110.1, forward strand.
GCAGAAAATAAAACCGTTTCCCTTTAATCCCTCCTCTTTAGACTAAGGCAGGTAAGAGAACAGTAAAAAAATAACAAATACCCCCCCAAGAAAAATATTTTCTTTCGATAAGACATGCATCTCTCAGGTTAGCAAGCGGGATATCAGACGAATTAAAAACCCTTTTTAATTTTAGAAGCAGGATGAAAGAGGTATAAATGGATATTGTTTCGATTATATTTATAGCCTTTGGATTAGCAATGGATGCTTTTGCGGTATCTATTACCAGCGGATTAACCATAAAACGCTTAAGAATCAATGATGCCTTAAAGATCGCCATATTTTTTGGATCATTTCAGGCTATTATGCCATTAATCGGCTGGTCAGCAGGACTGAGTTTTCGAAATTATATTTCAGGTATTGACCATTGGATAGCTTTTGGACTTCTAGGTATAGTAGGCTGTAAAATGATTTATGAATCATTTAAAATGGAAGTAAACAACAAGAAAATAGATCCACTGAATGTTTATGTTTTGCTGATGTTATCCATTGCGACAAGTATAGATGCTTTGGCCGTTGGTTTAAGCCTGTCATTCTTAAACGTTTCTATTGCGCCCCCGGCAATAATAATTGGAGTCGTAACATTTTTACTATCGATTTTCGGGGTTTATTTTGGTAATCGATTTGGACATTATTTTGAAAGGAAAATTGAAATAATCGGCGGTTTAATTTTAATCGGTATCGGAATAAGAATATTAATTAATCACTTAACTTAAAGAGTGACAGAAACATTAGGCTAATAGAAAAAATTGGATGTGTCCTTATTTTTAATTTTCAATACCTAATAGCAAAAAAAAGAAGGAATATAATGCCCATTATTCACCTAGCAATATGGACAAAAGACCTGGAAAAAATGAAGGACTTCTATATTAAGTACTTTAATTGTAAACCAAGTAAAAAATATACTAATAACAAAAATTCATTTGAATCTTATTTTTTAGACTTTAATGGTGGAACAAAAATAGAACTTATGAAAAAACCTACAATCGTAGAACGTGGTTATGACTATACTGAACAGTTTATTGGTATAACCCATTTCGCTGTCTCGGTTGGAAGTCATAAATCCGTTTGTAAACTGACAGATAAGTTAAGAAAAGATGGTTATAAAGTTATTTCAGAACCAAGAGAAACAGGCGATAGTTATTTTGAAAGCTGTATTTTAGATCCAGAAGGAAACATGATCGAAATTACAATATGATATTAAATAAATAATAAAAACATACCAGGGGACGGTTCTCTGGCAGGTTTTTTTGGAAAGATATCCGTACTTTATGCAGATACAATAAGTTAGATAATATAATT
>CAZGIL010000111.1:0-1364 GCA_964526265.1 Candidatus Woesearchaeota archaeon
CATTTATTGGCGCAGGAAGATTAGAACTGAATTAATAGAATTGAATAGATAAAGTTGAGAAGAAATTGGAAAAAAATGTCAGGGTTTAATCTTTTTCTCAGTGACTATTTAAAATAATTTTTCGACGAGAGAAAAAAAATATCCCAAACTAAAAACGGTGGGGCCGTTTCTTTAGGAAACGGCTTTTATTTTTTTTCTCATCGGTTGGGGGTTGAGGGTTGGGCAAGAAAAACTGAAAATTAAATTCCCAAATTACTCTTGTCCGCGAACACAACGCACCTTTGCGCCGTCAGCCTTCCAAAGTATTCCGACGCCGCCATGGCCGCTGTAAACCACGACTGCGCACAGGCCGACGATAGGGCAGTCTATATCCTGTTCGGCAGTAGTCCTATAATAGGCTACAACCGCAGAACTGTCCCAACTTGGCAGACATGGATAGCCGCCGCAAGCGTCCAGTCCAAATTGATACAAATTGCAAGAAGAATTTGCTGTTTTGCTTGTACAAGAAGGGAGAACCCAATCACTATAACCAGCATATGTTAAGCCATCACAGTGGCTCTGCGCACTGGACCAAGTATAGGTTCCACTTTGAGTTGGGGTCCACACCCGGTTATTTTCGTCACAATAGACAGTTTCACCACTGGCTGTGCCACTCGAATCAGCCAAAACTCCCACACCTCCGCAGGTGTAGTTACTACAAGTCGCATAACCACAGTTACTAGGATAGGGATTGCTACATGACTGACAATTCCACATTGTGTCACTACCTGAACAGCCACATGAAGAAAGTATATTTGAGCAAAAACCATTGCTTCCCACACAGTTATATTCTGTATCAGAACCATTACAAAAACTACAGTTGCCAGTACATACACTGGAGTTTGCTGAACAGGTATAATTTGTACCAGAACCAGTACACTGAACACAGTTGCCAGTACACTTAGTAGGATCTGCAATACAGTTACCTGAACTACAGATACTACAACCTATACAATTTGAAGCTACCTCTGTACATATCCCGATAGAACCTGCAACATTACAACGCTCACAGCTGCCACCACAAGTAAAATCGCAACAATAACCATCAACACAATGGCCCGAATCACAATCACCATCTGAGCTACATGTATTTCCTAAACCGAGTTTAGTAACAGTAAGATCTCTCCAATCACCTGATGAATATATCTGCATAGCATTTTTAGTAGTATCAAAACACAAAGCACCTTCAACTCCTACCGGAAGATCAGCAGTAATAAATTGACCTAACTTTAAAATTCCTTTGGTTGTAAAATTTCCTTTAACTGTCAAGTCCCCCTCTTTGGTTTGTGGATTAGGGCCCGCATTTATTGGCGCAGGAAGATTAG
>CAZGIL010000112.1:0-1363 GCA_964526265.1 Candidatus Woesearchaeota archaeon
CCTCTACATTTCGAGGAGATATTTTCTCTGCCATCTCCAAATACTCTATAGCCTGGAGATAATCTTTCATCTGATAATAGACAGACCCGACGCGGGTATTAAGGTAAACATAAATCCCTTTATTTTTACTCTCCGATACCGCATCTAAAGCCAGGGCCTTTAAATAATATTCCAGGGCTTTATCATACTCATTGATAAAGGGGATCATACTCTTTACTTCATAAATATAACCTAACCTGAGATAACTATTTAAATCTTCCGGATTGTCCTCGATGATTTTTTTATATTTAGGGATAGCTTGCTCTGATATCTCATTAGCCTTTCGATAGAAACTGTTAGCTTTAAAAATATTTTTATTATACTCTATATTTCCTTTTAGCAGATAGCATCTCCCTAAATAAAAATAACTCTCTGCATGATCGGGATTTAATTCAATTGATTTTTCAAATTCAATTATAGCTTCATCATATTCTCCCTTGCTAAAATAGGACTTACCTACTTGAAAGGGAGTCTGCGGTTGAGGTTGGGCTTGAGGTTTGAGTTGAGGCTGGTTTTGGACGACAGATTCAACAGATTCATTTTTTTCTTTTTCTTTAATAAACCCGGAAACGGTAACTGCTACCCGAGGATTGACCGGGTCATTGGATTCCACATAAATCCGTTTGGTGAACCTTCCTATCATATCCAGCGAATTAACCGTAATTTTTAATTCCCCCTCTTCTCCCGGATTAAGTTCCCTGGTAGAGATAATGGGTTCGATACAGGATTCACAGCTAACCATGGCCTCCTTAATAATTAAAATCTCATCTCCGTTATTTTTAAATCTAAAGATATGAGTAGGGAGCTCATCAGGAGTAATTTCTCCAAAATCCCAGGATTCTTCCGGAAAGTAAATAGAGGGACCCGAATTGGCCAGAGCAATAGTAGTAGTGCTGTGTGATGGTAAAGTCTGAGCTGCAAAAATAAAGAGTAAAGAAAAAGCAATACACATTATCAAAGAAAATATTCTATTTTTTTTACCCGCATTATTTTTCATATATCTGTTCGCCATATCTCCATACTTTCCCTTAATTTTTAATCCCTTAAATTATATAATACATATCCGTCTTTAGCAAATCTATAAAATTAAAAAGGTAAACTTTGGTGCCAGGCACTAAAGTTGTCGTTTTGTAAACTTTAGTGCCTGGCACCAAAGTTTACCTTTTGTAAAAAATAAAAATATGATATACTTATAAAAATATTTTCAGTATGGGGTGATGGTTATAAACATATCGATTAGGGATTTTCCGCGTCCAAAAATATTAGACAGTTATATCGTAAAGGAAGTTATGAGTTTTGTAGCTCTGGCTGTTGCCGCCCTAAC
>CAZGIL010000113.1:0-1363 GCA_964526265.1 Candidatus Woesearchaeota archaeon
CGATGTCGGAAATCATGTTTACGATGAAAGTGATGATAAATAATACAAGGCCTATGCCGAAAAGCGCGTAATAGTGAGTTGTATTGTAAGGCACTTCGCCCAGCTCAATAGCTATAGTCGCGGTCATGGTCTGCACTGATTGCAAAAAACTTGTCGGCATCGCGATAGCGCAACCTGTAGCCATTAAAACGGTCATTGTCTCACCTATGGCCCTGCCCATGCCTAGCATGCATGCCGCTATTATTCCGGATAACGCTGCAGGTATTTTTACCCTGACCAGAGTCTGCCAGTGTGTGGCTCCCAGCGCAAGCGATGCCTCTTGAAACGATTTAGGAACGCTATTCAGGGCATCTTCCGATAAACTTATAATAGTTGGCAACGCCATAACGGCAAGAAGAATTGATCCATTAAGGGCATTCAGGCCGTTTGAAATATGAAATATCTTGGCAATAAACGGCCCCACTAATACTATTCCAAGAAAACCGATGACTACGGAAGGTATGCCTGCCAATATTTCTATTACAGGCTTTGCTATTTCCCTGACTCGCTGGCTCGCCACATCAGATAAATATGCGGCTGCGCCTATGCCAAGCGGTATAGCGATAGCGAGGGCGCCGATAGACACCATCAACGTGCTTACAAGCATAGAGCCTATTCCGTATGATGGCGACACAAAGGTAGCGGTAGGATTCCAATTTGCCTTAAACAAAAATTCGCCAAGACGTATTTCTTTGAAGGCTGGCAGGGACTTTGTTACCAATAAGACAAATATGCCTACTAGAACTATTACTACCAGCAGACCATTAAGGAAGAATAGGCCATGGATAAGTTTTTCTTTAAAATTATTGTGCTTAGCCATGGCCTATCAATCCTTTCATATGTGTCTATCCTATACCGTCATTTACGCCAAGATCCTTTGGCCTCATAGGGTCGTCTCTCACCGTCCCTGTTATGCCGAGAGTCTGGTCGTTATAAGCCTGATATTCACCCGGTATAGCGAAAAAGCCTTCTTTCTCAACTATTGCCTGGCCTTCTTCGCTTAGCTCAAATATAATGAAGTTCCTGACGGCTCCCTTGGGAGTCCCGTTCACATATTGATTAAGCGGCCGTGTTATCGGGTATTTGCCGTTCTTCACATCAATAGAGTTCATCGGATCATAATAGGTAGCCCCCGGTTTGGTAGCCACTTTTAACACCTTGATGCCGGATGCCTCTTTGGCATAGCCGACCCCTACATAGCCTATGCCCGAAGCGTCCTGTTTGAGGGCCTCTGCTATCTGCGCGTTACCGTTCATGCTCTTAAGGTTTGGAGAGTATTCTCCGAGCATAACATTTTCTTTCATAAAATCGTAGGTGCCGGAAT
>CAZGIL010000114.1:0-1357 GCA_964526265.1 Candidatus Woesearchaeota archaeon
ATTTTGCCTCTCTTTTATGTTAAGGGTATTTTAAAATAGTTTATTAATGTTTTGGCGAGGAATATAACCGGTTTTTAAGATTCACATTAAATCTTCTTCAGGAATGTCATCCATCGATTTTTGAGCGGGTTTTTCTTTTTGCAGTGTCTTCTGTGGTGTTGAAGATGTTGGAGAAGATGCTAAGTCTGAGGGGTTTATTGAATTAATCATTTTTTTGAATTCTTCAAAGCTTTCTGCTGGAATTCTCGTTCCTGATTTGGTAAAGCCAGTATATTTTTCAGATGTTGTGAATTCTCTTATTGTTAGTCCTGTTTTTCCTCCGAAATCATCAATTCGTACTACAATTGATGTTTCAGAATTCTTCTTTATTTTTCCAATGTCTTTTTCCATGTTTTAGTTAGTTAAAAGTTGTTTATAAGTTTTTATGTGGTTGTAATAACTGATTATTTAATATTAACTAAGCTGAGCAAGCACTTTTTCTTGTCTTGAGAGTAAAGCTGAATATTGGGGTGATGTAAGAAGATCTTGCCCTTGTGTTGGCGCTAAGGAAGGATCATGAGCTGATAAAAGTAAGACTCCTTGTTTTGCTAGTTCTCTAAGTTTTATTATCGATTTTGCCTTTGCTTTTATATCTTCTGCAAATTTTTTTGGAGGGTTTGGATCATCTAGTGAGACTATACTTTCAAGTGCGTCTCCTACAAAAGCAATATTTCCGGCAATAAAGCCGGTGTGACCTGGTGTGTGGCCCGGAAGAGGTAAGGGTTGAATTTCTTTTGTTTTTGGAAAACCTGGAGTGATGTTTAAGCCCTTTATCATTCTTAGAGGGTAGTTTAGCCAGTTAGCTAAGGATGGCGAAAGATCTTCCTTGCCCATGCAAATTTGGCTTACGGGTATGTCTCTTGTCTCAACACCAGCAAGATGGTCGCCATGGGGATGAGTTATTAATAGATAATCTAAACTGCTTATTCTTTGAGCCATTAATTGGGGCCAAATCTCTTTGTATGGTGTTGCTTTATAGAAATAAGCTAGGGCTTTCCCCCTTAGGCCGTCACCCATAGGGTTTCTTATGGAAAATCCTGCATCAATTAATGTTTTTCCATCCTCGCCAACTACAAGAAAGACTAAATTGGGGATATTTGTTTTGCCAGCGGTTTCAGGATATTTCTCCCTTGTTTTTTTACTGTAAAGTTTTGACTGATCTATAGGGATTGCGCCTGTATTGTAAATAAAAACTTGCATGATTTTTCTCTGATAATCTAGTTTTTATTCTTTTTTATAGTGTAGGTGTTTTATGTTAAAACGGCTCGGAATCGAACTTTCGATTTCCTGCAAAAATGCCTTCGCAGGGAATCGAACC
>CAZGIL010000115.1:0-1347 GCA_964526265.1 Candidatus Woesearchaeota archaeon
GGTGCCTTGCATTTCCAGAGTTTAAGACCACCTCCATATGCTTGAAATCCCTGATCAGTACCGACCGGGGATTCAACAATTACATAGGGATGCGGCATTGCCTCACTCATAGATCATCCATGCTGACGCCTTTCAGCACCTTCACGGCGATTGGTGTGCCATCCTTCCCGGTGATCTCCTGCACCTGCTTATCCCGCCATATTTTCGGCTGTCTATTCATTAACCAGAACTTTTGTGCGGTGACATCCGGGGGAACCTCCTTTTCCGTAATTTCTTTTCTCTTCGTGCCATCGGGGTTTTGGATTACCTTCATTTCTTTGATTTTTATCCCGCCTTTTGCCCGGGCAAACAACGAGTCTATGACTTCTCCATCGGCGTAGGCTTTGCCATCCTTAATAGCACTAAGGAATTCGGGGTTTTTGTGCATCCACGTGCATAATGTTACCGTGCTGATTCCAAGCGCTTCGGCGATCTGTTCGTTTGTCTTCCCCTGCTCTGCCAGTTCTTTCACCTGTTGGGGGTGTTTATTCGGGTTAAATAGGGACTTCCTGCCGCGTTTCTTGAGATCCTTGGCGTCTTTCTTCTTTGTCATTTAACCAGCACCGGCTCTTTCTTGAAGGTGTCCTTATACCGCTGGAGGATTACGGCAACGTAACCGGGATCGAGTTCCACACCATATGCACAGCGGTTTGAATTGCCACACGCGATCATCGTTGTTCCCGAACCCATGAAAGGATCGAGCGCAACATCCCCCTCTTTCGTGCTATTCTGGATGGCTTTCAGGAATAGTGCCACCGGCTTCATGGTGGGGTGCAGATCGCTTTTATGAGGCTTATCGACGAACCATAAAGAGGTCTGGGAGTGCCCGCCATAAAACGAGTGCGCACCATCAACCCATCCATAAATAATCGGCTCGTGTTGGTAATGATAATCCGAGCGTCCGAGAACGTGGTTGTTCTTTGCCCATATCAGCATGTGCCGAAGGGGGAATCTGCTTTCTTTTAATGCGAGGAGGAGGAGGAGGAGATCGCCACCCTGCGGGCCGGTAATGTAATAAGATGCGCCTGCTTTAACGGAATTGCGGATATTCGAGAATGATTTTATCCAGAGTTCACTCATTGCCTCTGGTTTCATGTGGTCGTTTTCTATCGGGGTCTGAATGCGGTTGCCCCGGCCAACCGCATTCAGAAATTCATTCTTTGCCGAATAGGACACCCCATACGGGGGATCGGTAACAAGAAGGTCAGCCATGCCCCCCCCCATCACCCTCTGCACAACCGCCTTATCGGTGCAATCCCCGCAGATGACCCGGTGCTCTCCGCATTGCCACATCTGCCCCAGCTCAGT
>CAZGIL010000116.1:0-1341 GCA_964526265.1 Candidatus Woesearchaeota archaeon
ATGACCTCTCCCCTTAACCTTCCAGCACCGGGCAGGTGTCAGACCCTATACGTCGGCTTCACGCCTTCAGCAGAGTCCTGTGTTTTTAGTAAACAGTCGCCTGGGCCTGGTTTCTGCGACCGCCGTCAGCTTAACATGCATAATGTCTCACCACAGCGGCACCCCTTCTCCCTAAGTTACGGGGTCAACTTGCAGAGTTCCTTAGCGAGGGTTATCTCGTCCACCTTAGCCTGCTCAGCCAGCCCACCTGTGTCGGTTTAGGGTACGGGCACCCCAAATCCTCCCTAGAGGCTTTTCTCGGCAATTTGGCCTCAATACCTTCACTCCCATTACGGGAGCTCCACATCAGATCTCAGGGTTTGAATAAGGCTCCGGATTTGCCTAAAGCCTCCCCCTACGTCCTTGTACCAGGTATTCCATCACCCGGCGCACCTAGCCTCTTGCGTCACCCCATCGGTTTTAACGGCTTCGGGGCGGGGCAGGAATGTCTGCCTGCTGTCCATCGACTACGCCTTTCGGCCTCGCCTTAGGTCCCGCCTAACCCTGGGTGGATGAACCTTCCCCAGGAAACCTTGGGCATTCGGTGAATGCGTTTCTCGCGCATTTCTCGCTACTTATGCCGGCATTCTCACTTCCGTACAGTCCACCCTGACTCACGTCAAAACTTCACCCCGTACGGAACGCTCCCCTACCACTATACGTGCATAACACGTACAATCCGAAGCTTCGGCGCCACGCTTAGCCCCCTACATTATCGGCGCAGGGGCGCTCGACCAGTGAGCTGTTACGCACTCTTTCAAGGGTGGCTGCTTCTAAGCCAACCTCCTGGCTGTCTGGGCTCCCCCACATCCTTGTCACACTCAGCGTGAGCTTTGGGACCTTAGCTGTCGGTCTGGGCTGTTTCCCTTTCGACCACGGACCTTCTCACCCGTAGTCTCACTCCCGTGTATCCAGTACCGGTATTCGGAGTTTGGTTGAAATCGGTAGGACCCCAGTCCCCCTCATCCATCCAGTGGCTCTACCCCCGGCACTTTCTCTCCACGAGGCTGCACCTCAATGCATTTCGGGGAGAACCAGCTATCACCGTACTCGATTAGCTTTTCACTCCTATCCACAGGTCATCCAAGACTTTTTCAACAGGCACTGGTTCGGTCCTCCATCCGGTTTCACCCGGACTTCAACCTGCCCATGGATAGATCGTACGGCTTCGGGTCTACGATACGAGACTATTCGCCCTATTCAGACTCGGTTTCCCTACGGCTCCGGACCTTATTTAAGCCCTTAACCTCGCCACGCACCGTAACTCGCCGGCTCATTCTTCAATAGGCACACCGTCATCCG
>CAZGIL010000117.1:0-1334 GCA_964526265.1 Candidatus Woesearchaeota archaeon
TTCTGGTTACCTCAGAAGAGTCAGAACCTAATGACGGTTGGCCTTATGATACTATTCTGGGAGAATTAGCGGGTAATCCTCTTATATCACCAGAGCAGTTGTCAGCCGATATTGTTGATAAATATATTTATTCCTATCCTTTTGAGGAGGTTACTCAATCAGCAATTGATTTAAGTTATATAGATTCTTTAGCTTCCCAATTATCCAATTTAGCCTTAGCTATAATGGATGATAGCCTAACTCCCAAAGGCGTTTACATAGATGCTGCTTGTTCCAGTCAGTATTATGGAGATCCTGATTTTATCGATTTATATGATTTTTGCGATAAAATTTTTGATCACTCTAATAGCCTGGAGATTAAAATTATGGCTATAATTATTCAGCAGACCTTAAGTTCTACCGTAATAAATTCAGATTACAGTGGTTGGGGAGTAAGTGGTTCCAAAGGTCTTTCTATCTACTTTCCGTGGTATTACAACTATGATTCCGAAAAGTACAACGATACCAATTTTGCTCAAGATACTTTTTGGGATGAAATGCTTTTATATTTGGGGCTTTAATGATATTATTGTAATATGCTTAAACGAAAATACTTATGGTTTATTTTAATACTAATTCTGGCTATCGCCCTTTCTTTTTATTTTATTTATAATAAAGGGAAAGATGGGAGTGCTGTTCAAACCAAAGAAGAGATAGAAGAAACCGAAGAAGACATAGTAGTAGATGAAGCCCCGGTTAAGATAGAGCAAGGGGTAGTTGTCGGTATGAAAGAAGGAAAGAAAGAATGGGAGATAGAAGCTGATAAAATATCTTTAGCTGAAGACAGAAAAAAAACTATCTTTGAAAAGATTAAAAAAGCAATTATCTTTAAAGATAATGAACCCCACCTAAATATACAGCTTAATAAATGTATTGCCGATATGGGAAGCAAGAGTATGGAATTAGTGGGTGATGTAGTTATTGAGACCAAGGAAGGGGATATCTTAAAAGGAGATAGATTTTACTGGGATTCAAAAGAGGAGACCTTAACCAGCCTGGAACCGGTGGAGATAATGGTAAAAGATAATAAAATAACCGCTGACAGGCTCATAAGCGATGTTGAACTAAGCAAACTTGAATTACTGGGAAATGTAAAAGTAACTTTCAAAATCAACTAATTTATCGTCCTGTAATTTGTATTTCTTATCTTTAACTGGTAAACCGGGTAACTGGCTAACGGTTAACTAATTTTGTATCTTGTATTTTCTTAACTAACGACTAAATACTAACGACTAATTTGAAAGGAGTTTTCGCATAAAATGAAAAATTATAAAAAATTCTATTTTAATAGGTTT
>CAZGIL010000118.1:0-1320 GCA_964526265.1 Candidatus Woesearchaeota archaeon
GAATTAGCGAAGAAGGTATAGGGCAGACTTACTTTAGTATAGGACATACATTTTAAACTAGTCGTTAGTCGTTAGTGAATAGCTGTTAGCTGAATACAGTGATAAGTAATGAGTAATAAGTGATAAGAAAAGAGTTAGTTGGTTACCTGGTTAATTAGCTTAAGATTTAATCTTTAACTAATTAACTAAGTAACCAGCTAACTAACTAACTAAATAGATACGAGATACTATTTTTAACGCGATACGCAATACTAATTATTAAGGAGGAAAATAATGCAAGTAGTAGAAAAGAAAGCAGTAAATAGAGCAGTTGTTATTTTATTATTTACCATGATAGTCTTTTTGTTTTTAAGTTTTCAAAATATTCAGGCAGCAGAAGCAAAGATAGGTTTGATTAATTTAGCGCAAGTTATATCCGGTCATCCTTATACTCAAAACATTAATCAACTTAGCAAAGATTTACAGGAAGAGCTCCTAAAACGCCAGCAAGAATTAAATGCACAAGGTAAAGGACTTGATGAAACCGGACTTAAAAAGTTAGAAGATAAATTTAATAAAGAATGGAATCCAATCAAAGAAAAAATTCTTGCTGAGATAAAATCGTACCAGGCAGCCCGTTATTCAGATATTATTGAAGCAATTAAGGTAGTAGGAGATAAAGGAAAATATGATTTAATAATAAATAGTGAAATTAAAGTACCAACCGGGACCGATATTTTAAATTATCCCATTGCTCTCTATGGAGGAGAAGATATCACTCAGAATGTCATAGCGGAAATTGTGAGAAAATTAGAAGAAGAACAGCAAGAAAAAAATAAAACAAAATGAAACAAAAATTATCAGCAGGAGAAATTCTAAATCTTTTGCCCCATCGTTATCCCTTTTTGTTAGTGGATAAAATATTGGAACAGGAAGAAAAAAAGATTGTAGGGCTAAAGAATGTTACCATAAACGAACCTTTTTTTCAGGGACATTTTCCGGGACATCCGGTAATGCCCGGTGTGCTTATAATTGAAGCTATGGCTCAAACCGGTGGAGTCTTGATGTTTTCCAAAGAAGAAAATAAGGGGAAGATTCCCTTATTCGCCGGCATAGATAAAGCTCGATTTAAAAAACAAGTTCAGCCAGGAGACCAATTGATAATTAAAGTGGAAATATTAAAAATGGTTAGAGGGATTGCCAAAGCTAAAGCAGAGGCTTATGTGGATGACGACCTGGTAGCCTCTGCTGAGCTTCTCTTTACGGCAGTTTAAGGGAGTTAACCATGCAGGGAATAAGGACAGAAAATTTAGTAAAAATTTACCGAAAAAGACGAGTGGT
>CAZGIL010000119.1:0-1302 GCA_964526265.1 Candidatus Woesearchaeota archaeon
GGAAATATGCGATACCGGGCAATAAAAGAACTTGGGTATAAAGAGATTCCAGATGAATGGGTAAAACGTGCGGATGAGTTAACCGATGAAGAAGAACATCGATTTATTATTGAAGATAATGTTCCGTTTGGAGACTGGGATTGGGATATTTTGGCAAATGAATGGGATGCTGAACAGCTTACAGAATGGGGGTTAGAACTGCCATCAGAATGGGGCGTTAATCCGAATGATTTGACCGACGAGTTTTCATTGCCAGATGGAGATAAGGCACCATTTCAACAAATGACCTTTACTCTTGCCGACGAGCAGGCCGTTGTAATACAAAACGCAATTACTGATGTGAAACATACCGAAGAATATAAATACGTTGAAACAATGGGTAACGAAAACACTAATGGGAACGCTCTATATTTAATCATTATGCAATGGGCAGAGCAAAAGACATAATTGTAAAGGTAATCCCGGCGAAGGTTGCGAATGAGTTTGTTAAGAAGCATCATTATAGTGGCACGGTTTCAAATACAAGTAAGTTGCATTTTGGATGTTTTCTACAAGAGCAATTACACGGTGTTATGAGTTACGGTTCTCCTATGGATAAATCGAAGGTAATAGGGCTTGTATCTCAAACAAAATGGAATGAGATGTTAGAATTAAATCGCATGGTATTTGATTCATTTATGCCCAAGAATAGTGAAAGTAGATCTATATCAATATCAATAAAGCTGATAAAAAAATACGCGCCGCATATAAAATGGATTCTTTCGTACTCCGATGCTGTTCAGTGTGGAGATGGAACAATATATAGGGCAAGTGGATTTCAACTTACGCAAATTAAAGAAAGTACACAAATTATTGAGTTACCATGGGGGGAAAGGATTACTCGAATGACACTTACAAATGTCGGAGATAGAAGGCGCGAAGTAACACTTAATAGACTTGGTATTAATGATAACGGAAGTGCAAGTATTAAGATGATTATTAATGCTGGAGCTAAAAATGTTAGTGGATTCCAAAATAGATACATTTATCTGATCGACAAATCCTGTAAACTCACAGTTCCAATTATACCTTTCTCAAAAATAGATGAGTTGGGTGCAGGAATGTATAAAGGCAAAAAAATATCAATAGCCGAAAGGCGCAAGCATGCGGCGATAGAACAAGGTAGTTCACCCGGCATCCAGCCGGGAGGTGGCGGTCATACCGACCTCGCCGCTCAAAGTTAAAAGAATGGAGGTGATTATGTCAAAGTACACTAAAGAACGAGTTCAGAAGATCGTTGATGCCCTTCATGCAGGCGACGGA
>CAZGIL010000120.1:0-1296 GCA_964526265.1 Candidatus Woesearchaeota archaeon
AAACACTTTCGTATCATTTGAACCCCTTCTAGAGGAATTTGATTTCCTTGATCTCCATGATATCCGGCAGGTGATTATCGGAGCACAGACCAACCCCGCCATTGAAGTTACCGAGGATATGGTACGTCCGATAGGAAAAGCGGCGATGCAGACAATTCCGGTGTTCTGTAAGGATTCAATGCCGGAATGGGCGAGGTGTCGCCGCGAACTATGCTGGACGGTGACGGGATGAACGCAACACAACGGATCTTCGAACTTCAGAAAGTGCCACAGTTCCACAAGTTCGTTTCGTTTGAACCACTGCTTGCATCGTGTGGAGATGTTAATCTTGATGGTATAGAGTGGATCATTATTGGGGCGCAAACAAAACCATTCTATCCCGTAATGGTGAGTTGGCTGACAGAGATCCTATTAAGGCATAGGGACAAGCCGGTATTTTTCAAGAACTCCTTGAAGGACTGGATGAGCGGATCAATGATGTTCCGGCAGGACTTCCCAAAGGAGTTACAAAGATGACCGAAACGAAAATCTACCAATACGGTAAATGCCATAAATGCGGCGGGGATCTCTCAGTAATGGATTTACGGAACGGTGCGGTAATGTGTGCGAAGTGCAGAGAGAAAGCGCATCAGGAATATCTCGATCAAGTGGGATGGATTTGAATGACACTTGAACCGAACCGGATCTATAATATGGATTGCCTTGATATTTTTGATTATTATCTAAAAGCACATAACCGGATCGTTTCCGCAGGGTATGAGAAAGAAATCAATTATTTTCGGGATCTCCCAGAATTTAAAGATTGTAAAATAGATGTATTCTTTGGGGAGTATGTCTGGTGCGTTCTTAATGCCGGTATGAGAGAGCAAGTCGTCCGTAAAATCTACAATAAATTTATGGAGCATTTGGATATAACAACAATCGGGCATCCCGGAAAAAGAGAAGCAATAAAGACCGCATTAGAAAAACATGTTCAGTGGTTTGGAGAACTGAAATGTGCGAAAGATCCCGTTGAATATCTCCAGACTTTACCGTGGATTGGTAATATTACAAAGTATCACCTTGCCCGAAATATCGGAATAGATTGTGTAAAACCAGATCGTCATCTTGTGAAACTCGCAAAGCATTTTAAGTATGATTCTCCGCTCAAAATGGTCGTGGATATCCAACGAAATATCCCTTATGAACGACTTGGAACCATCGACTTTGTTTTATGGCGAGATTGTAATCTACGGAGTATGAAGAAAGCGCAGGAGCAGGGCAAGATCGGGACGTGGTTCGATGGGGTGACTGCAT
>CAZGIL010000121.1:0-1290 GCA_964526265.1 Candidatus Woesearchaeota archaeon
TGATAGATTATTTACTAGTACAAAGATTATCCTTAAAAAATAATGTATCTCCGGAAATAATTGAAAAAGATTATTTTATCGAACTTGTATTATTTTATTTTTCTAAAAATAGTTCTCTTTGCGATAATTTTGTTTTTAGAGGAGGCACTGCCCTAAAGAAGGTCTATTTCCCAGAATATCGATTTTCTGAAGATTTGGATTTTGTAATTGATAGCCAGAAAGAAATTAATGCATATCAAGATATAATTATTCAAATATTGCAAAAAATATCAACCGATTATCCTATAAAAATAGATAAGCGTTCTATATTTGAAAGAGATCGATTACAATTATTTATTATATATGACATTATTCCTGATATAAAGGGTATAAAAGAATTAAAGGTAGATATTTTACAGGAGTATTATATTCCAAAACACGAAAGAAAAAGGCTTTTATTTTCATATCCGGAATTCAAAAATAAGAATTCAATCTTAGAGACCTATGCATTAGAGTCGGTAATATGTGATAAAATTGGAAGAATTTTGGATGTTGATAATGAACCGAGAGATTTGTATGATTTGTGGTATTTATTAAAACTAAATCTTGACATTAATATAATAAGGGAAGAGTTTAAAAATAAATATGGTTATAGAATATTAATTTCTAATTTATTAAGAGAGATTGTTAAAGATGATTATAAGCAAAATTGGGAAAATAGATTAATACATCAAATATTTGATCTTCCTGATTTTGATATGCTAATTAAAGATTTAAATAAATTGATAAAGAAAAAATTCGAACAATAAAGTAGGCCTCGTAATTTCGTTTATGAGGAATCTTTTTCAAAATAGAATCCATAAGAGGCAAGTCAAATATTCTTCATATACGCAGTATATATAAGTGTTTTTAGAAACGTTTGAAAACCTTTTATTGTAAGGTTTACAGCGTTTTATCCATATTATATTAAAATATATTTACAAAAAAGAAGGATTTTTAATAAGTTGTATAGTATATAAAAAATAGTGATTAAAAAAATTTAATAAGCGTATTATTTTATCTAAGCAGAATATCTATAATAATATTATACTAAAATAAAAATTTATATTATCTAAGATTTAGCTTAAGATTAGCATTCTTTTTCTATCCCAAGAGACCCGCCAAGTAACACATCCTAACTATACTAACCATCCAAGCATCAATCTTCTACCATCACTCAACCTAAAATCAAATATTTTCTTCTGTATGAAGGTAACAGGAGAGACCTTTTCTTTTCAAAAAAAGAGAAAAGGAGCCGAAGAGGCAAGATAC
>CAZGIL010000122.1:0-1285 GCA_964526265.1 Candidatus Woesearchaeota archaeon
GTGAATCTCCCACCAATAAATTGTGTGGGCTTCTTGCTTTGAGGATAATCCTTGTTAGTCATGTTAATCCCTCTACGAGCAAATGGTGATTCTCCACCACAGGATACAAACAAATTTTTCTATCAATGTTTTGATAGTATATATTGATTGCTCCATTTACATCTCTATCTTGCTTATACCCACAACCACACTCATAACTCCTATCTATTGGATTGTTGAAATTACCACAATCTGGACATAGTTGTGAAGTATATGCTTCAGAAACTTTTACTAATTCTATACCTTTCTCTTGACATTTATTTTCCAAACGCTTATACAACAAATCAAACGACCAAAAGTTATGTGTCATTGTATTCGCTGATTTACTTGCTTTTGAATTTTGTAAAATGTTTTTAACATCTCCAACAATAACCTTGTCAGGATTACTGTCTTTTATTACCCAAGAAACAATATTCTTGAAATAATTATCAACCATCAACTTTCTCTTTTGGAAAAGTTGATTAATTTGCTTAGTAGAAAAACGATTATTCCTACCTTTAGCAATTTTTTGTAATCTAATTATTCTGTGAGTTAATTGTTTCCATTTTTTGAACACATTATTTTGATAAATATATGCTTTATTATTATCAAAACCAGTTATCCCTCGCTTAATACCAATATCAATAGCTAAAAACTTTCTACCAGTCCTTTTTGTTGGTTCTTTAATTTCCATTGATTGATGCAAATAAAACTTTTTATTTATTTTATTGTAATGAATTTCTGCTTGTCGTTGTTTGCCTTCCCATCTTGGTAATCCTTTGTATTCTAACAAAATTCCTTTAAAATTTGTTTCCTTTCTTAAAAGTCTTGACAAAGGTAATTGAACATTAGTTTTACTAAACTTGTATTGCCCTGAATCAATTCGCAATAAACTTGGAATTGTTGTGTTAGTTTTTCTATTTTTGTAATACATTGGCAATCCAACTCGGTTTTGTGTTTTTGATTTTATTAATCCAAAAAACCCATTAACTGTGAAAGAATGTTTTTGGAGTATTGGGAGAGCATAACTTCTTCCTAATCTTTGATAATCTTTTGATTGTTGAATAACTTGTTGTTGTTTGAAAAAAGAATTTACTTTTTCTTTTTTTATTATAGCTTGTCTAAAATTATAGTTAGCCATATTCCAAACACAAGAAGATAAAATCATCATTTCTAACAACAATTTCTTTTGCGTTTTACTTGTAACAAGTTCCAAAACATTAGTTCGCATCATAAATATCACTAAATTCTACTTCCTCGCTAACCC
>CAZGIL010000123.1:0-1280 GCA_964526265.1 Candidatus Woesearchaeota archaeon
AAACACCAACTTCCTCATATCTTCAAGATGGTATTTTGTAGCTGTTAATTCATTTTCCAAAATCGGTTTTCCTTCTGCCCTTATACCAATATTGTCCAACTCATTTGCCATTGCTTGTAAAAATGGTTTAGCCACTTCACCTGACAAACGAAAAGTTGGTTTTTCAAGTGCCAAAGCAGGATCATATTCTGCAAATATCATGTTACCATCATCAATGCTTTTACAAAATGAACGTTTTCCATTTTCATCTATACCAAAAATATAAACATTCAAATGGTAACTAAAATCTTCATACTTACAATAAACTTCAAATTTCATTTTTTACCCCTATTCTACAATACAATCCTGTAAGAATTCAATGTAATAACGGAGTATACTATTAATGTCACATAGCATCATCCCTTCTTTATTAATTTCACCAATTGGAAATACATCAAGAAATGCCTCAATCTGAGACACGAAAAATAATTTATTTTTAATACTGTTTTCCATTTTTATCCCTTAATCACAGCTAAAGGTTTTAACTTGACTAATATCTTCACTAAATCTTCTTGATTAGCCATTACTTCATCAATATTTTTTGTTTTTAATTCTTTCATTGCTCTAATAATTTTATTCGTAAAATCAATTTCATTTCCTATAAATTTTTTAACTCTACCATTTTTCTCTCTTTTGACTTTTGGTCTATTCTTCAACCAGTATAATGCTAATTTTGCTTGTGATTTTTTACAAATAAGATATGGCCCAATATCTTCTAAAAATACTTTTACTCCTTTTGGATTTAATTGCCAATTATACTTAATACCATTTGATAAAGTTTTCTGTTCTGATAAATTTCCTCCATATTTGTTTTTTAAAAAAGATAAAATTAAAAACGATTCACTTGTTTTATTTTGAGTTAATTGTGTTCTTAAACAAGCACCATTGTATCTATCTTTTCTATTATAAATGCCAATACTACCCTCTCCATCAAAAAAACCTGCTATATATTGTTTTGTTATTTTTTCCATAACTTATTTTATCCAATATTTAGTTCCTTGTCAATACTGTAGTAAGCTCCTAACCCTTTATGTTTGCCAATGGAGTAAGTTTTACCAATATCTTTACTAAGTCAAATTGATTACTCATTACATTATCTATCGGTTTATATGCACCGGACGCTTCATCAAGATCGGAATTATTTCTAATACCATGAACTATTCCCTGTTCATCTAATAATCGTATTTCATCTTCTAAATTCAACTCATTTTTGGCCTTTGTACGACTCATTTTACGTCCTG
>CAZGIL010000124.1:0-1272 GCA_964526265.1 Candidatus Woesearchaeota archaeon
CTTTCTCCCAAAACGTTCTTTTTGCTCCCATCATTCTTATCAAAGATTTTGGTAATTGAAATACTTTTGGATATTCTTCACATGAATAAGGAGTAACCCATCTATTACATACGGGTGTCCATGCTGCCAAGGCTCCAATTTCAAGACGTATTTCCTGCAAGATAGACTCATCTTTATAGAGTTGTGGATAAACAAAATTTATAGTCTGAGGATCACTCTCAGTAATATAAAAATCAAATGAATCCCCCACGTGTTTTTTCACAAGAGAAGCGAAAGAAGGCATGATAACATCTTTCAAAAATTGTTCCGTTTTAGTACCCATCGCCTTATTGAATTGATCTTGTTTCGTATTCGAACGCTCTAACCATGGTTCGTCTTTTGTATAACCTAGTAATGTCCAATCCATAATTATGTCAATATCTTCTGAAAATCTTTGAATAACCTGATATCCCTTTGATAAACTAGTTCCACCTTTAAGGGATAAATATTTGGCATACTCACTTTGGTGGAACAATAATTCCAAGAGGAAGCAAACCCAAAAGTCCTTCTCAATAATAGCAGGGTGCATTCCCTTTTTTTCAGCGGTGTTGGTAAATAATACTTCTCTGTTTTTCTTAGATTCTCTGGCAACTTTGTACATACACTCACCACCTATAGCTTAATTATTTCTTCATAAATCCAGTTTCGGCTTGTAGATGCTTCTTTCTTTACAATTTTCAACTCTTCTTTTGTCAACTTTCTTCGGATTCGCTCTCGAACACTATCATCAATTTTATCTTTTCCAATAGCGTTTATGGCTTCAATAACTGTTGCAGTAATAAAATTCTTCCCTGATATTTCTCGGTTCGTTTTATGTT
The DNA here is from genome assembly GCA_964526265.1 of Candidatus Woesearchaeota archaeon. GTDB lineage: Archaea > Nanobdellota > Nanobdellia > Pacearchaeales > GW2011-AR1 > CAZGIL01. The sequence goes on from CAZGIL010000124.1 coordinate 858, forward strand.
TAAATTCAATTTTCCTTCCATCCGTTAGGACAACCACCATATATCTACCATCACTTACATACTCATATACCGCCGGAACCTGAGTGGTTAATCCTAATAGATTTAAAGCAGTATCTCCAAATGGCGCAATAGTCCATTGATTTGCACAGGCATAAGCCTTGGCGACCTCAGCTGGATCTACAGCAATTTCTTCTCCTAAGAATTCACTGTATTCAGAAGGTTTATAGAATCCACGCGCAACACGAAGTAGCTTTCCTTCTTTGGTTAGTCTGGAAAGAGCCTTTCTTACAGCATCATAATTATCAAAGTCACGAAAACTGGTAGTTGAATAAACTTTGTTTCTGGGTAGTTTTTCGATATAGTTTTTAATTCTTTCTTGAATGTTATTCTTCTTCATTTTACTCACCTCGTCACA
>CAZGIL010000125.1:0-1268 GCA_964526265.1 Candidatus Woesearchaeota archaeon
GCCAGTATTTGCTACGGCTACAAATAAAGACTTTTCAGGTGACCAGCATACTGAATGCCATCCGTTATCTGCTGCTGAAGTTCTTATAGTCCAGGTTATCCCGTCAGGTGATGTCATAACCCTGTTACCTGTGCCAGTATTTGCTACGGCTACAAATAAAGACTTTTCAGGTGACCAGCATACTGAAAGCCATTCGTTATCTGCTGCTGAAGTTCTTATAGTCCAGTTACTCACACATAAAATATTAAATATATTTCCTGTAGGAGCATTAATTACTGGCGATGTTAAAGTCTTATTTGTTAGGGTTGTAGTCAGGCTATCAAAATAAGTTTTTAATGTAGCTTTAATATTTGCCCATGTTATTTTTTTAGTAACCAATGTTGTTGCATCTACTATAGGTATTACATCAATATCTATTGGTGGTGTATAATCAGTTAATTGTGTTATTTTTGCATCTGTCATTTATTTCATTCCCTCCTTTAAATAACTCCTTATTAAATTTAACTCATTTGATTCCTTTGCTAAATCACCAATAAGTTTTACCAGATAATCAAGAGAAACACCCACGTCTTTAACGTTTAGCATTGCACTTGAAACCTTGTTGATTTCCTTTATACCAAACAAAATATTATTATTAATTACTTGTAACTTTTTTTCATCTATTTGCATATAAATTTCTCCTTTTTACTTTATTGCTGGATGAAGTCAAACGCTATATTGGTCCAGTAAATTCCTTGAACAGTTCTAAAATTATCATATTTTAATGCACCTGCATAAACAGTTATTGTTTTAACTTCACCATTATCATCCATATATACTACATCAAAAAAGGCAGTATTTCCATCAACAATATCTGCTATAGTTTTTAGTTCGGAACCTTTTAATACATCATACTTGAAAGTCAGTTTAGTCTTTTTGGCAACAATTTCTAATTTCATCGTACCACTAGCAACTCTTCCTGCGGTACTTAATGTATAGCGTTCAATCCCAAAATCTCCTGGTTTTGGTTGTTTAATTTCTGTTCCATTTATTGATATCACTTGTGCCATCTTATGTTGCTAACCTCCCCGCAATTCGTAATGTCTCCTTTTTCCTTATAATATACAATTCTCTCTCTAAATCTCTTTTATTTACAGGAACCAAAACATAATCCGAAGCAATCTGTGCTCCCTGAGCTGAATTGTTGTTTCCACCAATCAAATTAGCAATCATTGTTGCAAAGGGTGTTAAAGAGTTCTCAGACAATGAACTACCTGTTCTATTTATAA
>CAZGIL010000126.1:0-1256 GCA_964526265.1 Candidatus Woesearchaeota archaeon
TTCCAGACCTGATTCCCGACCTGATTCCCGACCTGATTCCCGACCTGATTCCCGATTTTAGTTAAAATCGCTTTTATTTTTGTTTTTGGTGGTAGTGTTGTTGCTGTAATTAGATTTATTGGTTTATACTTTTTAAGTTTTTCTGTGATTTCAAATACTTTTGGAAATAGATATTTGGGTTCCCATATTTTTTTATACTTGATTATATTGGTTCTGAATTTCCCATTTGTATTTGTTGGCACAACTATTTCCGCCTCCTGTGGAATTGTAAATTCAATGATAATTTTATCTGTAATATTAGTATCATTTAAAATCCAATCTAATGTGGCTAAATTCCATCCTTCCCCACATCCTTCGTCTTTATTAATGTTTAGATGTGTTGTGAATACCTTACCTTTTCTAAATATATATTTGTAATGTTGATATGGAGATGTTCTGTCTTTACTTAAATATTTATACCCTTTTCTTTGTTTAACCAACTCTTTTATTGTTTCAAATTTCATTTTCATCCCTCCTTTATTTTAGTCCGAATTTTTCTTTAAGTTCATCCAATTTTTTCTGTTTACTGTCTTCTGTTTTCTGTGGAATTCTTATTGGTTTGTACTTCTTTGGTATAACTATTGGTTTTGGTGGATTCAGTTCTCGATAAAGTTCTTTCAGTTCCTTACCTTGTTTACAGTTCCGGCACTGTCCTGTTCTTTGTCTATCTAAACAAGCTAATGTTGGTATTTGTTCTTCCCATTTTTTACAACGGATGTAAGAAGCAAGTTCCAACTTTTCACATCCATCATCTTTGGTTACTTGGGTTGAAGTCATTGGGCATTTCCGGGATACCTTGAGAATTTTACCCTCTTGTGTAGAGACTTTTTCCCAACGATTTCTTGGAATCTCCCAGAAAATCTGACAGAACTTACATTTTTTAATGATCTTAGGTACCTGTGGCTTTTTCTTTTTCATTCATACTTACGCCTCCTTTCCTGATACGAATATGGTTTCCCTCTACTTCAATAATTGGATCTAAATCGAACTCTGCCCATATATGCAGACATTTCTGTTCATGGTCTTCATAAAAGCATAGATCTGTATATTTTGTTTTTAAAATAGATGTTGGTTTTACTGTTATTTCCATAATTTCCTCCTTTCGTCTTGAGAATTATAGGCCGTTGTCTAATGGTGCAACACACTCCTCTCCATGTTCTATTGTCTTCTGGATCATGGCTGTATTGGTTGTTTCGATTGCATCACCTGTCTTAACA
>CAZGIL010000127.1:0-1240 GCA_964526265.1 Candidatus Woesearchaeota archaeon
AATTATCTCCTAATTTCTTAGGAAGAATCTTTCAGGTAAAAGGACAGAGTAAGAATAGTAATGTAACTATTTTTACTCTGTCCTTTTTTATTTTTAATAATAACCCTATAAGCAGAAAGATAAAAATTAGTAAGAAAGCATTTAAAATTAAAAGATTTGGAGATGTAAATTTAAATAGAATAATAAGATGATAGGGATTGCAATTAAAAAAGAACGAGATTAGTTTATTTAAAAAAGCATTCCTGTAATGCGTGAAAATGGACTTTGAAAATTAAAAAACCTCCTGCTATGATTAATGTGTGCCTCAGAAACGCACAAAAATCATAATAATCAGGAGGTCTTAAGTAAATGAAAAATCGTAATGTTCAAAAGTTAGAAGCAATAACCCCAGGCACACTGGTAGTTGGAGTAGATATCGCAAAGGAAACACAGTGGGCACGGTTCGTGGATTATCGTGGTTTGGAATTAAGGAAAGTCCTTAAATTCAAGAACCATAAAAACGGCTTTGATAGTATTTTAGCCAGCATAGAGGCAATTTGCAAGAACAGAAGACTTGATAATATTATCGTAGGTATGGAGCCCACAGGGCATTACTGGAAACCCCTGGCAAACTATTTGCTGAAAAATAAAGTAAATGTCGTTATGGTTAACCCCTATCACACAAAGCGTGCAAAGGAGCTGGATGATAATAGTCAGACTAAAAGTGACAAGAAAGATGCCTTAACCATAGCAAGGCTTGTTCGAGATGGCAGGTATTATGAAGTATATATGCCACAGGATATATTTGCAGAACTAAGAGTGCTTTCCAATTCCAGAATAAGCCTGATGAAGCGTTCTAACGCTTTAAAAAATACTATAACGGCAGTGATGGATGAATATTTTCCTGAAATAGTGACTGTGTTTAAAAAACCTTTAAAAGGCAAGGCAGCGATGCAAATATTGAAATCCTGTCCCTTCCCCTCACTGATACTTGAATTAGGTATAGATGGGGTGTTATTTGAAATAAAAAAGGCAGTTAAAAAGACAGTGGGCAGAAAAAAAGCCCAACAACTTGTGGAAACAGCCAAAAGTTCAATAGGGGTAGGTTACGGGTTAGTATCAGCAAAGCTGAAATTAGGGTTGATGATTGAGGAATTGGAATTATTAACAAAACAGCTTGAGCAGTTAGAAAAGGCAATGGAGAAGGCATTAGCTGATACCGGGTATGGTGAAATAATTCTTAGTATTCCAGGAATAGGGG
>CAZGIL010000128.1:0-1233 GCA_964526265.1 Candidatus Woesearchaeota archaeon
CCTTTGCCTTTTCCATGACCATCTCTCAATCCATTGCCTTTAGGCCCTTTTCCGTCTTTTTTCGGCATGACTTTCTCCTTATGTTCCAATATTCTTTTTCCAATCAACTGTTTCTCTATACCACACATAAAACAATAATACAAAACAAATAATTATAATTCCAGTAAAAATAAGATCAACAACCCATAAATACAATGGGTATTCTAACAAAATTTTCGTAAGTAAATGAGCTAAATATAACATAATTTCTCCTTTTTCAGTCCCACCATTTTCGAATATTTTCTTTCATTGTATCAAACAGCAGAGATAAATCCTTCTGTATAGCTTCTTCTTCTGAATCAACACATCTTTTTATATCAGCCCGATACTCTTTTCTATCCTCTTCTGTCTTGACGCCAGGTATAACTAATTTAGAGTAGCCTGGTTTATCTTCACAATCTTCAAATTCAAAGTCACCCCACCTCTCTCTTAGAGCAAGCCACACTTCATCTTTATAATCATCTTCAATCAACCTTCCTAACGCTTCGATGCAAGGTTTGATTTCATTCGCTATCTCTTCATTACTAACACTATGCCCATATTTTCTTTGAAATTTTTCCATGTTCTTCAGTTTGAAATATAGAAGATCGTATAGGAAACAATAGTCCCAATCTCTATCATTCCAGATAGTTGGGAACCATTTAATCAAGTTTTCTATGCCATATTTTATATTTCGAAACATTTATTTCCCCCATTAAACTTCTTGTGTATTCTTCATATTAATACTTTGAATAGAAGCCCATTCGCTATTAGTAAACAAAACACTTTTACCATTAGAAAAGGTTAGAATAATATCTTCACCATCATATTCAATATAATTATCTACTTCGGTAAAAAAGGATGCTTCTGTATAGTTGAGATCTTCTTTTACCTCTGTTGTAATAAAAGCAGATACAATAATATCCCCAAAAATCAATTTCGCGCTATTGAGTAAATTATCATTTTTTCTAACAATAATTCCCATATCTACCTCCAAATATACACAAAACTCCCATGCCATTGAAACTTTAACCCACAATCACACTTATATATATCGTTGTATGTCAGCATATCACTTTCCGTTTTACACAGAGGGCATACAAACTTCTCTATTCTTTCATACCTAACCAAATCAGGAACAATTTTGCTTTCTACCCTAATAGATATTGATTTTGTAAATTCATCTATAGGCCACTTTTCCACACCCTCCGCAGG
>CAZGIL010000129.1:0-1204 GCA_964526265.1 Candidatus Woesearchaeota archaeon
CAGCAGCGAGCGGCTTAACCTGCGCTGCCACAGGCGCATTTTTAGATGATCTGTGCATGGGGTTCTGGGGAGCAACTTATCCTAGGAGAGGTTTTATTACGCATCAGAGCGAAGTTGTGGCCAGCGCTGTGGCGGTAGTTCGGGCAGTAAGTATTTCCGGGCTCTTGGGTTCTACAGCGCATGTGGTTTTAGAATCAGTGGGCTTTTTACCTTCTTTTGAAAGCGATAAGTTGGAGCTGATTTATCCAAACCCAAGCGGCTGTATCAAAATAGGCCAGAATCCGGTAACCTGGGAGTCAGGAAAGTTATCATCATCAGGGAAATACCTCTGGGTGTATTGGCGAAGGAGAATATGCTGCATATATTAGCCGTAATTATTATCGTGTCTTTGTTATTAAACCCAGCTTCTGTAAAAGCTGGGTTTTTTGAGAAAGAAGATACATCTGTGCAGGAAAGTGGATGCAGGGAATGCTCAAAAGAAACAGTTAACTTAAACGCGGATTTAGAGGCAAAGGTTGGAGTGATAGAGAGGACGATTTCTAATAATTTCAATAAAAAAGAAAATACCTTCGGCAATGAGATTGTCTTATTCATTGACCTTACTAATAATTCTTCTGATGCAGCGGTTAATGCTTTGGTTAAATTCAAGAAAGACAATCCTGCATGGAAATTAAGAGGTGTTATTACCGGCAGCAAGGATGATCTGAAAGAAAAATTACTACAGAAACAGAAGTTTTTTAGTAACGGCATTGAATTTAGTATCGATTTAAGCGGCAATTTGGCAAAAGAGTCCGGGATTTTTAAGACGCCGGCTTATGTTATTATCTATAACGGTAAACATCATAAATTCACTGGATTTATTGATCTAAATGATGAAATATCCAAACTTGATAAATGAAACGGATTATTTTTATGTTTATGATTTTTCTATCGCATCTTGCAATTGCAAACGCGGAAAATATTTTTCAGTACGGCAGGGTAGATTTCTTTGGGGGTAGAGAGGCACATGAAGAGCTCGTCCCAGCAGAAACCAAACAACCTCTCGAAACTATCACAGATGAATGGGCTGAACCTGTAATCAGCCCATCAGGCAAGGTGAGTATTCATGTACCGCCTCAGGAAGTGCGGGATTTTCTGGAAAAGCCTGATCCGGAAAACGCAAAGGCATATTTAGCGTGGAACTTAAAAAGAATTAAAAAATTCG
>CAZGIL010000130.1:0-1199 GCA_964526265.1 Candidatus Woesearchaeota archaeon
CCTTGGTTGATAAGAGTTACAGTATCTTCAAATCTTTCTTGAATAAAAGACTTATGGATATCATCGTATGTTTTGCTTATTGAAGAAATATTTAACTCTTTTGATGCAGAATTCCATGTTTTATCAAATATGGCCATCTCATCTTGTGTTTCAAATGCAATATCTTTTATATGACAAACTTCGAGTGCAGATTGATTCACAAGCTTATAATTTGCACTTCTTCCATTTTCTTCAAGTGCTATCTGAGCCGAGTACAACTGAAATGCCTGCTGTAATGATTCATTTGCCCTAACAACATTAATTTCTCTGTTTTGCATTTCTTCAAGGCATTTTTCTGCATTTAAAATTAAAGTTTTAGCTTGAACTGATTCAGTGCTCTTTGTCTTGAGATTTTGGGCACTAACCAATGTGCTTGCAAGCGAAACAATCACAAAAAATACTAGAAAAAAACAGAGACCGCAGTTTAAGTATAGTGCTCTTTTTTTAATATCTTTGTTCATTTTCATTTTAGTGTAAATCCCCTGCCTTTGTCCTTTTTCAAATCTCTTTTAGCTTCCAAAGTTGCAATTGCCCCATCTATCTGCCCCAATCTTCTGTTATAACTTTCAACTCTTATTTCATACTCTTTTGTTTCCAGTTTCTTTTCTTTTAGGTATTGTTTTTGGATTTCCCTAATCATACCTATTATTCTTTCTCTTTCTGCTCTTAGCCTGCTTTCATTGGTTGTAAACTTTAATGCTTGGACTCTTTTCCCTTCAAGTTCAATTAACTCTTCGATTATCTGGGATAATTTCTTTTCATAATAATTCATAGACTCTTGATATTCTTCCATGGACATTTTTTTCTCTTCAAATGTTCTTCTCTGCACTAGTCTCAGAAGGGACTCTATTACTTTCTGCTCTTCCTTTAATTTCATGATTTTATTTCTTATTATCTGGAGATTAGTTGTCTTGTATCCCGCAAATACAATGACAAATAAAAATAAAGCTAAAAAAACAACTTCTTTTGTTTTATATCTTAAGTAATAGACTATGCTTGTGCCCTCGCCCTTTGTTTCAAGCGCAAATGTTGTCCTTGCTTCCTGAGCTCTTGATAAAGCCATGGTAAAATCATTCCTTGAAAAAGAAAGTTCTGCCAAATCAAGAATTTTTTCAGTTCCAGAAACACTAATTCCTTTCTTCTTAGCATCTGCAATCAAG
>CAZGIL010000131.1:0-1196 GCA_964526265.1 Candidatus Woesearchaeota archaeon
ATAAGGAGAGTGATGGAAAATGACAACAACTAAGGAAATTCTGATAACACCAGATTTGGCAAAAAAGTATCTTTCGATGTCGGAGGGGAATCGACCTCTGCAAAAAGCACGGATTGAAGGCTATGTAAGGGATTTACAGAATGGACGGTGGTATCTCGGTGATACGATTAAATTTGATGAGAATGGGATTCTTATCGATGGACATCACCGGCTCAATGCAATAGTATGGTCTGGAATCGATACTTTAACGTTGGTGACTCATGGTTTGCCGGTGCAATCTCGGAATGGTATTAATCTGGCAAAACCATGGACACCATCCGAGATTTCAACTATTACCGGAGAGGCTTTCGGGAAAAGGCATTTCTCCATTTCACGGATGCTTGAATTTGGATTGAACGGGATATTGGGACGGGATGGTCGGTATTTCCTGACATATACAGAGAACCGAGATCTCGTTCTGAAATATGAGGTTGCACTCAATTTCATCGTCAAGTATGCAGGACACCAGAGATATGTAAATAATCCCGTGCTGGCGGTTATCGCCAGAGCCTATTATTATCCGGTTGATCGGGAGAGGCTTATCCAGTTCATCAACGTTCTGCGGGATGGGTTACCAGAATCAAAGGATGATGTGGCGGCACTCCTCCTTAGAAATTGGATGATTGAGGGGGAGAATAGGGGACACAACCCGAGTCGCCCCGAAGTCTATAAAAAAGCAGAGAGGGCATTATCACATTTCCTGAAACGAAAACAGATCAGAGCCCTGTATCCGGCAACAGAAGAATTATTCCCACTAAAACTCAACTCCAGCGGCGCGGTGGTGCCAGAGTGAGACCCCAGTGGTGCCGCGAACATATTGACGAGACGGCTAAACATTGTGGATTAAGTGATGATACCGTATCGGATGTAAAGCGGGCGGCGAAACTATGTGCAAGTGCTCCTGAATATTCAGACTGTTCAACTGCCGCTATAATGGCTCTAATTAGAATTCGGGACGATCCTGTAAGAGATAAAGCCATATCATCCATATCAAATGCCTTGAAATTGGGTAAACACCCCCTGACAGGGCAGATCATGAAAGATAAGAAACTCCCAGAAAAAACCATCAAAAAAGTGATCCAACAAATAGAACTGGAAGTCCGGGGCGAGCTGACAAAGAAGTATGAGCAGGAGAAGAAAACCGCACCGAAAAAACC
>CAZGIL010000132.1:0-1192 GCA_964526265.1 Candidatus Woesearchaeota archaeon
ATTATCTAAGAAAATTTGACATATCCCGATTTATTCCAAATCGCAAATTATAATACTCGTCTAATTCATAAGGGTTATTTCATTTTTGCGATAATAAGCAGAAAATCAATTTTACTAGTAATTCCATAAATTTAAGATAAGGATGTTTTTTTAATGTTTGGAATTATTGATACGACTTCACCTTCTAAATTGTTTAAAAATTGTTCTAATTTGTTTTGGTCATTTTCCATTTTGATTTCTAATCTTGGATGAAGATCGGTAAGCCGAAGTCACAAACCTGCTGTTAGGCGAAATCGTAACATATCTTCATTTAATATTACCATATATATGGTAATAACCGATATTTTACCTTCTGGCTATATTCCCTATATCCAGGAAGTTTATCTATAAGTATTTTTTCTTCATTTTTAATTCGTAAAATAATTAATACCGGTAGTGGAAGAACAGCCAATACTGCCCAGTATGAGTCAAGTGCTAACGGACTTAAAACATACATCGTTAATACAGCTATATACATGGGATGACGGATAATTGCATATGGACCTGTGGATATTACTTTCTGACCTTTTTCTACTTCAATAATTCTGGAAGCATGGGTATTTTCTTTTAACACTAAAAAGAACAGCAAATATCCTATAAAAATAAATAAATCAGCAATTATAATTACTATAAGCGGAACCTCAGACCATTCAAAACGATAATCAAATCCAGGAATAATAAAGGCTATAAGAAAGACTAAGATGGAAAGCATAACGAATACTTTTTGAGGTTCTTCTTTTTCTTTCATTTTCATTCGACGTTCTAATAATTCCGGGTCGTTCTTTAAAAGATATATCAAAACAAAAATCATAGGAATAAATAATATGCCAAAATATACCCATGCTTCCCAAAACTTTATTGATCCTGCTGGAAGAAAAACAATGAGACCTATAAGAATAATTGATAATACGAATCGTATTAAAACTTTAATCAAAAGTTGTCTATTTTTGCTTGAATTTTTTCCCTTCATGTATACCTTCCTAATCTTATTAGAAAAATACTATTTACTTTAATAGGTTAAATTATATCACAACATCGCCTAACCTATGCCGTATTCTTTATTTACATCTTTTTTGCAATCTTTCTTGAACCGCTTTACTCATTAACTCCCGGATTGCATCAGAAGCAATCCACTTTGCACTTCTTGAATCTA
>CAZGIL010000133.1:0-1185 GCA_964526265.1 Candidatus Woesearchaeota archaeon
TTTATTCTTCTTTCCCCTTCTAATTTAAAATATTTATTCATCCAAACAGCAATCCCGGCCAGCCCTGAATGCGAACCTACTGTTACTGCCACAGGTCTATTCAATATCCTTTCTGTATCAAATATATTATAAATTTCTTCATCCTTTAATATTCCATCCGCATGAATTCCTGCTCTGGTTTTATTAAAAGCATCCCCCACAAAAGGGGTTCGAGGCGGTATTTGATATTTAATTTCCCTCTCGAAATAATTAGCTATTTCAGTTATGACTCCCAATTTCATATTTTTTGTCGTCCCTCTAAGTTGAGCATACTCAATAACCATTGCTTCCAGAGGGCAATTTCCCGTTCTTTCACCTATTCCTAAAATAGAGGTATTCACAGCTGAGGCACCATAAAGCCAGGCTGTAGTGGAATTGGTTACAACTTTATAAAAATCATTATGACCATGCCACTCGATCCATTCTGAAGGCACCTCAGCATAATGTCTAAGTCCATATATAATACCTTGCACACATCGCGGTAAAGCTGCTCCCGGGTAAGAAACGCCTAAACCTAAAGTATCACAAGCCCTTATCTTGATAGGCATTTTCGTTTGTCTGGAAAGTTTCATAAGCTCATTCGCAAACGGAACAACAAAACCATAAAAATCTGCCCTGGTAATATCTTCAAAATGACACCTGGGAATTATCCCATTCTCCAGGGCTAATTTCACAATAGAAATATACATTTCTATTGCCTGTTTCCGACTAAGATTAAGCTTTTTAAATATATGATAATCAGAACAAGGGACTAATATCCCTGTCTCTTTTATGCCCATCTTATTAACTAACTTAAAATCCTCTTCCTTAGCCCTTATCCAGGTTGTCACTTCGGGATACAGGTATCCTTTACTCAGACATTTTTCTACGGCTTTCCTATCTCTATTGGAATAGATAAAAAATTCTGTCTGTCTTATTACCCCAGATTCATTATCAAGTTCATGAAGAAAATCGAAAATTCTCAGTATCTGATCCACCGTATAAGGAGACCGAGACTGCTGTCCATCCCTAAAGGTCGTATCAGTAATCCAGATTTCATCAGGAACAACCATAGGAACATGTCTATGATTGAAAGTTACCTTAGGAATCTCTTTATAGGACATTATCTCCCGGTAAAGATTTGGTTCTGCTACATCCTGAAGACTA
>CAZGIL010000134.1:0-1181 GCA_964526265.1 Candidatus Woesearchaeota archaeon
ATTACTATTTTTACCTCCACCTACCAGATTAGTAGGGACCATCTTTATCCCTTTGGCTTCAGCTTTCTTGGCTATATCTTCAGAGTAATAGGCACCATCTATTAGAGCGGTAGTACCTTTATCTAATTTTTTAATGGCATCCTTAGCGAATTTCTGATCACTATAGTTATTTTTCTTAAGATCATAGCCGGTTATCATCCTATTCTTATCATCAAACTTTTCTACTATGTTGACAGTATAACCTATGTGTTTCTTCTTACCTTTTTTGCGGTAGGTGGCATCCGGGTCGGTAGGATTTTGTAAAGAGTCAGGTGATATCTCTTTAGAAGTTTTTATCCTACCTTTTCGAGTTTGCTCTTTTAACATCCGGCTAAGAAGTTTAAACTCTTCGGTCTTACTCATTTCTTTATTCTTATATAAAGAATAGAGTTTTAAACCATCTTTTAGTACTCTCTTAATTTTACTATTTAGATCTTTATCTCTTGAGCGGTAGATGGTATCATTATAGTGGCCTTCTTCCAGGTAGGGTTTAAAGTTTTCCGGTAGGGCAGTATTTTTGTCTATGACCTTTATGAGTCGCGCAACTGTGGAGTAAATAATTTCCAACCGGGATAATTTTCGGCAAGAGGAGCTTACCATCAGGGAATCCATTCGGATAGTCTTACCTTCTATCTTGAGGAGTTTAGAAAATTGTTGGGCATGACTTTCGATCTCTTCTTGGATAAGGTCAACACCATGTTCTTGATTATAGCTATATACCGCTGCCCGAAAATTGGTAAGGCTGTTTTTGGATACCGGTTGTTCTTTAAAGCTGGTAGTATGCAAGGCATATTGGTATCGGACATCAAACATTAGGGCATTAAGGGCTTCTTCATCTGATTGGTTAAATACCTCTCTTAAGATGAGGAGTCCGAAATAGACATTTGCCGGATTATTAGGCCTGGAAGCCGGATTATCACTATATAATACGCTAAACCGGTCTTCATCTATGAAAGGAAATATCTTTTTACTGAATGTTTCTGCCCAGGAATTTTTAAGATATTTCATTTCTCTTTCGGTTAAGTTATATAGGGAATCATGTATAGCCATTTGTTGTTCGTTATTTAGCTGAAAGGACATTGGAACTCTCCTTTATTTATTAGTATTTTATGACTTATTATAGCATAAAACACTAATAAAAT
>CAZGIL010000135.1:0-1181 GCA_964526265.1 Candidatus Woesearchaeota archaeon
CAAGGCAAAAGAAATGGGGATCGATGCCGGCGACATATCGACGCTTGAAGAATGACCTCCAATTTTTTTGGCGCGCAACCCGATTCACACGTACGAATGGGATATTTGTTCTGGAGGAAACGTCACATGGAGGATAGTCAAACTGAAAGAATCTTTGGAATGGAAGCAGAAAAGGGGCGGTGGGCACTTGTCATTCTCGGCATGATCATCAACCTTTGTCTGGGGTCGGTTTATTCATGGAGTGTTTTTGTCAAGCCGCTTACGGCATATTTTACCGGGACACTGGGGCAGGCGGTCACTGCAAGTGAAATACTGCTCCCGTTTTCCGTGTTTCTGGCATTCTTTGCCATTGCGATGCCGCTGACCGGGAAATTTATCGACCAACTCGGCCCCCGTACGGTGACCATTATCGGCGGTATCCTCACCGGTCTTGGGTGGCTCCTTTCATCGTTCGCCGGGTCTGTCCAGTGGCTCTACCTCTTTTACGGGCTGGTTGCGGGTGTGGGGGTGGGGATCGCGTACGGCGTGCCCGTTGCCGTTGCCGCCCGCTGGTTCCCGGACCGACGGGGTCTTGCGGTTGGCCTGACTGTACTGGGATTCGGGTTCTCTGCGTTTTTCACTGCTAATATTGCAGGATACCTGATCGGGGTTTCCGGTGTGATGAACACGTTCCGTGTCTTTGGACTGGCATTCATCGTCCTGATCGTCCTGCTCGCCCTTCCTTTGAGGTTCCCTGCGCCCGGCTGGGTCCCACAGGGATGGACACCCCCGTTACCAAAACCCGGTGAACAGCAGAAGTGTGAATTGAACCGATCACAGATGGTAAAATCATTGTCATTCTACGGGCTGTGGGCGTGTTTCTTTATCGGTTGCCTTGCGGGACTGATGGCAATTTCGATTGCATCACCCGTGGCGACAGAGGTAGTGAAAGTTGAAGCCGGGCTTGCAACGCTCCTCGTCGGCTTCTTTGCAATATTCAATGGAGGCGGGCGTCCTGTATTCGGGGAACTCACGGACCGCCTGACCCCGCAAAAGACCGCGATGATCTCGTTTATCCTGATCGCTATTGCATCGCTGATGATGTGGCTTATACCCTCGGTGCTAGTATATATCATCGCCTTTGCGGTGCTCTGGGGCTGCCTTGGGGGATGGCTCGCTATCGCACCGACAACCTGTGGCAG
>CAZGIL010000136.1:0-1175 GCA_964526265.1 Candidatus Woesearchaeota archaeon
AAAGAGCCTCCGGCCATCTCTGGCCGCTTCCCATGTGAAAAGCGCCCGCCAGCGCCCTGTTTTACGATCAAAATCTTCGCGTGAGGAATGAGAATGACTCGCTCCACGTCAGGTACGGACGTTTTACGATGCCGCATCACATTCCATCCGGAAGAAAAGAACCCACTCGACTCCTCCCAACGCACAACTACTGACTATCCACACCGCACAGCATACTATACACTATGGATAGGGGAAAGTCAAGGGGAATATGCAAGTTATTTTGCTTTTCTCCGAAAATATTCTTGCTTTTCGTCCTTTTTTGTGGTATTCTGAAGATATGAGCGAGCGACCTACCAAGACAAACTCAAGAAGGCGAATGTGGCGGGGAGCTTCCTTGTGTTGCTCGCTCAAAACCCGCCACACTCGCCAGTTCAAGTGGAATATTCAACGTGGAAATTGACTCCAAAATCTGCTCCCGATGCGGTTTACTGAAACCAGTGAGTCAGTATCATAAATGCGGTGGCGGAAGACATAGACCGAACTGCAAATCTTGTCACATGATTGATGTCATGAATTGGCGGAGGAAAAACCAAGACACAATCCGCCTACAACACCGCAAATACTATGCCGCACATAAAGAACTGTGTCTGGCGAGAGCGCGGGAATGGCACAGTAGACATCCTGATTATGGCAAAAAATATGCAAGCGATCCCATACATAAGGTAATGAAGAAGGAAAGCGACAGAAGGTACTATCAGAACCACAGAGAAAAACTGTTGGAAAAAACCAAGAAATGGCAACGAGAACACCCAGAGTTCCGAGAACGTTATAAACAATACAGAAAAGAACATCCTCTGCCCGCGATGACAATGAAAAAATATGCCCGTAAATCCTATCTCAAACACCGCACGGAAATAATTGAACGATGCCGCAGATGGCAACACAAATACCCTGAGAGATACCACGCTCAGTCGATTCTCAACAGGGGCATCATCACTGGTTATGTTCAACGGCCACGAGAATGTTCGAGTTGCGGTCGGGAAAAACTAATACACGGCCACCACCCGGATTATACTAAACCATTTGAGGTAATTTGGTTGTGTCCGTCATGTCACAAGTTATTACATCAAAACAAGGTAGACGTGGCGGGCGTCCAGTAGCCCTGTTCATCCGCCATGTCTGTCTCTGGGACA
>CAZGIL010000137.1:0-1171 GCA_964526265.1 Candidatus Woesearchaeota archaeon
AGAAAGGTACTCGGGGCGTGGGATCCCACTATGAATGATGGGGAAGGCACCTTTGACCAGCGGAAAACCCCCGTACAGAAATTTGGTGGGGAACATGTCGAAGGATACCTATACCCAAACGGCAGCCACATTTATTTGGGCGGGATGGACAAACCGGATAAAGTGTTATCTTCTGAATGGGATTTTGTTTATGTAAATCAAGCGGAAGAGCTCACTCTAAACGATTGGGAGATTATCACTACCAGAACTACCGGGCGCGCCGGTAATGCACCGTATGCACAGGTCATGGCGGACTGTAACCCCGCACCTCCAACACACTGGATCCGCGCCCGTGCTGATAAAGGTAGATTAAAGTTCATCGAATCCCGGCATGAGGATAACCCGGTCCTGTTCAATCCCATCACTCACCAGATTACCGAACAAGGCAAGCGCACAATGGAAGTGCTCAAGAACCTGACTGGTGTCCGATATCTTCGGCTCTACCTCGGAAAATGGGCGGCAGCAGAAGGTGTAATTTATGAGGATTTCGACCGTGAAATTCACCTGATCAATCCATTTCCCATCCCTCAAGACTGGGTAAAGTTCAGGGCTGTTGATTTCGGGTATACTAACCCGTTTGTCTGTCAGTGGTGGGCGCTGGATCCAGATGGGCGGCTCTATCTCTACCGGGAGATCTATATGACGCACCGGATTGTTGGAGGAGATCCTCGTGGAAATGATCACGCCTCATTAATCAAATATCTCTCACAAGGTGAACGGATATATGCCACTATCTGTGATCATGATGCAGAGGACCGGGCTACCCTTGAAGCACATGGCATTCCGACACAAGCCGCGATGAAATCAGTATCTATCGGCCTTCAGGCCGTGCAGGTCCGGCTCAGGAAAGCCGGTGATGGAAAACCCCGGTTGTTCATCATGACCGATGCGCTGGTGGAGGCCGATCCACTCCTACTTAATGAGAAGAAACCCGTCTGTACCGAGCAGGAAATCGAATCATATATCTGGCTTCCAACAAAGGACGGCAAACCGAACAAAGAAGAACCGAAAAAGGAGAATGATCACGGCATGGACCCGATGCGGTATCTTGTGGCATTTGTCGATGGAATCAAACCGGCGGATGATCAAAAGCACCAGCGCGTCTACGTATTGCATGACGATTACGAGATTT
>CAZGIL010000138.1:0-1169 GCA_964526265.1 Candidatus Woesearchaeota archaeon
TAAAGAGTATTTATGATATGATAAATAAGGTGCGCCCATCATGACCACAATCTATAATAATTACGGAGAAAGCGCCCGCGAGCACCTGAAAGAAGAATTCAGTATCAACAGTATTGAACGTGATATCGGGTACGCAGAACGGGACATCAGGGATATCTCCCTGTTTTTTGTTGCCGCGAAGACGCAGATCGCAGTCATTGAGAAAACCACGTTCAAGCGATATATCGAGTTTAAGAAAGGGCGGGATCATTACGCGGGTAAGGTCGAGTTCTCAGTCTCAGTTTATCGCGTACCACAAGTCCCGGGCAATGAACGACTGAAGGTTTATGAGACTGATGGTCGGCGATGGGTTGGCAACGACAAGCGCAAAGAGGCTATCGGATATGTCCTTGATCTTATCCAGAAGTATCCCGCGGGGGAATTGATCGGGAATGCAGCGGAACTCATTCTGAAAACGCACAAAAAAGGAGAGTGCATTGAATTATGATTCCAGAGACTTGTGAATTTCGCGGGAAGCCGGTATATCTGGCGTATGAAGGATTGACCAAACACTCGTGCAAGAACCCGGCGGTTGGTCTCGTATTCTGCGAGAATGCAATCCGGACAAAATCTTGTCCACGGGCTGACGAGGAGAATAAGGAGAGTGAATCATGAGAGTACAATGGTGCAGAGAGCATATTGATGAGGTTGTTGAGAATTGTGGGTTGGGAGAATCCACAAAGTCAGATGTCAAGCAAGCTGCCAAATTTTGTGCAAGCGTTCCCGAAATTTCGAATTGCTCAACGGACGCAATACTGGCTCTGATCCGAATAAGGGACGAGCCGGTAAAGAACCGGGCGATTTCGCTCGCACGAATTGCCCTGATTGATGCTACACCGACGGGTGGAAAGATACAAAAAAGAATGACAAAACCGGAGATTAAAAAGATCATCCAGAAAGCGGAACTGGAAATCCGGGGCGAACTGACCGAACAATACAAAGAGGAGAAGAAAACCGCACCGAAAAAACCATCCTACAACGGCACTCCCCAACCGGGCGATTACCCGGCCCCGGATGCACCCGTGGCACAGACACTCAAAGAAAAGTATGGTGGGAATGATCGATTTGTTGGCGTCAACGAAACGATACCGGCACCGGTCAAGGAATCCTTGACAACTCCAAACCCGTGC
>CAZGIL010000139.1:0-1166 GCA_964526265.1 Candidatus Woesearchaeota archaeon
GAGATATTTGTATCCGGGGCAATCATCGAATTCAAGTTCGAGAGCGCGCGGGCGTCCACGGACGTGCACGAAGATCCGCGCAAACGCACGTATCAGGGTATCCAGAGCCGCTGCATCCGCCGCCCCTGTGAATCTACAAGGAAGGGAGAATGTTCGCGATCCGACATCGGAGTCAAACCAGTACGCCCCACCTTTTCCGGGAATTTCTACGAACCGGTCCCGTGTTCCGGGCAGGAATGGCTGACCCGGTGCGTACATAAGTGTGATGCCGTACGTGCTTGCCGGCTCCCCGTCGATTGTGAATCCTCCATTGTCTACCATCAGGTCGTCCCCCGGCCCCGGTTGGTGCGGTCAATCAGCGTGTAGAGTTCGCGGGCGACGAGCTGGATATCCTGATCGTTGCGGACATTGAACGTATTGCCCGTGATAGTGATCCCACCAGCACCCGCATTCCTGCCGGTGAGCGGCACCACGGCTTCCGGTCCCTGCTCGCCGATCATGGCGATGGTAGGTTGCGTGACAATGCCTCCAGATGCCAGCCGGGGAATTTCTGAAAGATTGAATCCGATCCGCTGTCCTCCAACCAAAGGCACCCAGTCCGGTACGTCGAAGTGGAGCAGGTTAAGCGCCCGCACCATGAGGTTGATACCGTCGATCAGCCAGTTTACTCCCGTCTTGGCAAGGTTGATCATGCCGGTCCAGACATCTCCCCATGAGATACCGAGTGCGTTCATGGCAATCTGGATCCAGCCGATAGGCCCGAGCAGGATCAGGAATGCATTGTAGAGCACATCCGACCAGTTGACAGCGTTCGTAACCCAGCTCACGAACCCACCGATGGCATCCGAGAGCCATCCGAATCCTTCACTGAGTACCGCTGCCGCCTTTGTGAGAATGCCGAATTTGAGTTCAAGTACTATCAGCGCCGCGATAATAAGTGTGAGAACAAGGAGGATCGGGTGCGAGCTGATGAGCGTGAGACCCGTGCGAACGCCTCCAAGGAGAGATGGCATAGCGGTAAGACCCATCATGAGAGGCCCGGCTGTGGCCAATGCCGCGCCCATTCCTTCGATGGGTTCAAGTGCGGATCCGGCAGATAATTTGAACTCGTCGAACTTCTGCTTGAGCTTGTCCATCATGGAGTACTGCTTGTTCTGTGCATCGGC
>CAZGIL010000140.1:0-1166 GCA_964526265.1 Candidatus Woesearchaeota archaeon
AGCTACTAATGCTAGGTCAAGGACGAAGCTTCCACCAACAAGGAATTGTATGATTGAAAGAAGTAAAAAGATCATGGCGCCGTACTTCTTGTGTACAAATCCAACGGACCATATGATAACAAGAAAACTCACCAGGATTGCCACTATTCCAGTTAAGAAAAAATTGGGGATGATGGTTATGGCACTATATGTGTCCCACAAGTCCCATATACCATAAGTATCCCACATGCCATACGTCGGACCAATGCTACTTATTATAAAGCCGCTTGGGGCAACATTACCTTGAAGTGTTTCAAAGTAACCAGCTATAATACCAGTCAATCCACAAAGAACACCGAATGCTGAGACTGACATTCTTGTTGCATTAATATTTTGCCATTTCAGTTTACTATTTTTTCTTTTTATCTGATTCATTAATTATTATCCTTCCAACCCCTCTTTTACACCAATAGGTATAATAGTAGGTATAATAGGGCCAGGTCTTGAAATATCACTTTTTATTTTCCCCCTCGATTCTTTTAATCACTTTGCTCACTGTAGTATAATGTACACCGATATATTCTGCGATATCTTTTAAGGTATAGCCATACTGTTGGTGAGCCTCATACATTGCTTAGTCTTTTGACTTCTTGTCCTCCTGGGGTAAAATCTCATTTAAGGGCGGCCTGGTTACATAGCGTTGTTCTCTGGTTATCTCCTTTAATTTTTCTTTCCCTCTCATCAAGTCTTTTATCTTATCTACAAAATTATCCTGGCCGAGAAACAATTGCCCTTTTATCGCCTTTAAAGGGGAATCTGTTTTTATTCCAGAGCGGACAAAGGCTTGATAAAGGTTAGCGGCTTTCTTTTGCTCTTTGTCAAATTGAGAGAGAATCCAATCTGTGGTTAAACAGGGGATCCCTTCTTCCTGACCGGCAGTTGCTCGATAAGTGCTCCACCTCCAGACTCCCGGGTCTTTTACTATGCTTGCTCTTACCGGATTTAAGACTACATAGCGACAGAGGGTAAGTAAATAGTTATCTTTATCCACCAGAATTGCCTTGTATCTCCCTTGAAAAAGATGGCCGACTCTCTGATGTCTTTGGTTGAACCGTTGGGTGTAGAGACCATTTAATTGTCTCATTCCTTTTGATAGGTTACCCTCTGGGGTTTCAATCATTAGATGA
>CAZGIL010000141.1:0-1160 GCA_964526265.1 Candidatus Woesearchaeota archaeon
CAGATTCACGGATAAACCTGTCTGATATATTAGATGTTTATGAACAGTTAAGAGAAAAAACCATGAAAGAATTAAAACCCAATGAGAAGATTTATCTTTTTTTAGATGAGGTTCACTTTTGGGAGGGGTGGCAGTTTGAAATAAAAAAATATTTTGATAAAAAGTATCCTCTTAAATTTATATTGTCAGGTTCCTCAGCTTCTCTTATAAAGAGAGGGTCTGAATCTTTAATGGGCAGGACGATAGAAGAGCTTATATTACCCTTTAGTTTTTATGAGTTTTTATCCTGTCAATTAAAAGATAAAAGATTAGATAAAATTATTCTTAATTTGCAGAAGGATTTCGCCCTTTCTAATAATTTACTTAAAGTGGTAACAGGTCTTTTTTCGGACACGGACAGCTCATCGCCAATCGACCAGCTGATTCCCTATCAAAATAAAATTAAAATTCTTTTTACCGAATATCTTAATCGGGGAGGATTTCCCCATCTTCTGGAGGTAGAAAATCCTATTCTGTGGCAAAGGCTTCTTCGAGAGGATGTTATTGAAAAAGTGATTTATCGAGACCTGGTAGACCTTTACGAAATAAAAAAACCGCAGGTTTTGGAAAAATTTTTCCTCTATTTAGCCGGTCATTCTTCTGACATCATGAACGTTACCAATATAGCAAATTCTCTCTGTCTGAGCAGGGAGTACACTCTTAAATATTTAAATTATCTTATCGAATCATTTTTAGTCTTCGGAATAAAAAAATATTCTCCTTCGGTAGAAAAACAGATTCGCAGCAATCAGAAGGTTCATCTTATCGACAGCGGCTTGATTACTGTCTTCGGAGGGGGGAATAACGAGAATAGAGTAGAGGGTCAAAAAGTAGAGAGCTTGGTTGGCAGGTGTTTCTTGGGGAATAATGTTTTTTATTGGAGAGAAAAGGAAGAAGTTGACTTTGTCCTTGATTTAGATGCAGGAACAGGCAGCGGCAATTTTCTTCTGCCTATCGAGGTTAAATATCGTAATGCTATTTTGCCAAGAGACTTGAAAGGGATAATCAAATTTATGGAAAAATATGGAATTAGAGAAGGGATAGTAGTTAGTAAAGATTTGTTGCAGAAGAGAGAACAGGATGATAAAATATTATGGCTAATCCCCGCCTGGCTGTTTTTA
>CAZGIL010000142.1:0-1155 GCA_964526265.1 Candidatus Woesearchaeota archaeon
CGCGTCCATTGCGTTCGTAGCGTTTGTTTTCGCATCTTCCCAGCTTCCCATCTTCTCATCTTCGTTCTTTACTCCAGACCCTTGAATCCTTGACCCCTTGAACCCTCCCGTTCCTGTTTAAAACACCACCCTGTCCTTGCCCTCTTCCTTGGCTTTGTAAAGCCGCTTGTCGGCCCGTTTGATGAACTCGGCCGATTCTTCCGGGGGAGTCAGCTGGGCAACGCCGATGCTTACGGTAACCTGCTCGGCCATGCCTGCTTTGGGTGTGAATACTTCCTTCTTGAATTCATTCCGGATCCTTTCAGCAACGCGGACACCCTGATCTGCGATGGTTTCGGGCAAAATCACTATAAACTCTTCTCCGCCGTATCGGCAGGGATGATCGACCTTCCTTATGCTTCGACGAATGACGTCTGCAAACCGGGTGAGGACCTGATCACCCTCCATGTGGCCGTAAGTGTCGTTGAAACGCTTGAAATTATCTATATCCATCATGAGAAGTGTCAGGGGGTGTTTGAATCGGCCGGCACGGGCGACTTCCGACTCCAGAATATTATAACAATGCCTCGTATTATAGAGCCTGGTCAAACCATCTGTTATGCTTAACTCCAGGTATCTTTTTTCGCTCTCCCGAAGCGCCTCTTCTGCCTGCTTTCGCGCGGTGATGTCCTCAAAAATGGCCGCGATCTTCCCATTCTTTATATTTCGGCCTATTCTTGAATTGTACTGCATGCACGTTATCTCATTGCCATCCTTCCGCTTGTGACGGGTTTCCAGGCTGCAGGTATTTTCCTTCTCAAGAATAAGCTTGATGTATCTGCTGCTGTCCTTGAAATCATGGTCACTTTTATAGAACATTCTAATATTGTTACCGATGACCTCACCGGGCTTCCAGCCAAAGATTGTTTCCACAGCATCGCTCGCAAATACAATCACATCTTTCCGTAAAACAAGGACGGCCTGAGGCATGGTAGAGATGATGGAATCGGCCAGCGCCTTCTGCTCTTCCATCTTGTGCGTTGCATTCCTTAATTCCGTGATATCCATGGAATTGCCGAGGACGGCCTGCCTGCCCTGGTAACATATCGATGTCACCGTCTCCATGATCCAACGGGTGACGCCGTTCTTATCAATGATCCTGAACTCATAGGGAGA
>CAZGIL010000143.1:0-1153 GCA_964526265.1 Candidatus Woesearchaeota archaeon
CCGAGCGTTTGGCAGATGCCAGAGGTGTAATGGCATGGGAAAAGTGAAAGTACCACAAAATGGGTGTTCTGAGGGGGTAAAGTGTCACAAAGTTTGTATCCACCCCGTGGAGAAAAGGCATTTTGTGTCATAAAGTGGAAAAAACGCGAACCCTATAACTACCTGGGGCGTCGTACAATGAGGGCGTCCGGTGACAAAGGAGAGAATTATGGAACGAGTATTGACGATCAGAGGAAATGCACCGACCAGGCCGATCACAGATTTCTATATGTTGGACAATGGCCATGACACATGGTACGTTGATGCCAATGTTTCGGCAACGGGGCAAGGGAAGTCGTGGGCCAACCCGTTTCTTACTATGGCGGAGGCCTTTGCGGCGGTATCGAGTGGGGATGTGATTCGGTTCCGTGGGAAGATCAAAGAGCAGCTTTCCACACCGGTCCAAGTGTTTGATGTAACGGTTATTGGAGAGGGAAATAGGCCCCGTCATGCCGACAGTACGCCCGACGGTGGACAGGAAGCTGCCAATAGCTGGACTGAGCCTGTCGATGAAGTGGCACTTACCCCGCTGGTAAAGGTTCAACAGCAAGGATGGAGGTTCATCAACATCCTATTCTACGGTGGAGATGACAATTCCTGTATCCAGGTTTTCAGGGATGGTGGAGCGGACGATGATGAACGCGATGGTTCCCATACCGAAATTCTTGGATGTCGGTTTGCGTCCGGGTATGACGGTGTTGAGGATTCCGGTGGGTGTTTCAATGTGAAGATTGACGGATGTGTTTTCATGGCAATGACCCATTATGCCATTGCCCAGGTGACTGGGGCCGGTATCGGAACGCTCTTACAGTGGGAAGTCACGAACAACCGGTTCATTGGTAATGCGAACTGGATGGGACCTGCATGGAGCGGGAACTACAACAAGATCACCGGCAACGAAGTTCTCAACACAACGACCCTTTTGATTGACACCAGTGGTGGAGCCAACAACACCATTGTCGGGAACACGTTCAATATAGCCGCAGCGGATTTCGATCCTACTGGGCTTGTCACAGGAGATGCGACCGATGTGTGGTCTAACACCCTGCTTGACGCTATTGAGACGGGATTGCCAACAAACTAAAATGATTGATTTACTCATAGCCATAGCCCT
>CAZGIL010000144.1:0-1135 GCA_964526265.1 Candidatus Woesearchaeota archaeon
CTTTTAGAGCAGAGGTTGAGGATTTTCATTATAGAATAATGGAAGAGATATCAAAGAATTTAAGTTTTGAAGACATAGTCTGTGTAGATGTCGGCCAAAATCAAGTATTAGCCGCGCAAGTTTTAGAAATTAAAGAAAAACAACGATTCATTAATAGTGGAGGAATGGCACCTATGGGTTATGCGCTTCCTGCGGGAATTGCAATTTCGCTGGAAAACAAAAAAAGAACTATTGTTATTGTAGGAGATGGAGGTATGCAAATTAACATACAGGAACTTAATACTGTAGCAAATTTAAAATTACCTATGATAATTTTTGTATTTAATAATAGAAGTCTTGGTATGATAAAACAATTTCAACATTTATATTTTAATGACCATTATTGTGATACTGACGAGCATTGTGGTTATCATTCAATAAGTTTTGTTCAAGTTGCAAAGGCATATGGCATAAGCTCATTAAACATAAATAAAAATATGGTTGATTGGAGAGAAAAAATACAAAGTATCTTAAATTCACCTATAAAACTTCCGCTTTTAGTGCAGATAGATATGGATTACCAAACTTATATTTATCCAAAACTTGAATACAATAAGCCCATAGATAAACCTGATCCTCAAATAACAAAAAAAGAGGAAATGATAATATATAATCTTATGGAGGAATTAAATATAAATGAAAAATAATCTCTTTAATAATATTTATAATAGCAAAAAAGTCCTCGTAACTGGCCATACAGGTTTTAAAGGAGGGTGGTTATCTTTATGGCTTAAAGAACTTGGGGCAGAAGTAATTGGATATTCTTTAGACCCTCCCACTCAACCAAGTTTTTTTAGGGCGGTAGGCTTAAAAAACAAAATGATTCATATTATTGGTGATATTAGAGACGAAAAACATTTACTATCTGTCTTTGAAAAATATCAGCCTGAATTTGTTTTCCATTTAGCCGCTCAATCATTAGTGAGATTTTCTTATAAAGAGCCACGACTTACTTATGAAACTAATGTTATAGGTACAGTAAGTATTTTAGAAGCAATAAGAAAGAATAAGGGTGTAAGAGCTGCTGTTATTATTACCAGTGATAAGTGTTATGAAAATAAAGAATGGATATATGGTTACAGAGAAAATGATCCTG
>CAZGIL010000145.1:0-1124 GCA_964526265.1 Candidatus Woesearchaeota archaeon
GAAACGAACTCCGGCTCAGGAAGACCGTGTTTCTTGCATTGGCGAACCATCTCATTTGTACCCGACCCTACCTGCTGAATATAGTCTCCAAAATATAAAACATTCGCCAGCGTCGTATTGGACGGATGTGAAGAATGTGACTTCTTCAAATCCTCGATCTTAAGATTTCCGGGGAGAGTTCCGGAATTCCATATCTCAACGCGATCAAGAAATACCATCACCTGAACAGATGACGTTGTGTTGTAATCCCGATGCGCTACGGCATTAACGATCGCTT
This sequence comes from Candidatus Woesearchaeota archaeon, assembly GCA_964526265.1. Classification (GTDB taxonomy): domain Archaea; phylum Nanobdellota; class Nanobdellia; order Pacearchaeales; family GW2011-AR1; genus CAZGIL01. Next base: position 278 of record CAZGIL010000145.1, read on the forward strand.
CGTGAATAGCGAACTCGGGTATCTCGCGTGGCCGCGCGACCTGCACTGTATGCGATTGCTGAATGACCGGAAATTTAATAGCATCCAGAACAAAAGCTACTGCTTTATCTACCTGTTCAAAAAGGTTCTCTTCCTCGTAAATATGATACGATGAAAACGGCTTCACGACCTCAGTACTGGGCAACTGCACACATTTGATCTTTGCCTGATCAAAGAATTTTCTCGGGTTCTTCCCGAATAATAAAATGGCGGCATTAGTCAGCTTCCCGTCCTTGAGTAGTTTCAAATGAATAAAAATGTCAGTTATGGAAGCATCTAACCCAACCGGGAAATTGCGCTTTGAACGTGCCGTCTTTAAAAACCATTTAACCTTGGCCTCGTCAATGTCGGATAGATTGGCCCCCTCACAAATACGCTGGTCAAAGCCCGCCTTCCCGATTTCGCCTTTTTCCTTAAGAAAGGATATCAAACTCTCGTAAACCAGATTGGTTAATTCAGTCGCAGTATCAAATCTTCTATAACTGTACCCCGCCTTCGGATTTTTGATTTCCATTATAAACTCCTGCATGCCACCGTCACGGAGCTTATCTACGGTATTTTGACCTTTAATATAGATCAGGATTTCTTTGTGTTTTGCCTTAGCTTCGCGGAATTCCGCTTCTGTCGGCGACATCTTTTCTTTTCCGGAGCCGCCATATTGCTGTCCGAGAATACCGACATAAATATCGGTCTTGCGCACTTCCTCGATATAAGCTATTTCGGCTGATTTACTCTTGGCGGGAGAATCCTCAAAAAGAAAAACATCGAAATATTCCGATAAAAGCGCATCCTTACGGATAAACTCCTT
>CAZGIL010000146.1:0-1123 GCA_964526265.1 Candidatus Woesearchaeota archaeon
GCTTGCAGTACTGCCCGATGTGGCGGTCCAGCACGTCGCCCTCGAAGAACATCCCGCCCGAGGCCAGCGGGTCAATGTCCACGTTCTCCGCCATGTCGATGCGGCTCTTGCGGCGCCGCTCTTCGGCGTCGTGCCAGGGGCTCCGCTTCTTTCCGTCCAGGATAAACGGGTAATCGTCAGGGAAGGGATACTCCTTGTCGAGCTTCAGGAGGATGCCCTGATGCGAGGAGTAGAGGCCCTTCTTCTTCTCGGGGTGCAGCGTCCAGTGGAGCGTGATCTTCGGCATGTCCGAGCGCGTCAGGTCGTAGTAGCCCGTGCCCGAGCCCCGATGCGTCGAGACCACGATGCGGCAGGGGGCCACGTCCGAGGTCGAGGACATGACCTCGCGGAGGGACTTGATGCGGGCCGCCTCGTCAAAGAACAACGCCCGCCGCCGCCCGCCGGCGTTCAGGTCGCCAGTCGTCGCCATCCCGTCCAGCGTCCCATCCGTGTCCAGGAACCCGAAGTGGTTCTTGTTCCGCACCAGGTTGATGCCCTCGATGGGGCGCAGGCCCGCGGGCAGGTACTTCAGGGTGTGATCGACCTTCGAGAACAGCGTGTCGGGGCTGCCCGCCTTGTCCACCAGTTCGTCAATGCGGCTCGCGCACAGGAAATTCATGCCGTGGTGGAACAGGCACAGGTAGGCAAACACCCGCAGGATGGTCGTCGTCGCTCTCATGTCGCGGCTCTTTTCCACCACAACGTCCTTCTCGCCGATGATGTCGTTGACGAGCAGGAGCGTGAATAGCTCCTCGTAGTCGGCCATAATGACGGGCACGTTGACCAGCACCCGGCCCATCTCGGTTTCGACCTTAGAGCGCGTCTCGAGGGTCCAGAAGAACGTCGAGATGGCGAAGAGGGGGTCGCGGTGGCAGGCCATCCACATCTTCCGCGCATCTTCAGGACTCCTCCGGCACAGCCGGGCCATCTTCTGGCGCCAGATCAAGTTCTCCCGCACCGTCTTCGGCACCTGGGAGTAAAACGGCAGGCGCTTCAGACTTTGCAATGCCGAGCCAGGATTCAAGCCACGGATCCAGGTCAGATCCATCGTCGTCAATGGCTCGGCCTCGGGCATCCTCTTTGC
>CAZGIL010000147.1:0-1122 GCA_964526265.1 Candidatus Woesearchaeota archaeon
AAAAATATAATTGAAGCAATAAAAACTTCATATAACCTTAAAATTTATACAGTTGTCCTAGCTGGGCAAATTGATGAATCTGCTTTGCCAAAATTTACAGACCTCATTATTTCTGTCCCCTCTACGATAATCCCTCTGATACAAGAAGTCCATCTCTTTATTGGTCATCTAGTTTGTGAGTATGTAGAAAGACAATTATTTGCTAAAAGTTTAAATAAAAAATAGGTGGCGAACCCTTAGCTATAGAAGACAGCGTTCTTTGGCTCGCTTTTATGCACTTTCATTACATTTTAAGAAATTGTTAAAAGCTGAAGAATTGTTCCTAAATACAATTTAGTCAATAAAAGGAGTAAGTGTCATGCTTGACAGAGAAGTTGTAAGAGAATTCTTGGATGAAGAGCTTGAGGAAGTAAAAATACCCGATGATATTTTCAAAGAAACACTTGCAGAGGCTTTCTGTAAGTATGTTGAAGATGATTATTGTGAATGGTTGAAAGATAATTTCAAATCATTTTTTAATTATGGAAAACCCGATTGGAAGTGGATAAGAAAAAGGATTAAAGCCGGGGAAAATAGTCCCGATTCATACTTTTCATCCTGATAGATATAGTGGTTTGTTTAGCCGGAAGATAGAACAAGTTTCAGATGGAGAGGTTTTTAAGGTGTAAGAAAAGGGAATTTATTTTATGGGTATTATTTTTTAAAGGAGTGTGTGAGTTATGGATATTTTAATCACTGATTTTTTATCTAAGATAAATTTTGGAGAAGTGCAGAGTTTTAAGAATATGCAGGTGATTCCTCTCCTTACCGAAGGAGAGGAAGGTCCGGTGTATTTAACCTTAAAGGAGGCCTTAGAGAAGAGATTGTTGGTGATTACAGAGGTGAGTGCGCAGGCCTCGGTACCGGAATTGAAGGTGATAAATCATGCTGATCTTCCGGTACTCTTACTGGACGGAGAGGAGTTGGCCGGAGCCAAGCAGAACCGAGTATTAAATAGCACTATTCTGGTCAAAGAGAAGTCAGAGCTGATTATCCCGGTAAGCTGTACCGAGCAAGGAAGATGGTCTTATCAGACAGATGAGTTTTCTAATTCAGAGAACATTCTTTCCTATAAGATAAGAG
>CAZGIL010000148.1:0-1114 GCA_964526265.1 Candidatus Woesearchaeota archaeon
GTTTTCAGTTTACAGTTTAAAAATACAAATTGCAAGATGCGAGGATTACACCCCCACCTTAATCCTCCCCCCTCAAGGGGGAGGAGAAGAGGGATGGATTCCCATTTTCATGGGAATGACAGAGACAGGCGAACCTGTTCCCCGTCCTACATATGAGACGGGTCGGATAAATCCAACCCTTAAATTACGGGCAGACACAAGGTCTGCCCCTACCATTATACTTTATACCCCTTCTTTACGCGATAGGCGTAATTAATACTAAAAACAATATGTATATATCCAACCAATCCTGGCTTGAGCATGCTCAGAAATTAAACTACCATCTGACCAGGTACTATTTGGATAATTATCAATCACCTTTTGATAAGCCTTAATAGCATTAATCCAGTCTTCAAGCTTCTCATAACACCAGCCTATATAAAATTGGGCTACTGCAGGAACTGAGCGTCCATCAGGCCAGGTGCCTTGCGGATAGTTTTCTATGCCTTTTTCAAATTCAATTATTGCCTTTTCAAAATCTTCCAGCTTGGTATAGCAGTATCCTATATAAAACTGGGCTCCTTCGGCAAACTCACTAGAAGGGTAGTTGGTAATAATTTTTTGAAAGGATGAAATAGCCGGGCTATATAATTCTAATACGAAATAAGTGTGAGATATACTATATTGAGCATCGTCAACCCAATCACTCTCAGGATAATTATCTATAACTTTTTGATATTCTATTAGAGCCTGGTAATAATTACTTATTATATAATAACAATCTCCAATATTGAATTGAGCATCATCTGCATATATTGAATACGGAAAGTCATTCAGTAATTTTTCAAACTCAATAATAGCATTCACATAATCCTGATCATTATAATAAGATATTGCCTTATCAAACTGGGTCTTCCCGGCAGTAGGATATAGGATTAAGGGTTCCTGGTCTCCCCCGCCGAGTAAAGTAATCTCTCCTTCAATAATGGAGACATCTTCAAGGGTAAGGGTAACATAACCTTCCTTGGATATAGTTAATGTTTGTTCTCCTACCGGTATTTCGTCAATTTTGAAATAACCTGATGCGTTGGTGAGTGCAGTATTGGGAGTATTGGAAACCGAAACCAGGGCACCA
>CAZGIL010000149.1:0-1112 GCA_964526265.1 Candidatus Woesearchaeota archaeon
TTGCCGTTTGGTGATATTGCAACATAAGGAGTTGTGCCAATAGTATTTCCTTTGCCTATCATTAAAGGCTCATCGTCATCTGCTCCGTTATCACTGTCAGTCCCTATCCAATACCAACTGTCTCCAGTTTGTCCATCTTCAAATACTAATCCTTCAGTGGAGATGTCTCCGCCTACACCCAAAAATCCTCCAGCTCGTAATCCGTAAATCGCGTCTACACTACCATCATCATTTATTCTAAATCGGAGTGTCGTTGGAGAACTTCCTGCTCCGTCATCGCCATAAAATCCAAGGTCCCCTTCATTCTTGATTAGCCAGTCAAATTTACCAACATATCTCCGCTCAAGCAAAACGCTGACGTAACCATCGGTATCCCTGCCAACCACTAATTGCGGTTCAGTATCACCAGACACATTCAAACTATCAATAAAGGTCTGCTCACCCGTCCAGGTGTTGTCCTGGTTCAATAAAGCATCAGGTGGAATGCAAGGAGGCCCGGCAAATGAAATACCAACGAACGCAAGGACCAACCAAACTGCAAGAATATATTTTTTCATTATATCAAACCTCCCTTATTTTTCGGCCCATAGAATGAACCGGAGCGTCACCTGGTCCCCCGCTGTGCCGATATCGCTAATTGCCAGATTCAGTTCGTCCAGGATAGGCGGGAACGGCCCGAGGTCTTCATACATTTTGTGCCAGCTCCCGGCCACATTGCTGATAGTGGTGTCGGCCCATATGGTGGCCCCCAGGTCATCGGTAAGAGTGATGTTAAACGTATTGTCAGGGGCAACACCGGCGGTCCCCGGGCTAACGTATAGCAACATCAGGGTCGAACCCTGCACGTCCTTTGCGAATCCCATGTAAGTGCTTGATAAAATATTCGTGGCCGTCAGAGCTGCACCGTCAGATGTGCAAAGAGCATCGAACCAGACATAGTTATCGGATTTTCTCACAGTGCTGATTGTAATTGTCCATGTGGCCATGGCACTGGTCGCCATGAACACCACGCAAAATAGAATGGTCAGGAAGGTCATAATTCTTTTCATTTGTTGAATCCTCCAATAAAAAAGGCCGGTAGATTTCTCTACGCGACCTCTTGAAAGGGTTGA
>CAZGIL010000150.1:0-1111 GCA_964526265.1 Candidatus Woesearchaeota archaeon
ACTTAGTTCAACAAGTAAGTGCAACACTTTGATAAAATGGAGTATCATCAAGGTACTATGCAATACACACACTTTACAATCGAAGAAAGAGAAAAAATACAATACGGGCGATGGGAAAAGAAGTCGATAAGAACCATTGCCTCAGAACTCGGCCGTTCGCCGGCTTCCGTGTCCAGAGAAATCAACCGAAACAGAAGTCAGAAGAACATATACAATCCGAGGACATCCCATAACAGAGCATTGATTAAGAGGAAAAGTCGAGGACGCAAAAACCGTCTAAAGAACAATGTTGTCCGAGATTACGTCGTATCAGAATTAAAGAAGCGAACCTCGCCCGAACAGATAGCTGGCAGAGTTAAGATTGAGTATCCCGGACAAAGCATATCACACGAAGCCATTTATCAATTCATTTACAGTCAAATCAACAGAGACGGATTCGGATATTTAAAGCCTGGCCACCAAGATCTGCGCTCCTGTCTACGCAGACGGAAGAAACGAAGAACGCATCACGGAATGAGAAGATGCCAGAGAATATTAAAAGCTCCTGGAATCTCTATTGATATGCGTCCTGTTGCTGTCAGTCGGAAAACGCGCGTAGGCGATTGGGAATCAGACACTGTCGCTTCTTGCGATAACAAGCCAGGCATCAATACATTTGAAGAAAGAAAGTCGGGTCTGGTATTTATCACCAAGCTCAAAGACAAAACAGCCGAAGCTACATTGTCAGCCATAGAAAGCAGGGTCAGATATCTTCCGAAAGAATTAAGACAGACAGCGACGTTCGATAATGGCTCGGAGAACCAGAGATGGAAAGAATTAGAAGAGGCAACTGGATTAAAATGCTTCTTCGCCCATGCTTATCATTTCTGGGAACGAGGAGCAAACGAAAACACTAACGGACTTATCCGAGATTTCTTCCCTAAGAAAACAGACTTTACAACAATCACAGATCAGGAATTGCAGGCAGTGGAGGACAACCTCAACAACCGCCCGAGAAAGCGCCTTAATTGGCTTACGCCCAACGAGGTATTTGTAAAAGAATTAAACAAGTTTAATATTAGTGTTAACAATACAAACTTAATGAGTGTTGCAGTAGCTGGTTGAATTCAGT
>CAZGIL010000151.1:0-1104 GCA_964526265.1 Candidatus Woesearchaeota archaeon
CAACAAAAACGAAAGGAGGTAACATGAAGAAAAAAACACGAGGCTATATTACAATAGTAGGATTATGGATTATCACAATTTGTATAATTGAAGGGGTCTCAATCAACCCAAGAGACGCCACATCCGCAATTCCACCAAAACCACCTCCCTATGAGTACCTATCCGACATCATTCACACCAAACAACCAAAATTAGATCCAATACTCGTAGAAGAAATAGCAAAATCCACTTACCAACAATCACAGAAATTTAACCTACCACCAGAACTGATTATAGCCTTAATGGAAAAAGAGTCCAGTTTAATTCCAACAAGCACATCAAAAGCAAACTGCATTGGTCTACTACAAATCAACCCAACTGCTCACCCCGAAAAAGTAGAGTCCTTTGAAGTGTATCAGCTCTACTATGTTGATACAAATATCAAGATAGGGTGTCAGATATTAAAAGAATATTACGATAGTACTCAGTCGATCTCAGAGGCTTTAAAGAAGTATTTAGGCGCTGATAGCAAGACGTATTTAACAGATATACTCACAAGCTTCACCGATCAGATTATTTTAAAAAATAATTCGTAAACTGAATTTTTTCGTGTTTTTAGAAAGAAAAAGTGGTATAATACAAACAAAAGAAAGGAGGTATGAAAATGTACATCAACAAATATATTGTGTTTCTATTGTATGTTATTATCTGTCTATACAACTATGTTGATATTGTACAGACAAAAATGTTGCTTGATGTTGGAGCATTTGAAGCTAATCCATTGCTTCAATATTTAATAAATGTTACAGGAACATGGAAAATAATTATTTATTGTAAAGCATTTTGGTTAACAGGGCTTGGAGTTTTACTATTAATTTATGGAAAAGGAAAGGAGGTAAACAGCTATGACAGACAAAAAACTACATGAAACAATCACAACAATGGGGGATTTCAGAATTGCAACAAAGGATTTATCCAATGAAATTCAAATTTATGTTGATGCAGACACGAGTGGCTATCAGGCTTTGATGGAAATAACAGAAATAATGCTTGAATTACCAAAAACAGAAGGACAGAAACCAACACTAATCCTGCAGGCAAGATAGAAAGGAGGAATAAATTATG
>CAZGIL010000152.1:0-1102 GCA_964526265.1 Candidatus Woesearchaeota archaeon
TAATTAAAAATGCAAAAAAGGTTAATACTGGTGAATCTAATGATCTTTCTTCTGTTGGAATTAAAGCGGTTGATGATTATACAATCCAATATACCGTAGAATACCCTGCCGCATACTTTCTTTCTGTAATTGCACATGTTACTACTGCTGTCCCCAGTTGGGTTATAGAGAAATATGGTGATAAATGGACCGATCCCGAGAATATTGTTACGGATGGTGCTTATAAATTAAAGAGTTGGGCTCATTATAACGAAATAGTTCTGGTAAAAAATGAGGATTATTTTGATGCTGATAAAGTGCAGATTGAAGAAGCTCGTTTCATATATGTAATGGATCAATCTACCGCCTTGTCTATGTATACAGCAGGTGATTTGGACAGTGTTGAAGTTCCACCCGTTGATATAGAAAGGATAAAAAGTGATCCTATATTAAGCAAAGAATATCATAATGGTCCCCTCGCAATTTTAGGTAGCGCTCAAATTAATTCTGAGTATCCACCTTTTGATAATCCGTTAGTAAGGAAGGCTTTTGCTGCAGCAATTGATAAAGAAACCCTTGTAAAATATGTACTTAAAGGTGGACAACAACCAGCATATACTGTTGTACCTCCCGGATGTTTTGGTCGTATAGATGAAGGTATAGGGATTCCATTTGATCCTGAAGTTGCTAAAAAATATCTGGCTGATGCCGGTTATCCAGGAGGGAAAGGGCTTCCAGAGGTTTCATATGCGTTTGGTTCAAGTGATTTTGGCCGTATGATGGCTCAGGCCTTACAAAAGATGTGGAAAGATAACCTAGGTGTAAATGTAAAATTGAAAGCCATGGAAGAAAGAGTATACTGGTCATCGGTATGTGAAGGAGCACACCAGTTTTGGAGGATGGGGAATGGCGCAGATTTTCCTGATGCACATGGCTTCCTATATATGATATTCCATTCCGAATATGGTGAAAGAAATCTTCGATGGAAAAATAATGAATATGATAAGTTAGTTGAAGAAGCAGCAGTCGAGCCAGACTCGGAAAAAAGGAAAGCTCTCTATAGACGAGCAGAAGAAATTATAGTTGAAGAAGATTGTGCCTTGATTCCACTGTATTACTATGC
>CAZGIL010000153.1:0-1099 GCA_964526265.1 Candidatus Woesearchaeota archaeon
TTGAGGGCACTTGCAATCCGTTTTCTAATTCTTTTTCCCGGGTTTGTCGGGCATTAAAATTATACCCGATATCTTAAATAGAATCAAATAAATTAGTAATCGTGTCGAGGGTCAAGGAGTAAAGTAACGCCACATAAACTCTTAGATATATGCTGTGCTGCGTCCCTTAAAAAAGTAGTCGAGTACATGGATGTACAAGACTTAAGGAACAAATTCTTCTACTCATACTAATGTTTTTGTCCAGCAATATCATTTATAGTTGCATATGGATGAGAATACCTTCCGTTTTCCATGGTATAGGATTTAACTCCTGGTATGTCTTTTATCTGAACTGACTTTGCAGGACAATAATTAAGACAGGCAAAACACATATAACATAGGACATTTTTTTGCCAAATCGGTTTATTGTTCGTCATTTTTATCTTTTTCGATAAACAAATTTTTTCGCAAATTCCACAGCCATTGCACTTGGTATCTATATAAAAGTAGTTAACTCCACCAATATACTCTGATACCGCCATGCCCAAGAGAACCAATTTTTCTAATAAAAAATTAAGGATCGGATTATAAGGAAAACCATAAGAATAATTAGAGTCTATTTCACGGTTGGTAGTTTTATTGACTACAATGTTTTGAATGGAATCCAATTTTCCCTGAACAACTTTTTCCAATGATAGAATATCAGATTCAGAGGGAATCTTATAACCTTTGTGCCGTGACTCGTTATTGCACATATTGAGTATAAAATGCGAATTCAGATATTTATTCTTTTTCTTTAATAATTGATCTATTTTTTTAAAACCTCTAAATATGCTACCATCCCGTGTTACTATTGCAAATATGTATTCCGATGACTCCATATCAGTTTTTTTAATAAATCTTTTTACTGCTATAGGGATGGTCAGAGCATGTACCGGAAAGACAAAACCTACAGCTTTTCCTTGAGTTTGTATAACTTTTTTATTTAGAAGACTAACAATTGGTATGATTATGGAATCAGGAATTCGTTTTTGTAGTTCTTTTGCCACGTGTAACGAATTACCTGTTCCAGAAAAGTAATAAATTTCCGTACTCATAGAAAAATACTCCTTCTATTTAT
>CAZGIL010000154.1:0-1095 GCA_964526265.1 Candidatus Woesearchaeota archaeon
TCACCATTCATTGTAAACGATGGAAAATCTACAAAGAAATGTAGCACGTTGGATGAACTATTAAAATATGATGACGATGTGGAAGTATTGCAAACATGGCCTGGAACCAAACGATCAGACGTTTTCTACTTCAAGGTGGGAGAGATCCGTGAACATTTAAAAGGCATTCAGAAAGGAGGATAATATATGGATTTCAATAAATATATGTTAGACGGAGCAGATGCGCAGGCAAGGGCAACGCTCGCATATTTATCAGAGCATGAAGGAATAAAAGCAAGTTGGGATGATGAATTCGGACGATATTTGGCACGCCCAATCGTGGGCAGATGGGAAAACGGTAGGGAACAAGGGTATATAATTTCATTGAAGTCAAATGATTATTTAAAACAACTGAATATCGCTTTTTTTGAACATAGAAACTCCGATAGTATATGTGCTATAAAGTGGGAAGAACTCACAATAAACCACCCAACAATTGACACTGCAAAATTTGGGGATATCTATAAAACAAAGTATGATGTTTCTCATAGTGTTGGATATGGAAAAGCAGCAGAAATGGCAGAATGGATTTATGAACAACTAAAAGATTTCTGGAAAACTATAGAACCAATAAAGGAGGATAGTATATGACAGAAGAAGTAAGCAGCAGCAATCCAGAAAGAGAGGCAATTGTATACAACTTGTTGGAGAAATTAGCAGTTGAAGCAAAATTTGTATTGTACATGGTATTAAATTCACCTGGGGAATTGGTAGAACTATCAACTATCCTTTTTGGAAAGAAATCAAAAGAAATGAATAAATTTCAATTATATAAAACCACAGATCCAGATAATAAAGCTAAACTTGATAAACGTTATCTAAAACGATACTTAAAACGAATCAGCAAAACAACTAAAAATGAATCAATAGTAATATGTAATCACTGTGGTAGAATACTTGAAGATGATTATTATTACGATATGAACAGAAAATGCTATTATTGTGGTAAGGGCAACCCAGAAGTTGTTATGGCAGGATGGAGGACAGTAGATATTAATAAAACGATCTTTAATGTAAGGGAATTTTTAAGGGAGTTGGAGAAGGTATAGAAAGGAG
>CAZGIL010000155.1:0-1086 GCA_964526265.1 Candidatus Woesearchaeota archaeon
ACGGAAAAGGGCCTAAAGGCAATGGATTGAGAGATGGTCATGGAAAAGGCAAAGGTAAAGGAACTGGAAACGGGGCAGGCAGTAAGAAAGGCGGGAAGAAGGGGAGTTGTTAAATGAAATACGTACTCATAGGAGCAGCTGGATTTGTCGCTCCACGTCATATGAAAGCGATTCAAGAGGTTGGTGGGAATTTAATAGGTGTTCTTGATCCGCATGATAGTGTTGGGATCTTGGATTCCTACTTTCCTGATTGCAAATACTTCCGTGAATTTGAGCGTTTTGATAGATTCTGTATTAATAATTCCATTGATTACTGTGTTGTATGCAGTCCAAATTTTTGTCATTTTAGGCAATGTGTTTGGGCTATGGAAAATGGTATGAGTGTAATCTGTGAAAAACCAACAGTACTTACAACAGATGAACTTGAAAGATTGGTTATTGTAGAACAAGAAACTGGTAATAGAGTATGGAGTATTTTACAGTTAAGGTTGAGTAATACTGCTATTGAGTTATCTGCCGATCACACCAATTCTGGATGGATTGATGTGAAATACCATACTCCCAGAGGTCCTTGGTATACTTCAAGTTGGAAAGGTGTTACAGAAAAATCAGGAGGTTTGGCAACAGCTATAGGTGTACATTTATTCGACCTTTTACTATGGCTGATTGGGCCTTCATATAAAATTATTAGTTGGCACAATACACCAACATTTTGTAAAGGAAATATATTTATTGGCGATTTCGATGTCAAAATTGAATTGAGTATTGAGTGGACGGATAGACCAGTGAGATTATTCAACATTAATGGTATCGATTTTGAATTTTCAAAGAATTTTGTTGATCTGCATACTTTGTCATATGAAAAAATTCTTGTTGGTAGTGGTGTAGGTCTTGAAGATATTGGACTGTCTGTTGAACTTTGTGAAAAATTACGAAATTATTGAAAATAAAGCTTGACTTCCCCAAAAGGATACATTATGGTAGTGATAGATGGAATGATAATGCAAAAAGAATATTTGCCTGAGAGTTCCTATATTGTGAAATATGGGAGAGCTGTCATTATCAGCTTCATCTACTCTCAGGTTT
>CAZGIL010000156.1:0-1072 GCA_964526265.1 Candidatus Woesearchaeota archaeon
AATTTGTAAAGAAGCTACCTTAGCTGATATAGATAAAGAAAAAATTAGATGGTTTTTAAAAGAAGGGAAGAGACAGGGTAGGGTTAATATTTCAATAGATGCCCGAATAGATGAAATTTTAGTGAAACTGAGATTATTAAAAAACAGTAAACCAACAAATAGTGCAATTCTGTTATTTGGGAAGAATGTAGAACAATTTTTTATACAGTCAGAAATAAAGTGTATTTTATTATCTACTTCCACGTTTTCAAAGCCCTATGCGAGCTATCAAACATATTTAGGTAATTTGTTTGAGCAAACGGAGAAAGCCACACACTTTATTCTTGAGAATATTAGGAAGCCTTTATGGTTAGAATCTGGCAAGATATCAGCAAGTTCGAGTTACGAAGTGCCCGAAGAAGCAATAAGAGAAGCCATAGTTAATGCGATTGTTCATAGGGACTATGCTTCCCCTTCAAAAATTCAGATCAGGGTATTCCCTGATAGGATTGAAGTTTGGAATCCTGGAAGATTGCCTTCTCAACTGCGAATTGAAGACTTAAAAAAACCTCATCCTTCTGTTCCATATAATCCACTTATTTTTAGACAATTTTATCGTGTGGGTTTTGTAGAGGATGTAGGAGGTGGCACGACCGATATTATTGAGTGGTGCAAGAAAGCCGGTTTATTAGAACCTGAATTTGAACAAGGGATGGGTTTTTTTATTATTAAAATCGAACGAGCTACTGTGAGTGATGAAGTTTTAGAAAAATTTGGTCTGAATGAGAGGCAAATAGAATCTGTTAAATATATTGAGAAATATGGAAGAATTACAAGAGCCGAATATGAAAAATTATCTCATATTTCTGCGAGAACCGCAAGCAGAGAATTAGAGGAATTATATAAAAAGAAAGTTATTGAAAAGAAAGGCAAAGGTCCAGCAGTATATTATCTTTTGGCGAGATCTGGCGAGATCTGGCGAGATAAGGGTAGAAAAAAGAAAAACTTTGTAAATTAGATATAAACGAAAGACAGAGAAAAGCAATAGAATATCTTAAGATTCACAAAAATATTACAAGAAAAATATATATAG
>CAZGIL010000157.1:0-1064 GCA_964526265.1 Candidatus Woesearchaeota archaeon
TCACATACATGGAGGGTTCCTCTGGGAACCGTTTCTATTTATTTCCAAATGAAATATAGCATAAAAGGGTAAGATAGAAAAATCATAACTTCAGGAAGATGTTCGTAAACACGGCAGCTGGAAAAAGTGCTTTTATGTCGTTGCGTCTTTTATCCCGTAATCAACAAGCTCACAGGTGATCAGAACTGCGACTTTGAAATTTGTCCGTCAATTATTGGTTGTAACGTGCACATCTCGTTGTTTTGATGTTCCAGGACGGTTTGAGAGTCATTCGGTAGGCGAGTATATCCATAAAAGAATCCGATCGATCCTTGAAAGGATCTTACGAGAAATGAAATTACCAAAAGTAAGGAAAACAGGTCACCCTTACATTCTTCTGTGTGAGAATCCGTGTGAGAAAATCCTTCCAAAATCTGCTAAAATTGACCAAGATTGGAAAAGATGTGAGAAACGGAATATCTTCCATATCAATAAGTTATATTAATTTGAGGAGGTTGTGAAACTCAAGGGTCACGCCTACGAATCCAAAGGCCCCTGGTTCGAATCCAGGTGGGCGTACCACTAATATCAAATCAGGCCCCATCACTCCAATGTCAGGTCCTTTTCTCTTCATCGTCAAAGGTTTCCAAACTCCCGTTCATTTGAATGGACATCATGACGGGCCTGTGTGTTCGGGATTCTATTTTCCTTCGCGCCGTTCATCGACACGGCGCTCCCCTTTTCTGCGGTTGCCCGTTTTCTCGACCCAATCCGGGGTCTCCAGATTTTTCCGGCGTTCGTCCTTCCGGCGTTCGTCCTTCCGGCGATTTTCCTTACTCTGATCGTTGATGCTCACCATATAGATCCCTCCCTTTTCTAAACATAAATGAATAAGTGCTAAAAAATACTTCCGCCCTGCTTCAGCTTCTTAAAACTGAAAAGGGCATCGGCCACGAGCGCGTAGGTCGTCACCGCCTTTCCGTATGTATAGACGTGTTCCTTCGCCATGACCAGTTCGCCAAGTTTCACCGGAGAAAAGTCCTCCTCCCCGCATGTCAGCTGCAGCCACTCCCCTCTTTTCTTCT
>CAZGIL010000158.1:0-1058 GCA_964526265.1 Candidatus Woesearchaeota archaeon
TACAAAGAGCTGGTTCAGAAACACCAGGGACGGGTCCCGGTCTATGCACTCATCGAGCACCGGGCGATCCGGTTGGAGGCGGTGACGGGATGATTCATTGGTATTGTGATGACGATTGCCCGGATAATTTGGGTGAAGGAGAATTATCTCCGGTAGAGGAGAACGAGGTATATGATCCATGTGATGATTGTCAGGATCTTTGTGGCATTGATAAATTTAATCAATGTAACGAGAGGTTGCGACCATGACGGAGCGAGCGGAGGAGGAGAGCGATTATGGATGAAAATACACGAGTGAAAGACTGTCCACACCGTCAACATCAAGGAGACTATATTCGACATGAAGGAACATTCTGGTGGTGGAGTTGTAGGATCAAAGGAACTCCCGGTGATTATATCAATTCCTGTGATCTTCGGGGAAATATCAAACTCTGCAAATGTAAGGATTATAATGATTGGTCAGAAAAAGAAGTTCGGGTGGCATTTGCGAGATTGGAAGCACTTGAAAAACATCGAGATGCGGTTATGACAGTGATGCAATTATGATTAGAAGAACATGGGCAATGCCAAATAAAAACACGTTTTCAATTCCACCAATTACAAATCTGATTGATTCTTTCGGGATTACTTGGATTGATCCATTTCCAGATCCATATAAAGAGGATGCTTTGGTTTTCCTCTCACGGTTCGGGGACAACTCACAACTCGGTGTTTTGTTCGATCCTCCCTATTCTCCACGTCAATTAAAAGAATGTTACGAAGGCAATGGAATGTGTTTGCACGACACCAAATCTTCAGTCTGGAAAAAATGGAAGGACGAAATCGCCAGGGTAATTATTCCCGGAGGAATTTGTATCTCATTTGGTTGGTCATCGAATGGTCTTGGAAAATCAAGAGGGTTTGAAATTGAGCAGATTCTTCTTGTAGCGCACGGGGGCAATCATAATGATACAATTTGCACAGTTGAAAGAAAGCGAGGATATGTGCGATGACGGAGCGAGCGGAGGAGGAGAGATGACAGGATGAACGCAACAGAAATCAAAAAATACTGCTACCATT
>CAZGIL010000159.1:0-1058 GCA_964526265.1 Candidatus Woesearchaeota archaeon
TAAGTTTTCTATACTGATTTACACATAATTCGCAATACGATTACCAACAACTTTAGTTAGAAGATTTCTTTTTCCTTTTTTGCTCCCAATCTCTCTAACTCCTTGCTATAGAAATCAAAACCGTGCCTTATCATAATATTTTGTTGCCTTACTTTCCTCCTAAATAATTTTACCTGTCTATCTGTCCATCTAAGATGAATATAATAATCTTTATTTGTCTGCCTTCCCCTGGGATTATAATTATCAAAGGTTTGATTTAGAGGACGATATCTGCAGTCGGCAATTTGAACATTCCATCTTTTACATTGCTTAAGTTTCTTCAACATTTCATAATAATCAGGTTCGTAGTTATAAATCATAAAAACATAAATATCTTTAGCAGGATAACCAGCACCAACAAGCATATCAATTTGCTTCTTAATTATCTTGCACTGATTATACCCATGGTCCCAAGCAATTCTTGGATTGAGAAATCTGCCTTTTTTTAATAATTTTGCTAGCTCCGGCGTAAGCAGCCTTCCATCTATCCCACATTGGCTTTCTGAATAAACAACTCTACCGTTATACTTGGCATTCATTAACTCTTTCAGAATATCTTTAATAAATGGATTAGCTAATAGGTTATTATCGTAAAATATTATTCTATTACTGCAAATTTCTTCCTTTATGCTTTCCTTGTAAGTAAATTCAGGTTCAATTTTCCAAGTGCCGCAGAACTTGCATCTTCTTATACAACCTCTAGAAGTGTGAACTATTTGATAGTCCACATCCACTAAATCATATGCAGGTTTACACCTCTCAGCTTCTTTATCAACGCCTATAAAGACCTCATCACATCCAGATTTTTTACAGTGTTTAGGCATTAAAGAGGCATATATACCACCAATTATAATCTTGGCTTTAGGATAGCTTTCTTTATAGAATTTTACACTCTCCCAAACATAATCAGCCCAATAGGTAAAAAGAGAGGTTATCTTGATTTGGTTAGGATAAAACTCTGGAAAATACTGATTTCCTCTAACCAACTCAATTTCATCGCCTCTTTTTCTATGGTAACT
>CAZGIL010000160.1:0-1050 GCA_964526265.1 Candidatus Woesearchaeota archaeon
CTGATCAACCGGCTATTGGCAGAAGAGGTATTAAAAGAACAGGGGTATCGGGTTTTTCGGGCACTCTTACTTCCCCACCTTATACCTCAGCAGCGCTGCAATCCCGCCGAGCACGTCCAGCCGTTCTCCGGGCTCGAAGGACTGGAGAGCACGAATATCTTTGCCCGAATCCCCTCATCCTTCTCGACAAGCCGGGTACCGTGGCGTTGCGCAGGAGCGTATCGGTGAGCAGGATCTGCTTGGCAGGGCGAAATAAAAATGCAGTATTGTTTATCTTTTCGCCTGCTTCTCGCGGCGCTCTTCTTCGCGGAGAATTTTTGCGATCTCTGTTGAAAATGCCGGAAGTGTGGCGTTGATCATATCCCAGACAACTTCATAATCAACGCGATAATACCCGTGGATCATGATGTCCCGGAACCCTGATACCCGTTTCCATGGTGTGTCGGGGTGCCGGGCTTTGAGGTCTTCCGGCAGGTTCTTTACTGCTTCACCAATGATCTCAAAGTTCCTGACTACAGCGTCCTGCGTCCGCCGATCCGCAAGAAATTGATCATAGGACATACCGGACGTATATTCCCCGATGTTGCTTACCGCTTCCTTGATATCGTCGAGAAAATGGAGCGGTGACCTATGCATAGACGACCTCGGACAGTATCGGTTTTTTCAGTCTCTTCTTTATCGCTTCTCTCATCACGAGGTCGACTTTTCTCCCGAACAGGTCTTCTAAGTAGAACTTACAGTCCATATAATTGTCAAATGTCTTTTCGCCTTTCCGGAAGACAACCAGCACGTCCACATCGCTGTCCGGCCGCTCCTCTCCGCGGATGAATGAGCCGAAGATGCCGATCCGTGCAACACCGAACCGTTTCCTGATGACCGGTTCATGCTCCCGGAGGAGTTCGATTGCGTCCATCGTTGATTACGATTTCGATATAACCAGAGATAAATGTGTGGAATTGTCAGAGACGATTGTGGCTGTCATTTTATTTCCCCACCTTATACCTCAGCAGCGCCGCAATCCCGCCCAGCGCATCGAGCCGTTCGCCGGGC
>CAZGIL010000161.1:0-1042 GCA_964526265.1 Candidatus Woesearchaeota archaeon
TAATTCCCTCACGACCTCCACGATTTTCGGAGGGATGAGAGTTTGAAGGAATTCAATAAACGTCATGTCTTTTCTCCATCATTGTGCATGACCAATTCTCGGAAGTGGCTTTTCACTGCACGGTGCTGCCTGCTCTTGTTCCTTCAGGTGCATCATCAGCCCCAGCTCAGTACCCCACTCTTTCCGCAGCTCCTCGGCTCTTGATATTTGAGGTTCCGTGTCGAGCGGCTCATCGTCTTTATGCAGTTCCCGTTCAAGTGCAGCGAACTCCTTATCATCAAACCCGGTGAACTCCAGCATCCCGTCAGCCTTGATCTCTTGGAGTAAGACCGCGAGCCGTTCCTGATCCCAGTCGCCCCGTATTTTATTCAATGCGACATTGAGCGCTTTCTCTTTGTTTTTCGGGATATCGACAATCACGACATCAATCTGTGCCGTGCCGAGTTCCTTGAGCACCTTGAGGCGCTGGTGCCCGCCAATGACGGTATAATCTGAATTGATGATGATCGGATCGACATACCCGAATTCCTCAATACTTTTCTTGATGTGCTGGTATTCGGGATCGTCCGGTTGTAAATCCTTCCTGGGATTGTATCGCGCTGGTTTGACTTCGGTTAAAAAGACTTTCTTAAATTTCATCTCGTATTCCTCCACCCTCTCCATGCCGTGAACCAGTAGATGAGATTGAGCGGTACGAACGCCCATGCATTCAAGCCCTCCCAGAACCCGGTGGCAATGCCGATCATGGAGATCACGAGCATAGGGGAGTTCCAGAGCCAGCATGTGAAGCCAAAATGCCGTTCATGGGTGATTTTCGAGGCGGTATACCACGCGCCGATAATGCCAAGTACTGAACCGATCAGCGAGAGGAGAAGACCGGAGATGATGAGCAGGGTCATGTTGCATGCCCAAATTGTGGTAATGGCTTCGTCTCTTCCCGTGCGGCTTCGCATTCTTTGAGATGCATCATCATCCCGAGCTCACCCATTTTCATGCCATATAGGAGAGCAGCGACTACCTGCTCGCCGTTCTCGCCGTGCTT
>CAZGIL010000162.1:0-1032 GCA_964526265.1 Candidatus Woesearchaeota archaeon
CTTCCTGTTATATTTTCTATATCATTCTTGCAACCTTTTATTTCGTCCCATAAAACGTTTTTCTCTTTTATTGAGGGGAGGAACGCGTGATTTTTCGTATGAGCGCCAATTAATATCTTATCGCGCAACATAATCTTGACCTCTTGCCAATTCATAAAATCGTCTCTGTTTCCAATACGGCTTGGAATAATAAAAATGGTCACGGGGAAATTGTGTTTCTTCAGGATCGGATAAGCATATATGAAATTATCTTTGTAGCCGTCGTCTATCGTTATGACAACTGTGTTATGAGGGAATTTTCTATTGTTTTTGATTCCTTCCGCCAGTTCGGATAATGATATAACGCGATAGCCTTTCCTTTTTAGATAATCCATTTGTTTGGAAAAATTTTCCGGTGTGACAAAAAGCGTGTCTTTTTCATATCCGAACCGATGATACGTTAGGATAGGAACGGTATAACGAGGTGAAAGCCAGAAAAAATATACAGCGCTTAACATCAGCGATAATGCTATTAAAACAATAAGCGCTCGTTTGATAATTCTTTTCATTCGTGGCTCACGCATTTTTTCTGATACTTTATAATATCGCTAACGCGAACGATTCTTAATCCCATCTTTTCCAATTCAGGCGCTGTCTCTTTTAGCACTTTTAGGGTTATTTCTTTATCATGCCCTATTCCTATCGCATATCCTTTTTTAAGACCGACTTGAGCTAACTTATATAGTTGCTTACGAATGTAATCAGAAATGTTTTTCTTATCGTGCACGGAGGACGGTAAATCCAAAAACACGTCCCGTTCGGCATATCTTAAATCCATCGTTTCCGATATCTTCTTACAAACCGATTTACCCGATGTAACACTGTCTAAAAAGAATAAATTTTTGTTTTTAATCTGCCCTAAGACAACTCGCATTACGCTGCTATTTTCCGTGGCTTTAGAGCCTTGATGATTGCTCACTCCCGAAACACCCGGAACGCTTTGCAGTGATAAATCAAATTTTCTCATTATCTCTTTGTCTTCCATGTTGCAGC
>CAZGIL010000163.1:0-1030 GCA_964526265.1 Candidatus Woesearchaeota archaeon
CGTTTTAGTTTTATCCGAGCTTTGTTTGTTGTAAACTGCCAATTGATTTTTGCATTCAGGTTATTCCGATGATTCTGCCAGGCATCAGTCTCTCTTCTGATTACTGAAATATTATCAATTCTTCTGTTTAGACATTGTCCGGTAAGAACATTAAGTTCTATTTCTGCCATATTCAGCCAGCTTCCATGTTTCGGTGTATATACAAACTCAAACCTGTCCCATAATGCTTTTGCTTCTTCAGGCGAAAAGGTCTCGTACAAAGATCCTGGTTTATGTGTGCTAAAATTATCCATTACCAGGGTAATCTTCTTTGTGTTTTTATATCTTCGCGCAATTTCCTTTACAAAAAGTGCCCAGTCACGCTTTGTTTTTCTTTCTGTAATCTTGACCAATCGTTTGCCAGCCAAAGGTTCACTCATAAGGAAGATATTGCACACCCCGCTTCGCTCATATTCATAGTCGTATCTGACAGGATGACCCGGGATGGCGGCTATTATCTGGCGTGTCTCTTTTATTAACTGTTTAGGTGATTCATCCATACAAACTACCGGGGAGTTAGTATCATACGGACGCTTATATACCTCAAGGACTTTTTCCATATGGGCAACAAAATTGCCATTTTGCTTGGGGGGAATCACCCACTGCTGCTTTCTCCATGGCTTAATTTCGTTTTTTTTAACACGCGACGAATCGTCTCATATGAAATGCTTTCTATGTAATTTAGCTCAACCGCTTTGTCTGCCAGCAAGCGCAAGGACCATCTGGCAAAACCGGATGGGGGTTCACTACAACTTAAGGCTACCAGATGAGCCTCAAAGTCTCCGTCAGCCTTCTTAGCATAAATACGCTGCCCCTTGTGACCATTCAATGCTGTCTCAATGCTCTCTTCAACAAAACGTTTCTTTACGCGATCAATTTTTCTCATGCTGATATTTAACACGGTTGCAATCTCTTCGTTTTTCAATCTATGCCCCTGAAATTTGCCCTCATCACAATTCAGAAGAATCAAGGCATTTAAGACCTTCTGTGA
>CAZGIL010000164.1:0-1027 GCA_964526265.1 Candidatus Woesearchaeota archaeon
CTTTAGTTTTATGATTTGCTTTCTTGCGCTCTCTCCACTGATTTCCAACAACTTTTTCTCAACTATCATATGTCGATAACCATTCTGTTCAATAACTGGTTTTGGCTGCCCAAATATTTCAATAAGGAAATTGCTGTAACTGAAATATGATATAGAAGTTAGTAAGCCTTTAACAGTTTGCCGTCCAATATGAAAATTATCGTATCTATTAAATGATTTAATAACAAGCTCTTCAAATTCCTCTAAATCATAAACCTCACATATTATATCGAGGTCACTTTCCGAAATATCAATTTCTATTGGAATTGTACCAACTAAAGTAGGATTATACTCTCTTAATATTTTAAATATCTTTAATTTATTAAGTGCAGAATATGCATTATTTTGTCGTTCGTTACCCGATTTAAGATAAGCAATATCATGCCAATTATTTTTCATTCCGATTCTCCTTTGTCTGCATTGTCAGATTTCGGCTAACTTATCCGGGCTATACGAAGTCAACCGTTAGACTGATTTGGACGAAGCGTAACTAAGTCGTATAGCCTTTGTTAAGCAAAGGATTCGGCGTTTCATTGCTCATTTCTCCATCGCTTTCGAGTTATTCCCATAAGCCAACAATCTATGTAGATACCCTCATGAAGTTCATGTTTCGGAAGAAGTTTAACCTTTCTGAAGCCGCATTTTTCATTGCATCGTATTGCTCTTTGATTTCTTGTCGCTGGATCGACAACTACCTTTTTAGCTTTTTTCTTTTGAAAGAGATATTCAAGAATTATTTTAATAATCAATGTACCGAACCCTTGATTCCAGTATTGAGTCTCACCTATAAATAGATCAATACCATAAGTCTTTTCAATAGTTGAAAGTTCATATTCGTTCTTATCGTTTTCGTTCAATTTAAAATATTGTATATACCCTATCGGGTTCTTATCAAATTCCACAATGCAAGGAATCACTTTATCTTTACCAAATACTCTTGGAAAGTATTTTTCTATAATTTTCTCTATATTGAAAGGATTATCACGCC
>CAZGIL010000165.1:0-1027 GCA_964526265.1 Candidatus Woesearchaeota archaeon
TATTTGGTAGTGATTGGCCGGTCTGTACAGTAGCCGCAAAATATGAACAAGTTTTGAAAATTGTAACTAATTTTATTAGATCTCTTTCACCAGCGGAACAAAGCCACATTATGGGTCAAAATGCTATAGATTTTTATAATTTGGAGGTATAATAATTTACAATATGAAAAAAGTAGAAAGTATAAACACCACTTAAAAGTAATACAATTAAAGGTAAAAAAGATTTTGAAGTCATTGGTTCTTTTAAAAAAATTAAATTTAATGAAAGAAAGTGGAACCATAATTTAATTAATCCCAGAAGGAGAAAGATATGAATGCAATCTGTTTGAGAGCACCGAAGGATATAATGATTAAAGAAGTCCAATATCCAAAAAGAAAACAGGATGAAGTATTGGTTAAAGTTAAATCGGTTGGAATTTGCGGTTCTGATGTTGCAGCGTATAAAGGTATTAATCCTTTAGTTACATATCCTAGAATTATTGGGCACGAAATTGCTGGGGAGTTGTTAGAAATTCCTGAAGGAGAAAAAAATCTAAAAATTGGTGATAGAATAATTATAGAACCATACAAATATTGTGGAAAATGTTATCCTTGTAGTATAAATAGAACAAATTGTTGTGAAAATTTAAAAGTAGTTGGTGTACATGTAGATGGTGGTTTTACTGAATATTTTTCTCATGGTATAAAACTGGTTCATAAAATACCTAAAAATATACCATGGGAACAATCGCCAATGATTGAACCCTTAGTTATTGCACTTCATTCACTAAACAGAATAAAATTAAAAGAAGGCGAATATGTTGTAATAACTGGTGCTGGTCCCATTGGTATTTTAATTGCACAAGCAGCTATATATAAAGGAAGTATACCAATTTTAATTGATCTTGTAAAAGAAAGACTTTATCTGGCAAATAAATTGGGTGTTGAACATATTTGTAACTTAAAAGAACAAAATCCCATTGACATGATTAAAGATATTACAAAGGGAAGAATGGCCGAAGCAGTCATTGAGGCTTCTGGGTCTTCA
>CAZGIL010000166.1:0-1024 GCA_964526265.1 Candidatus Woesearchaeota archaeon
GAGACCGCGATGCAAACATCAGCCCGATTGTTGAAGGCACAATTTTTACAATCTTGAATATCATCCCCATCAAATTTACAAGGACAAAGAAGGATTTTATGGATTAATTCCTTTAATTCATCATACAATTCTTGGTTGTGCATCAGATCACTATCTCCTTGTGCGCTTTTTTGATTAGTTCCGCTGCATTCCCGATCAATTCCCCCTCAGGATACTTCTGGATAAGATCAAGGACATATCCGATAGCCTCTTTGCGCTTGTCGTTGCCAACCCATCGCCGACCATCAGTCTCATAAACCTTCAGTCGTTCATTGCCCGGGACTTGTGGTACGCGATAAACTGAGACTGAGAACTCGACCTTACCCGCGTAATAATCCCGGCCTTTCTTAAATTCGATAAACCGCTTGAACGTGGTCTTTTCAATAACGGCGATCTGTTCTTTTGCCGCTACGATAAACGCGGTAATGTCCTTGATGTCCCGCTCTGCATACTCGATATCGCGCTGGATGCTGCTAGTACTGAATTCTTCT
The DNA here is from genome assembly GCA_964526265.1 of Candidatus Woesearchaeota archaeon. GTDB lineage: Archaea > Nanobdellota > Nanobdellia > Pacearchaeales > GW2011-AR1 > CAZGIL01. The sequence continues at coordinate 531 of CAZGIL010000166.1, forward strand.
TTCAGATGTTCGCGGGCCCGTTCTCCGTAATTATCATAGATTGTTGTCATTTCAGTACACTCCCAAAACCATTTTGATTGCTTTCCAACACTCCCGCTGGATAGGGCGCTGAATATCTCCATGATCAAACCCGGAATCCATGAGGATTTTATCAAGGTGCTTGAATCGTTCATAGACAGCACAGAGATCACAAAATGCCTGAGCTGTCATCTCTTCCTTGAACCATGCGATTGGAATGCCATCTAATCCTATGGCTGCCCAAACTCCATCCTCCCCAATAAACCGAATTGTGTAAATCATTATACTAGTCCCTCCAGTTGAACCGCCCGGTTGTGCATCATACGCTCACCTTCTTACTTCTGTGTACTTCCCGCACCTTTGGTATCCGGATACTGGGATCGCACTTCGTAACTTTCGAACATTCGACATGGGTATTCCCGCAGAAATCGACCGATAAGGGAACCCCCACGACCTGCACCAGCTTTCGATATCCG
>CAZGIL010000167.1:0-1023 GCA_964526265.1 Candidatus Woesearchaeota archaeon
TATTAGATAAGCAAAAGATGATGAACCCTCCCCAGGGTTGGATAACTATTCGGGTTAGTGCGAGTGGAATTTGTGGAACAGACCTCCATATTTTTCTTGGTGAATATCTTGGTGATTATCCTATTGTTCCTGGACATGAGTTTTCGGGAGATGTTGTCGCGATAGGTGATAAAGTGGATAAATTTCAGATTGGAGATAGAGTAGCAATAGAGCCAAATTTATCCTGTGGGATTTGTGATGCATGCTTGCATAATCGTCAGCATTTTTGTGAAAACTGGCAGGCTATTGGAGTGACCATGCCAGGAGGAATGGCAACACATGTTATGGTCTCACAGCAGGCTGCGTTTACTATTGGGGATTTATCATTTGAAGAAGCTGCATTTATGGAGCCTCTATCCTGTGTGATCCACGGAGTAGGATTGATTGGATCTGCATTAGGTGCCCATATACTGCTTGTAGGAGCAGGGCCCATTGGAATGCTCTTACTACGAACTCTTAAGAACATAGGACCTGCTAAGTTGGATATTATAGAAAAAAATGAAAATCGAAGAAATTTTGCTGCTGCAGAGAGGAGTGGACAAGTCTTCTCCGATTTCAGCCAGGTAAAAAAGGAGCATTATGATATGGTTGTTGATGCTACCGGAGTGATCTCTGTACTTGAGCAATGTATATCATACGCTCGTCCTGCTGGGAAAATCCTTTTTTTTGGAGTACCACCAAAAGGGAAAGTTATGACTATTGAGCCTTTTAGATTATTTAATAAAGAATTAACTATCATGTCATCCTTTACATCTCTGCGAAACTCAAAACAAGCGATTGATCTTATTTCTGTTGGGAGAATAGTAGTAAAGGATCTAATATCTCATCGGCTACCATTAAATGAGTTGGAGAATGGTTTGCGCCTTGTATTGGATGGAAAAGAGCCATCCATGAAAGTGATGATCCTACCCCAGGTGTAGTTTGAAAGCGATATTTTATAAGTGAGGAAGTAATTAGATGTTGAAACCAGTCCTCTGTGGAGGA
>CAZGIL010000168.1:0-1023 GCA_964526265.1 Candidatus Woesearchaeota archaeon
ACTCCTGCCGTTCCCACTTGAAAATGCCTTGAATGAATCCAATCGGTTTTACCATTGTGCACAACCTGCCCGCTTTTTGCGAGCAGTTTAAGAAAAGAATAGTGGTAGGGATGATATACCGATTAGGGACGTGCCATGAGACGTTATGAAGTATTACGAACTGGTTTCACCACCGTTAAACCATCTTGAATTATTCTCGCCCAAGCACGGCATTTCGGACAGGTTTTTTGGTTATCGATATTCCAGTCCTTGAAGGATATTTTCCCTGATATATGGGTGATATTCCCCCCTTGGCAGTTGCAGGCCATTTCACCATTGAGATAGAGATGCACCTTTTTTGATTTGAGAGGACGCCCCCAGACCGGCGGCTCTTCTTTTTCTTTCGTCACCGATCACCTCGATCCTTTGTCTTTGACCGGAGTTCTTCATACTTCTCCGGTGCATAACGATATTTATTCAGTTCGTTTAGAAGACGATTACACGATCTTCCATCATCGGCAATGTCGTTTATGAGACATGTTTTTAACTCCTGCCAGCGTTCGATGATAAGTTTCCAATGCCTATGCTTTTCAGATACCTCATTTAATCGGTTCTCCCATTCGGGGATTCTGAGAATAAGTTCATGACATCGGTTAAAATCTGATGCGTCTTCGGGGGTAGAAAAATCAAGTTCTGTTTCCAGAAGGGGATGGTTCGCAAGCACTTCAAAAATTACTTCTGATGAGATACCCCGGTCTCCCTCTCGTATCCATGCGATCATCCGATCATCCAGCACCGCGCTCTCGCTCTTTGCGGAACTGTGCGAGGCACAATATTTATTTATGAACTGCGAAATCTCCCGCATCTCTTCAGCATCAAAATGAGTTTCAAATGGTGGATGCGATACAGTCACACGCCCATTTTTATCTTGATCAATGTGAAGATGCTCCCCATGCCAATCAACAGGCTCATACTCCCGTTGCGGATGAGGGGTCATGGTCGCACCTTATATCCTCTTGATTCCGCTTCTACCAAGAATTTTTT
>CAZGIL010000169.1:0-1021 GCA_964526265.1 Candidatus Woesearchaeota archaeon
TTGTCTTTTTGCATATCCTTCAAAAGCTTCTCACTTGCAAAAATGCGACACGGAACATTCATCGTCCCCGTCTTCGCAATTTCGTATTCATCTTTAGATATTTTTTTGGTTTCTATCATAATATATTATCCAAGGGAGACTTTATATTTTTAATTGATGCCTGTGAGATTTGAGTATAAATCTGAGTTGTCTTAATTGAGCTGTGCCCAAGTAACTTTTGAATAACTCTTAAATCAGTTCCATTTTCAAGTAGATGCGTTGCAAAACTATGCCTAAGTAAATGAGGATAAACTCTTTTTTTAATTTCCGCTTTTTTCGCAGAGTTTTTCAGAATTGCCTGAATTGTTGCAATTGTTAATTTTCCACCACGATTAGACTGAAATAGTATGTTTGAGTCTCCAAGTGCAGAATAATTTTTTAATTCATCTAAAACAGAAGAAGGGATTTTTACAAATCTGTCTTTCTTTCCCTTTGCTAATTTAATATGAATTAGTCCTTCTTTAAAATTTAAATCTTCTTTTTTAAGACTTACAATCTCGCTAACACGCAAGCCACAACCATAAAGAAGTTTAACAATCAATTTATGTTTAATATTTGAAGTTGAATCAATTAGTCTTTTGATCTCTTCAGTTGTTAGAATTTCTGGAATTGTTTTATTTCTTTTAATTGTAGGTAAAATTAACCTCTGTTTTAAAATATTATCAAAAAAGAATTTTATAGAAAAAAGCTCTTTTGCAACACTTGACGGGTTTTTTCTTTCCAAATGTGTGATTGTATAATCTTTTACTACCTTCCCATTTAACCCTTTTAGTTTAGAATATTCTAGGAACTTTGAAACAGAATATAAATAACTCTTTATAGTTTTTTTAGAATAATTCCTTATTTTTAACTCATCTTCAAGTTTCAAAAGCAAACCATTTTGTGTCATATAATCAATCAAAACATCGAAGATGTTTATAAATTTGGTTTTTCATCCCAAAATGACATCTTAAACCAAATTTATTTGGTTGTATGGCTTGTT
>CAZGIL010000170.1:0-1020 GCA_964526265.1 Candidatus Woesearchaeota archaeon
TCGCTTTTCTTCCTGAGCTTATCCATGTATTCGCCGGCTGCCTTCTCGATATCCTCACACTGGGCATACCTTAGGCCTAAGCGCATATTAGTCATGGCGTTAAAGTGCTTAATGATATCAGCCAAGGTTGGAGAAACATACTCTAGTAACAACATTGGTGCCGCTGCCATGGCTTCGCTGGATATCCCCTTCATATAATCAGCCAGGATCTGTTCTGAAAGAACGCTGTTAAAGCTTGAGGCAAGGTCAAAACCGCTGCACCCTTTTGAGCCGCTAAGTATGGAATACCCTACTCCCGGCTCATCAGGCGGAACAGTTGGCCTATAATCAATACCTCCCCGGTAATAAAAGCCAGACCTGTCCTCGGAAATAGCGCTGTCTATTGTGTAAGGGTTGCTAGAATCGTCATTAGAGAAGATATCAGCGGAACTTATGTTTCTGAATGACAAAATTAAAGTTAAAGCGATAATGATTTTCTTCATTTAAGCAGCCTAAGAATCTTTTCTTTATCCACAAACCCCGAAAGAAAATACCTCTTGTTCTTTTTATTAAATATGGCGATGCCCGGATATGACCCAACCTTCAAAAGGCTGCTCATGCCGTTATCTTGCCTAACAGAAAACCTAAAGTTTTCTAATTCCCTGTCAGAAAAACCTTTGGCAAAAGCCTCAATCCTCACTTCTGGATGGTTAAGGTAGATATCCTCTATTACCCGAGATTCTTTCTCGCAAGTCGGACACCCCTTTAACATAAAATAGAATAGATAGCTTACTTCTATTTTGGCATTGTCGTTAGAATCCCTCAAAGCAGCCGGAGAATCAGATTCAAGCAAACCTTTAGTTTTCTTCATTACCTCAAGCTCCTTTGCTTCTTTTCTTAGTAATTCCTGCGCCAAGATGAACTTTTCAATCCTTTTTAAATTCCACTGTAAGTATGCTCTTGCGTTTTCCGGATCAGGCTTATCTAGAAAATCCCTTACTTCTTTAGGCGGTACATAGATAGTCACCTTGCCTGAAGGGC
>CAZGIL010000171.1:0-1019 GCA_964526265.1 Candidatus Woesearchaeota archaeon
ATTTTGAATGATACTGCTATTCTGTCTATGGTTGCTATTGGGCAACTTATGATTATTGTTACGGGGGGCATAGATTTATCTGTCGGTTCCAGTATCGCTTTAAGCGGTATGAGTGTGGCACTTTTAAATCAATATCACCCTGGAATTCCTATCTTTATGATTATTTTTATTTCAATAGCCATCGGACTCCTGCTTGGTTCGATAAATGGCTTGTTGGTTTCCCAGGCTAAAATTCCACCTATCATAACTACTCTTGGAACTATGAGCATATATAGAGGTTTGGTATTCGTGCTTTGTAAAGGAACCTGGGTTAGCGCTCATGAGATGACCGAGGTTTTTCGGGTGTTTCCCAGAAGAAGTTTTTTAGGTATATCCAGTCTTATATATCTATCGATACTAACAGTAATATTATTTTTAATTTTTTTAAATTTAACTAGAACTGGAAGAGAGATTTACGGGGTGGGCGGCAATAAGATAGCCTCTCAATATGTGGGCATTAACCTGAAGAAAATTCAATATATTGTCTTTACCTTATGTGGAGGAATTACTGGTCTTGCGGGATTTCTCTGGGTTGCCCGTTATGCCGCTGCACAGAGCGAAACTGCTATCGGTTTCGAACTTCAGACTATTGCGGCTTGTGTAATTGGAGGGGTAAGTATTATGGGTGGTTCCGGGACGATTATCGGTGTTGTACTGGGAGCCTTTTTCATGGGAATTGTTTATAATGCTCTAACTATGATTAATGTTTCGCCCTTCTGGCAGATGGCGATTCAGGGCTTCATTATACTTTTTGCAATTATAATAAATACGGTTATAGATAAACGCAATCAGCAACTGATGCTAAGAAAGAGAAGTTTCAATGAATAAAGAAAATGGTGTTCTTGACATTAAAAAAATCAAAAAAATTTCCTCGCTAAATATTGTGTGGCAGTGGGAAGTCATTCTCCTTTTTATTTTTATTACAGTTGTAATAATAAATTCTAATTTATCTCCCTATTTTTTAGATTATACCAATCTTA
>CAZGIL010000172.1:0-1014 GCA_964526265.1 Candidatus Woesearchaeota archaeon
CTAATAATATTCCCGTTATTAAATTATATAGTCTATATGGTTTTGAGATATATGATATAAAATATGTTTTTAGAAAAATTAATAGAGAGGCGATTAATATATGAAAATTTCTTTTAACACACCTTACACGACCGGAAAAGAATTAAATTATATTCAAGATAGTATAAATAGAAGTCAAATTTCCGGTGACGGCTATTATACTAAAAAAGTTAATGAATTTATAGAAAAAACTTTTCATACTTCAAAAGCATTATTAACTACCTCAGGGAGTACGGCTTTAGATATGGCGGCATTGTTACTTGACTTACAGTCGGAAGATGAAGTAATAGTACCCTCGTATACTTTTGTATCTACGGTGAATCCCTTTTTAATAGCTGGAGCTAAAATAATTTTTGCTGAAATTAGAGAAGATACTTTAAATATTGACCCGGATGATATAAAAAGAAAAATTACTTCCCACACTAAAGCCATTGTCCCGGTTCATTATGCCGGGGTAGCTTGTGATATGGATGCTATTATGGAGATAGCAAATAAAAATCATATCAAAATTATTGAAGATGCTGCTCAGGGAGTTAATGCGAAATATAAAGGAAAATATTTGGGAACGATAGGGGATATGGGGTGTTATAGTTTTCACGAAACCAAAAATTACTCCTGTGGAGAAGGCGGAGCTATTCTAATTAATAAAGATAAGGAATTAATCGAAAGAGCGGAAATAATAAGAGAAAAAGGAACTAATCGGAGTAAATTTTTCAGAGGAGAAATAGATAAATATACCTGGGTGGATATCGGTTCAAGTTATTTACCTTCAGATATGTTAGCAGCATTTTTGTATGCCCAATTTGAGCAATTGGATGAAATAAACAATAAGAGGAAATTTGTTTTTAATTATTATTATGAAAATTTAAAGGATTTGGAAGACCGAGGAATATTAAGATTACCCATTATCCCTGAAGGGCGTGAATGTAATGCCCATATGTTTTATATATTGCTTAATTCAGAAAAAGAAAGAAA